>JAZUPT010000034.1:0-30916 GCA_045605345.1 Candidatus Spyradenecus sp.
AAAGGAAAAGCCCCATCGGTCGGCAAACCATAATGGGGCAAATTTAGAAAGTATGAAGAGATTATATCATAGACGGAAACCCTCCGTCAAATCTTGTGCTAATGGGCTTCTCGTTGACACTGGAAGCATAAGCAAAGTTACGATTCTAACTCTGCTTGGGTGAAGTGATTATAATGCTCTGAATAGTTGTTTAAATAAATGACATTTGATTTATATTTAAAAGATGTTATTTAACCTTAAGTTTGTTTTTCAATTGTTATGTCATTCCGCCATGGTCTTTTTATGTAAGAAGATGAATCAGACTATAAATTCGTCGGTGCTACTAATTACACACGGTTGAATTCAACTTTTATTTTTAGGATAAGCAAATTCTCGTTCGTATTGATGCTTTTTTGGTTGAGTATATTTTGCGCAAAAGCTTTTGCAAGGATTTAGATGTGTTTGAATCCTGATCTAAATTTCATTGTGCATCGGCTTTACGAAGTGCGGCATGCATCCAACGTAAATCGCGCCGCCGCATCGCACGACGTTCTTCTGGCGTGGCATCGTCGGCATCCGTTAAATGATCACAGCCATGTGCGATATAAAGAACAACTTCTTCCTCAAACGTTGTTGTGCCGAGCTTCGCAGAGACGCGTTGCGCCTCATCCAAATTAACGTAAAGTTCTCCGATGAGCCCTGGCGCCTCTCCAGGAAACGCTTCGTAGCGTTGTGTTATCACATCGGTTGGGCCTTCATGCCCTAGAATGGCATCATTGACCTCTGCGCTAACCGCATCATGTACAAGATGAACCGTTACTTCCTGCCATGGAGACTCTGGTACACTCCAACGCTCTGCTGCATCTGCGCATGCTTGCGCCGCAATTTGAAGCCGACTCTTTTTGAGGGGCGGCGTTAACTTCCCATGAACTTTAAGGAGTAGGATAGCCATAGCGTTAAATTGGGACATGCCTTACGGATGAGACTTTCTCTCATTAGCGCCTCCCCTGCCCTTATGGCGTTTGGGGTGATTTAGCGCAATCGTGAGAGAACGGTGCATTCAGCAGCAAAGAGCGAGGTTAAAGCCTCGTCTGGTTGTGTGGCCTCGCGAAGCGAGGTAAGGATATCAGTGTCACGAATCATCATGCACAACCGCGCCAGAACATGCAGATGCGACATGTTTTCATTACAACAAACCAGGCAGAAAAGATCCGTAGGAGAATCGTCATCGGCCCCAAACCAAACCGCTTTGCGTGCCCTTGCAATCAACATAAAGGGCTCCATAATGAGATATGGATCAGGATGATGCGGGTGTGGCAAGGCGATACCACCAGGCAAAGCAGTGGACGAAACCTCTTCTCGCGCTTCAAGTTGTGCCAGCATATCAGCGGGATCACAGAGTAAACCAAGCGATTCTGCCTTATCAACCAAGTCACGAATTACACTCTTTCGTGTCTTTGCCGTAAAATCAAGGTCAATATACTCTGTCTTTACCAATTGTGGCAACAAGATATCGTCACGAATGTTTTTCACAGACATTCGCGTAGAGGCGGCATGTTCAGGTTGAAGCACTTTGGGGCTAAGTGAAAGCAGTCGTGCAGAAGCCCAAGCATCCAATTCAGAGGCTTTAAAAACCACTTCTGCCCCTTGCTTACGAAAAGGCACTTCACTATACTTGACTGCGTCACGCAAAATCTGCTCGGGAATTCGAATCCGAGCACATGCTTCTTTAAAGGAGAGTTGACGATGCGGCATAGTTTGAACGGATTAAGGCGCACTTGGAATCGGGATAACGAGACAATTATCTTCGTTATTCGCATTTCCTTCGACCAATAAGGCCGTCACGCCGCGTTGATTGGGCTTATTTCTCGGCACTTGCAAGAAGGCAACGTTTACCTTCGGCTCCGGCAAGATTGCGCCTTCTTGCTCGCGAATTTTGCGCATTTGCGGATTGCCCTCAATGCTCAACTTCCAATCGGTCTTACGGATTATCGGATTTGCGATGCCTTTCCAGACATTTAACCCGATAATTGCCACCCGATTGTAATAGTTGGGATCGTAGGCAAACACTAACGCATAATCGCGAAAGTCAATCGAGGGAGGCAATGCGGTAGCCTCTTTTGCGTAGAGCTCCCACATTTTTGCGAAGGTTTCTTGGTCATTAATGATACCGAGCCCTTTGTGTTGATAACAATCGGGCAACATCTCATTAAAGAAGCGCACGGGAATGTCAAAGGACTGCGTTTCCCGCACAGGGCGTTGCACGGTCAAAGCTTCTTCATCAAGATAACTTCCCATTGTCGCCACACACCCGGTAAAGACCGAGGCGATGACAACCAGTGCGATCATTGTCCAAGTGCGCATTGCTAAAACCTTAGTGGCGGAAGCTACGCTGACCAGTGAAGACCATTGCCACATCGTGTTCGTTGCAACAATCAATCACGTCCCAGTCACGGATTGCACCGCCAGGTTGAATAATGGAAGAAACGCCTTCATTGATGCCGACCATCGCGCCATCACGGAAGGGGAAGAATGCATCCGAAACCATGCACGACCCAATCAAGCCGCCCTTGGTTTCCTTAGCGAACGCATCACACGCAGCGATTTGTGCAGCATCGGTCAATTCATTGTACGGCGTGCCATACGTTTCACGAGCGAAACGGTCTGCCGTCTTACGGTAAGCCTTATCACGAGCAATTTCAGCCACGCCCACGCGATCCTGTTCACCCGTTCCAATGCCCACAGTCACTCCGTCCTTCACGAAGAGCACGGAATTGGAGGTCACGCCGCTTTCAACCAACCAGCCGAAGAGTAAGTCGTCCATTTCCTGCGCCGTCGGCATACGCTTAATGCGATGTACCACGCCATCCTTCGAGGTCACTTCGGGGATAATCAAACCTTCTGCAGTGCGTGCTTCCGGCAGATAGCTCAACTGAGCGATTACACCGCCATCCATCATGCTCTTCAAATCAAGGAAGCGTTCGGTAGCATAAGTTTCAAGCTTTTCAATCGCACCAATCTTCATCACGCGCAAATTCTTCTTCGATGCGAACAAAGCGAGTGCTTCTTCGGTGAAATCAGGTGCCACCACCACTTCGGCATAGTTGCGTGTAATCAATTCCGCTGTCTCGCGATCGCAAGCGCGGTTCAATGCGATACAACCACCAAATGCTGCCAACATATCTGCCTTATTGGCGCGATCATATGCTTCTGCAATAGTTGTTCCCTTCGCCACACCACAGGGATTGTTGTGCTTCACGATAACAGCACAAGGCGTTGCCGAAAGAAAACGAAGAATGTTCAATGCATTGTCAGCATCAGTAAGATTAATCTTACCAGGATGCTTACCGAACTGGAGCAATTCTGCATCCGTCACGAGCGCACGGCCAGGTTGGATTGTCGTCACATCGCCCAACACCAAATTGCCATTCACCAAACGATACATCGCGGCCTCTTGACCGGGATTTTCGCCGTAACGTAAGCCCTTATGAACGCCGTCAATCGTCCATGCGACCTTTTCGTAAACTAATGTCTGACGCTTATCGCCATCAACGAACGAAATTTCCATCTTGGGAGTGAAATGATCGTCCATGACGGTCTTGTATGCTGCCTTGAGGTCCGTTGCCATAACCGCTCCAAAAAACAAAAATGGTGCGAAAGACGAGGGTCGAACTCGTAACCTTTGGCTTCGGAGGCCAACGCTCTATCCAATTGAGCTACAATCGCACATGAATGGACGAAAGTATATCAAAATAAACAATTTAAAATCAAGAAAAAGAATCACTTACCCTACCATAGGCAGTGTTTTATCACGTCATCCTTTTCCTCTTCCAGAGGTGTCTACTAAAAGGAATTTTATCATCCTAAACGTGCCCCCACTGCCCTACTCTGTTCACATTCACACTCTTATTTCCTCACCCAATAAAAAATGCGCCCCACTGAAGGAGCGCATTCTTTTGCCACAAGGCCAAGAAGACTTACTTAGCGGTCTTCATGCCTGCGCGCAAACGTGCCTGAACACGTTTCTTGTAGGCTTCACGACGTGCGCGCTTCACGCGCTTACGGAGCTGCTGTCCCATGATCGTAATCCTTTTAGAATGGGTTAAAAATCTGTACGAAAGCGATTAAGCCATGCCGAGCTGGTAACGGACAAAGCGCTTCACCGTGATGGTGTCGCCAGTTGCCTTTTCAGCATCGCGGATGACATCCGTAACGGACATCTTGGGTTCCTTAACGAAGGGCTGATCAATCAAGCAGACTTCAGCGAAGTGCTTCTTGAGCTTACCCTTGAGGATGCCTTCGATGATGTTGGCGGGCTTGCCTTCGACCTGAGCGCGATAAACTTCCTTTTCGCTCTCGATTTCTTCAGCAGGCACTTCCGTTTCGTTGAGGTAACGAGCGCCAGCTGCAGCTGCCTGGAGGCAGATGTCGTGGATGAGCTGCTGGAAAGCTTCCGTCTTGACGGTTTCTTCCTTAGTGCAGCCCACTTCAACCAACACGCCAATCTTGCCACCCATATGGATGTAAGCTTCCACTGCACCAGTGCCGGTGAGTGCGAAGTACTTACCACGACGGATCTTCACGTTTTCACCCGTGGCAGCCACCACTTCGGTCAAACGCGTAGCATGGGTTTCAGCGAGGTTTTCGTCACCAGCGGCGCAAGCAGCGGCGAGTTCCTTGGCGAAGTCCAAGAACTTGTCGGTCTTAGCCACGAAGTCGGTTTCGCAGTTCAATTCCACGATACCGTAAGCGCCATTAGCACCTGCGGCAGCGGCGATGATACCCTGCTTCGATTCGCGGTCAGCGCGCTTCACCTGAAGAGCGAGGCCCTTTTCGCGAAGGATCTTGATAGCTTCTTCCATGTTGCCGTTGGTGTCCTGAAGCGCACGCTTGCAGTCCATCATGCCAACGTTCGTGGCAGCACGGAGGTCGTTAATCATCTGAATGGTAATCGTTGCCATTGTCAAAACTCCTAAATGTGGGGCTTATTCAGCGGCGGGAGCGGCAGCTGCGGTTTCTGCATCTGCTTCAGCCTTGGCAGTTGCAACGGCTTCCTGTGCAGCAGCAGCGGCGGAACGGCGGTTAGCGGGCTTACGGGGTGCGCGGCGACCTGCGTTTTCCTTGCGAGCAGCCTTGTCAGCAGCAGCCTTCTGAGTGCGTTCAGCTTCAGCGGCGGCACGAGCTTCAGCAGCAGCCTTAGCAGCTTCGCCATCAGCATCCTTGAGGATTTCAGCGAGCTTGTCAACAATCAACTGGATACCACGCACGGAGTCATCGTTACCAGGGATCACGTAATCGATCGGATCTGGATCAGCGTTGGAGTCAACGATAGCCACCACGGGGATGCCGAGGCGCTTTGCTTCCTTCACAGCGTTCGCTTCACGGCAGACGTCCACCACGAAGAGAGCGCCAGGCATGCGATCCATGTCAGCGATACCGGTGAGGTTGGTTTCGAGCTTTTCGAGTTCACGAGCGAGAGCAGAAGCTTCCTGCTTGTGTTCAGAGAGCACGCCATTGTTGTTGCGTGCGATGTTCTGAATCTGGAACATACGCTTGATGCTGCGGCGGATGGTCTGATTGTTCGTGAGCGTACCACCCAACCAACGTTCGGTCATGTAGTACTGATTGCAAGCCTGAGCAGCGGTCTTCACCACTTCCTGAGCCTGCTTCTTGGTGGCCACGAAGAGAACCTTCTGACCGTTTGCGACGATACCGCGCAAGAATTCAGCTGCTTCATCAAGCAGTTCAACGGTCTGAGTGAGGTCGATGATGTGGATGCCTTCGCGCTTGTCGAAGATGTAAGATTTCATCTTCGGGTTCCAACGCTTGGTCTGGTGGCCGAAATGAAGACCTGCTTCAATGAGGTCCTTCAACGGGATAAGATGCGCCATAGTGCGTCTCTTTCTAAAACGTGTAGTTATCGTTTAATCCACTCGGAAAGCCGTACACGCGGACGGACATTTCTTCGCTTCTTACGCCCTCGAGCACGCACTCCAGAGACGTAATGCGCGCAACTATACCAAATCCATCACTCTAAATGCAAGCAAAAAAACTGAATATTCTACTTTCCGTGATGTATCATAGTGATGTACACTGAAGCGAATTCACCTTATGGCACAATTACCCACCCTCGGGCACTCGTATTTGGCACATTATGTTGCGCTCAATCAGAGACGCTCCGCCCCCACATCTACGTTACTCCCACAGACTTTCTCATCCGCGAACACGGTGACATAGACGCCGAGGATGACTTTAAAAGCCCACGTGATGATCTCGTGATTCTTTGGTTTGAAAGAATCCAATCGGCGTTGCATCTCCCATCTCTTTTGGTTTTATCTCACAGTCTTCCCGAAGTGCAGTAATGAGATCTGCATTGTTCACTTTCCACCCAAGTAGTAGAAGGCCTGGCGAACAGTGCGAAAATCTCCGGGTACAAGCGTTTCTAATTGCGCCAATTCCGTAAATTCTTCATCCGTTAATTTCGTTTTGAAGATGCGCTCAAAGAAAAATCGTTTGCCCTCATTGGTCAAATAATCAAATTCCAGTTTGAAGGTAAACCGACGAATCGTGGCCGCACCCAACGTCTTGCGCAAATTAGTCGCCGCAATCAAGATCCCCTTAAACGATTCCATTTGCTGAAGGAATTCATTTACTTGAGTCACTTCCCATGAATGAAATGCTCCGCGACGATCGCGAACAAGGCTATCTACTTCATCAAAGAAAAGAAATTGCAGGCCCCTTCACAAGAAACGTTGTCATCTCCACCTCCTTCATTCATTTTTCACGAGACGTAGTATCTGAATCATGTGCCAACCAAAAGGTAGATACATGACTGCGCATCATCCTCACTTCGCACGAACAAACGCTTGAAAATGCTTCACGGCATTAATTACAGTTCGACTCCTCTTTTTACCCTCTTCTTCCTTCACACCAGCCACATCATGCATAGCGATCAAAGCCGCGACTGCTTCAGCCGTCACATCCCAAGTCAAACATTCCGCCTTCAAAACTGACTTCGTAAAATAATTCATTGCAGACATCGTGCTACGTTTTCCAAACGTTTGTTCACCAATAGCATACTGCAAAAATCAATCTTGTTAACTAATTTTTTACATAAGTCATCTACATACCCCTAAAAAATCAAAAAATGAACAGTAACCAACACATTAAAACGCCCACCTCCTTATTAACAATGGCACCAAATTCACCGACACCTCCAAAATTCAAAAAACACTCAAACTTACCCCTTTCCGATATCCCAAATGAGGAAATCTGACTTGCAATTCACCTTGCTTAACCTTGAATGCCCCATTTTTGTTAAAGAAGAATGTTTAGGGGATAGATGAGACGGAGCGGCCCGTCGGTCTGATAAGTTATGGAGAGATAAATTGCTTGCTACTTGAGATTTTAGCGATAGATTAACCATTAATCACTTTCATGGCGGAGAAATCTCTGGGCAAAAAGGGCGAAATGAATGTTCAGTTTGTTACAAACTCAAATCCAATTTGTAACAAACTTAAGTTCAGTTTGTTACAAACTCAAGCACAGATTCGCCCTTTTTCTCCTAGAAGGTTGGCTCATCTTTATTTTTAAGAGAGCGCAATAGCATCCATTTGGGCGCGAATCAGTGGAGGCGAGCATGGTGAATTACTCGCTCAACTGTTACGAGGATAACAAACCGTAAGGCCGAGTATCGTGAAGGGGGTGTGAGAGGGCGCGAAGTCACCGCTGTGATATTGAAGGGCGGCCGCTATGAGGGGGAAATTGGAAGAAGAAATTATTAACGCAATGTGTCCAATAGAAAGTGCTCAAGGGGGCATAGCGAATTAAAATGGTCAATTAGTGTTTCATCGCAATGTCTCCAATAGAACGTGCACCGAATGAATCATAACAAATTAAAAGGATCAATTCGTTGCGTCATCGCAATGTGTCCAATAGAACGTGCACCGAATGAGTCATAACGAATTGAAATGGGGGAATTGGTTGTGTCATTGATATGCGCACGATATAGTTGTAGCACGTGTAGGTGCATTTATGGTAAACTACGCTTCAACGATGTATTTAAAAACGCTGGAGATACAAGGCTTTAAGAGCTTTGCGGATAAGACTCGTCTCACTTTTGAGCCGGGTATGATTGCTATTGTGGGGCCGAATGGGTGTGGTAAGAGTAATGTCTCCGATGCGATTCGTTGGGTTTTGGGTGAGCAACGCCCGAGTGCATTGCGTTGCTCTAAGATGCAGGATTTGATTTTCAACGGCACCGATGCGCGTAAACCATTGGGCATGGTGGAGGTGTCATTACACTTTGCCGACTGCGAAAAGGCTTTAGGAACGGAGTACGCAGAGGTCTCCATTGCGCGTCGTGCGTATCGTTCTGGTGAAAATGCCTATTTCCTCAATAAGACACCCTGCCGTTTAAAGGATATCCAACGTCTCTTTATGGGCACAGGCGTGGGTACCACCTCCTACTCTGTCATGGCGCAGGGTCAAATTGATGCGATTCTTTCTTCGCGCCCTGAAGATCGTCGCGCAGTCTTTGAAGAGGCGGCAGGTGTTACGAAGTTTAAGGCCGACCGCAAAGAAGCGCTTCGTAAAATCACTCAAACGGAAGAGAATCTCACCCGCGTTACCGACATTTTACGTGAATTGAAGCGCCAAGGCACCCTTCTTCAACGCCAAGCAGAGAAGGCTGAACGTGCCAAAGTGCTTCGTGCGGAGTTGCGCGGCTTAGATCTTTTCCTTTCCAAACAACGTCTCGCCGCACTGGAGGCTGCCATTGCTGAAGCGGCAATGGCTGTAGCCGAAGCTGCTAATCGCATTCTCGCTATCCAAGATGAAGCGGAGGCAGGCGCACGTGCCATTGCCGAAGTCAATGCTCGCATCCAGGCTGGTGAAGATGCCATTGCGCGACTTTCTGAACAATCTGCGGCAAGCATTGCCCGTCATTCTCGCGCACAAGAAATTATTGAAACCAATTTAGCGCGTATTACAGAGTATCGCAATTGGGCGGTTGGGTTAGAGAAGGAAATTGCCGAAGCTCAGGAGCGCATTGAAGCGGCGCGGCTTGACCCTGCAGCGACCCCTGATTTGTCGGTCTTTGATGACGAACAAGAGACCTTGCAAAACCTTTTAGAGGATTCGCAAGCGGCGTATGATGAACGTAAAGCGGCGGTGGATGCTGTGCGTGGTACGTTGCAAGAAGCGCGTAATCATTTGGCGCAGTGCGACCGACAGCAATTACACTGGCAGCAACTCCTCTCCAAAAATGATGCCGAACGCGAAGCGCGGCTCTTAAAGCGTGAACGCCTAAAGGCCGAGACCGAAGAAGCTGCTCGCCGTAAGGCGGCAACCGCAAGTGCGCTTGCTGATGCGCAGGCTGAAGCGGATGAATTACGTGAAGCCACCGAAGAGGCGCGCGAAGCACTGATTATGTTGGAAGAAGATCGCATTGCGCTTGGCAGTGACATTGCGGTGATTCAACAACGTCAAGAACGTCGCCAACGTCAAATTGCGGCAATTGAAGCGCAGCGCGCCCTCCTCTCTCAGCCGATTCCTGGCGAATATCCAGATGCGGGGATTCGTCTCTTTGATCCAGAAAATCCCTTTTCAATCGGCCCTGGTGATGTCATCGGTACTTTGTCAGACTTGATTACCGTTGATAAAGCGCACCAAGCCGCTGTGGAATTGGCGCTGATGCCGTGGAGTCGTGCAATTATTGTCCGCGATGCGGCATTAGCAACGCGTCTCTTGCGCCAGTGTACAGCGCAATTCCCTGAAGAGACGTTGCAACTTCTCGTAGCTGAAGGTTCTGAATTTACCCTGCCACCGCGTGACGCGACGCTTCCTCCCCTCTCCGATTTCATCACTGCAGAACCCTCTGTAAAAGCAGTCATTACGCGCATTTTGTGTGGTTATGTCTATGCAGAACAGTTGCCAGACACATTGCCGGAAGGCGTGTGGGCAGTAGTCACCAATAATGGCACGATGCGTTATGCCTCTGGCGACGGCACGCATACAGTTATGGCGAGCGCCACCACGCCCCTCGCGCGTCGTCAACTCTGTAGTGAATTGGACGAACAAGCCGATGCGCTTGCCGATGAAATCGCTACTGACGATCGTGAAATTGCCGACCTGCAGACGCGTTTGGATGCAATGAATGCCAAATCTCGCGACACGCAACGACAGCTTGAAAAGGCGCAACGTCTTGCCGACCAAGCCGCGGGCACCTGTTCTGCTGCCACAAGGGATGCGAAGGATGCGGCGATACGGTTTGCAGAAGTGGAGCAAAAACTCGCGGAAGTCGTTTCGGAGAGTGGTCATGACGATGCAGAACGCGAACAAGCTCGCGAAGGTTTGGCCGCTTTAGACGAAGTTCGTGAACGCTACACTCAAGCGACCACCTCCAGTTCTGAACGTCTTTCTGCGCTTGAAAACGAAATAGATGTCGCCTCTGCGCGTTTGACAGAGGCGCGATTCCGCATAGCAGGCTTCTTACAGAAGCGCGAACATGTGCAGGCACAAGCGCGTAACCACGAGGCTCGCATTAAAGAATTGGAAGCTACGGTTGTCAGTCGTAATGACTCGGTGCGCGCTTGTTTCGGCAATATTGAAAAGTTAGAAGCAGACAACTTAAAGATTGTTTCGTCTTTGGACGGGATGAAGCAAGAGACACTTGAACTGCAACAGCAAATTGAAGCGGCGCGTTCGGCACGATTGGAACTGAACGCACTGCGTGAAAAGCTTGAGCATGAGTCATCCGACGCTCGAAAGACCTTATTGGAAGCTCAAGAGGTCAAGACGAAGGCAGAAGTGGTCATGGCGGAAAATCGAGCACGCCATCAAGCATTGACAGATCGCTTGTTAACGGACTACGGCGTTGCCCCAGGCACTGCGCAGGATGAACCTTGTGCCTCGTGGGAAGAGGGCGAAACCCCTGAAGAAGCGTGGATTGAAACGCGCATGGTGGACATTCGTGAAGAACTTGACCGCATTGGCCCCGTGAACCTCCTTGCAATTGAAGAGTATCAAGCATTGGAAGAGCGCCATGCCTTCTACCAAGCGCAAGCGGATGATCTCACCCATTCTCGCGATGAACTCTTAACGCTCATTAAGACCATCAATGACACCTCTGGAAAAATGTTCAGAGAGACCTTTGACCGGGCAAATGCCAACTTCGAAAAGATGTTTACACGCCTCTTCCATGGTGGTGAAGCACGATTGGTCTTATTGGAAAATGCAGAAGATCCGCTTGAGTGTGGCATTGACATCATCGCGCGTCCGCCCGGCAAAAAGCCCCAGACCATTAGCCTACTCTCTGGTGGCGAACGTACGATGACGGCGGTTTCGCTCCTTTTTGCAATCTTTTTGATTAAACCTGCGCCCTTCTGTCTCTTGGACGAATTGGATGCGGCATTAGACGATAGTAACATCGGTCGTTTCGTGGATGCACTGAAGGACTTCCTCGTCCACTCTCAATTTTTGATTATCACCCATAACCAACACACCATCGCCGGGTCAGACATCGTCTATGGTGTCACCATGCCTGAAAAGGGTGTATCACGTACTTTATCTATGCGATTTAGCAGAACGACAGCCGAATAAAAGGAGGACCCATGCAAGCGCTCATCATCGAACTTGATCCGCTCTTTCTCGGAGGTTTCGCATTGCCGGCAGAAGTACTTGCCGAGCGACTTGAAAAGTATGGCATTGCGGACAATGACCCTTATCGGTTCGTGCGCAATATCTATGGAAAACCCTTCACGCCTGCGCTTGAAAAACTGCTCCCAGAGAATGTAGATGTCGCCCACGTGGAGCGCCGCCTTGCGGCTACCTATGCGGCGCTTCTACAACAGAATGCCCAGCAGTCCATTGACCTACTGAAACAGACGCTTCGCCCCTTGGCAAAACAAGGCGTGCGTTTTGCCATCATTACCCGTTTGCGTCAGGCGATTGTTTCCGAACTCTTTGCGTCGATTACTGACGAACCCATCGCAGTGTTTGACCCCATCCCCTTAGCAACAGGCCTTACGCCTGACACGTTGCAGGCGGCGGTCATTGCGCTTGGCTACTCGGTGCGTCAATGCTTCGGACTCTTCGCGTGTGGCGCGAGTGTTCGTTCGGCAGTACGCATTGGTCTCCGTGCCATTGCAGTCCCCGACCCCATGGTCTCCTTTGAGAACTGTGCAGGCGCAGATCTCGTTGCCGATCACCTCGGTAAGACTCTCACCAATAAACTACTTGCCAAGGTCCGTAAAGTTTAATCCGCCCCACCTCATCGGCGAACGGATAGAAACGCACACTTTTCCCAATCTTTAAAAAACAAAGCACGGCGGAACTCTCCGTCGTGCTCTGTTTTTATGGAAGGCTTTACCTTACTTTACGGAAGGCGCTTCAAAGGTGAGACCTTCTGCATTCGGGAAGAAGCAAGTCGCACTCCACTTCCATCCCTTACGCGGGAGTTTAATCAAGAGTTCGTTGCGTCCCTTCTTAAGTTGCACCTTCAGCGGTTTACGCACCATCCAAGGTTCATCCACGAGGGGCTTTTCACGTGTACCCCATCCCGAGAGACCCGGCTGCACCCACTGCGGAGGCGGCACAGGCTTCCCATTGAGATAAACCTCTGCGCCCTTTGCATTCCATTTCCCCTGAACAAGCGCGGCATCACGTGCGCGGCCATCGCTACGAGAGTAATTCATGCAGTCCGCAATCAAATCCACCATCTTATCTGCATCGCTATTCACAACGGTGCCCAACCACACGCAACCGCTCTTACCATTGGTAAGATTGGTCTGTCCAAAGAAGAAGTGCTGCGGATAGATGGTTCCTTGAGCAATAACACGTTCGCCCCAGGGGAGCTCATTAAAGGGTTTGGTTTCTGCAGTTTCTGCCATGCGCCAACGCATCTGCGTCTGCGGATAGTAGTCAAACGGCAATCCTTTAAAGAAGGGCTTTTGTGCCAAAGTGCGACGTTCCAAGTCGGCAGCAAGAGCGAAAGCTGGATCAGTGGGCGCAGGCAAATTACCATAGTAGCGCATGTCATCCTTTTCACGGCCATTCCAAAAGTTATCGGAATAGAGCACCATCGCAGGGAAGACAGGATTCATCGTGAGAATATCCCATGGCTTGCCCAAAGCATCATCGTGCCAAACCGCGAAGATGGCGCCGAGATGATTTTCCACAGGACCCGTTAAGCACGGCTTTTGATAACATGCCGGAGCAAGCATTTCCAAGGGGTCCACGTGATTAATGTAGTAGGAAGACTGGGAGTCAAAATAGGGCTCATTTGTGGGACGTCCCACCTGGCGCCCCATCCAATATTGACGAATCAACGGCTTCGAAAGGTGGGGCGGATGCTGGCCAGGGCCCCAAGCTATCACCTTAAAACCCTTTGCTTCGATCTGCTTCACCCACTGGGTAATCCACTCGCCAGGGACTCGTTCATGCGCCTTCACCTCGTCAGAGCCGATGTGAATGAAGGGGGTAACTTCAGGATCCAACAAGGTCATCAATTCATCAAAGAGGTCTGCGATGATTTGACGCATCTTGGGTTCGTCCATCTTCTGCACACCGAATGCTCGACGCATTGTTTCGGTGTGGCCCGGCACGTCCAATTCGGGAATCACCGTGATGCCAAGCGTCTTAGCATAAGCGATGAGCGCCTTAAATTCTTCCTGCGTGTAGAAGTTGTCTGTACGATCAAGGTTGTCGGGATGAGAGAGTTCGGGATACTTTTTCGACTCCAATCGCCAACCATGATTGTCGGTGATGTGCCACTGGAAGCAGTTGAACTTATATTTGCTCAACCAATCCAATTGCATTAAAAGCTGCGAAAGCGGTTGCCAATTACGTCCCGTATCGTGCAACATTCCACGATAAGGCAGTGTCGGCCAGTCACGAATCGTACCACACGGCACCTTCCCCTGCCCTAAGTCGGCCAATTGACGTAGCGTTACCATGGCATAGCGCTTATTGCCATACCATTGAACGCCCTTTTGGTTAATGAGAAGACCATATGCCTCATCGCCATGTTTCATTACCTCTGGGTCAGGCGCAATTTCCTTGATTTCCACCTCGTTATAGGTCCACTGGCCTGCTTTTGTGGGGACGATTTGTTTTGGACGCGGCATCAACTCATCTAATGCCGAAGCCATCACGGCAAAGGGAAGCGCCAACATGAGCGCCAACGAAAGAAGCTGCTTTAACATAGGCATTCCTTTTATTAATTGAATGTACTCTACACTTTTTATTATACCCTAACCAATGCGGGAATGGCAAGAAAAAGAGGCGTTACTCCGCAGAATAACGCCTCTTTTAATAATACTAAAAGCCAACTCAATTAGGCCTTAGCGGCACGATAGCGTGCGATCAATGCATTCGTCGAGCTGTCGTGAGCAAGCGGTGCGCTCGTATCGGTCAATTCCTTAAGGATCTTACCGGCGAGGACCTTGCCCAATTCCACGCCCCACTGGTCAAAGGAGTAGATATCCCAGATGATGCCCTGCACGAAGACCTTGTGTTCGTAAAGTGCAATCAAAGCACCCAAGGTCTTCGGTGTCAATTCATCTGCCAAAAGGGTGTTGGTCGGATGGTTGCCTTCGAAAGTCTTGAAGGGGACGAGCGCTTCCGGCACACCTTCTGCTCGGCACTGGTCTGCAGTCTTACCGAAAGCAAGTGCTTCGGTCTGTGCAAAGAAGTTTGCCATCAACTTATCGTGGTGATCGCTCAACGGATTGTGGCTGCGGCAGAACCCAATGAAGTCTGCAGGAATCAAGCGCGTACCCTGATGAATCAACTGATAGAATGCGTGCTGACCATTCGTGCCAGGTTCACCCCAAACGATTGGACCGGTGGTGTAATCCACAGGCTGGCCCTGACGGTCAACCGACTTACCATTGCTCTCCATATCCAACTGCTGGAGATACGCAGGGAAGCGAGCGAGATACTGATCATAAGGCAACACAGCATAGCTGTCTGCACCATAGCCATTGGCGTACAAAATACCGATCAAGCCCAACAGCACAGGGAGGTTGCGACGGAAAGGAGCCGTGCGGAAGTGACGGTCCATTGCCTCGTAACCTGCGAGCAAACGCTTGTAATTCTGTTCGCCAATCGCAATCATCAAGGACAAACCGATCGCAGAAGGCAGCGAATAACGGCCGCCGACCCAATCCCAGAAACCAAACATATTGGCCGTGTCAATGCCAAATTCGGCCACCTTTGCCGCATTGGTACTGACTGCAACGAAGTGCTTCGCCACCGCCGCTTCACCCAACTGCTTGACCAACCATGCACGCGCCGTCATTGCGTTCGTCATCGTTTCCTGCGTTGTGAAGGTCTTGGAGGCGACGATAAAGAGCGTCTGATCCGCCTTCACCTGAAGCAAGGTTTCGGCCATGTGCGTCGCATCAACGTTAGACACATAGAAGCACTTAATGGTGCGCTTGGTGTAGGAAGCGAGTGCCTGATAGGCCATCGCGGGGCCGAGGTCAGAGCCGCCGATACCGATATTCACGACATACTTAATGCGCTTGCCCGTAGCGCCGACCCACTTACCCGTGCGAATCAACTTCGCAAATTCGCCCATCTTGTTCAAAACAGCATGCACATCTGCATAGACATCCTGGCCATCCACGACCAAGCCTGCGGTCTTCGAACTACGCAAAGCCGTGTGCAACACTGCGCGATCTTCAGTCTTGTTGATGTGAACGCCATTGAACATATTTTCAATTTCAGCCTTCAAGCCAGACTTATCGGCCAACTGAATCAAGAGCTTCAAGGTGGGCTCATCAATCAAATTCTTCGAATAGTCCAACGTCCAACCTGCAGCCGTCACCGTCATTTTTTCGGCACGATTCGGATCTTCAGCAAAGAGTTGCTTCAGATTCAAATCCTTTGTGTCAATCTGTTCAGCCAATTTTTCTGCGGTATCCATATCCATGGTGATGTGTCCTTTCTAATCCGCGAAACCCGCGGCAATAATTTGTCGTAACGATGTTGTTGAATCACATCCGAGCGCTCGACGCACATATGCGCCAAGAATATCGGATTCTAAATTAACCTTTGCTCCGATGCCAAGATGCCCAAGCACGGTCGCTCGAAGCGTTGTTGGAATCAAAGCCACTTCAAACCAGTCGTCGCCCACCGCACACACGGTTAAGCTCGTACCGTTTACTGCCACAGAGCCCTTCCGCACCGTCTTTCGTGCAAAATCTGCTCCGCAGCCAAATCGAAAAACCTTGTCATGCCCTTCATCACGTTGCGCAATCAAACGCCCCACGCCATCCACATGACCTGTCACTAAATGACCATCTAAACGGTCACCAAAGCGTAGCGCACGTTCCAAATTTACGCCGTCGCCGGGTTGTAAGTCACGAAAGATTGTGCACCGTAGCGTTTCTTCCAAGACATCTGCAATAAAGGTGTCTGCGGTGGGACGTGAGGCAACCGTAAGGCAAGCCCCATTCACGGCCACACTCTCGCCGAGGCGAAGCGGTTCATCTTCTGTGGCAAGCTGTGGCGCTTGAATCGTCAAAGACGCCCCACTCCCGCGTGAAGTCACCGCGAGCACTTTACCAACAGTCTGAATCAATCCCGTGAACATCTGCGCGTTCAAGCCTCCAAAAGGAAGGTACACGGACCATCATTGAGCAAGCGCACGGCCATATCCGCACCAAAACGTCCTGTGCCTAAGCGCTCGCCCAATGTTTTACGTAACGTTTCGCAACAAAAATCATACAAGGGCTCTGCGATTTCTGGGCGCGCCGCCGTGGAAAATCCTGGGCGGTTACCAGAGTTCGTATCCGCATAGAGCGTGAATTGTGAGACGATAATCACAGAACCTGCCACATCGATGATGGAACGGTTCATTGCGCCCTTCTCATCTTCAAAGATACGCAATTTCAGCAGTTTCGCACACAATTTCTCGGCTTTTGCTTGCGTGTCATCCGGTGCGATGCCACACAAGACCAAATAACCTGGTCCTTCGAAGGCGGAAATACGTTCTTCGCCCACGGTCACAGATGCCTCTTTTACTCGCTGAACCAAAAATCTCATTTTGCACGCTCCTGCTTCGCCGCTGCCGCAAGCTCATCTCTCACATACGTCAAGTTTCGCACGGAGATTCGCATTGAGTTGTACCGCACGAAGACCATGCCCTGCTTCATCTGCACCTCTGGCGGTGTTTCATTGTCCAATGCTTGCAAGGCTTGTTGTAAAACAACGAAATCCACCCCCGCGGCAGGCTCAATCAAAGCCTCTTTCCAGTCTACCCGTCGGCATCCGACCAACAGTAAACCGCAGCAAAGCAAGCATCCCAACGTCCGATTCATCGTTTCAACCGAATATTGCGTCTCAAATAGGTGGGCTCGTCGTAGTTGACGCCGTCGATAATCGTGCGCTCCACGTCATCAAAACGATCCTTAACCGCCGTTAAACCCTTTGCGCGTGTCTGACGATTAGAACGTTTGCGCCCCACGGGTTGTAATGCATCTTCGCTTGAAAGCATCTCGGTGCCACTTTGCGTAAAGGCGAAAACGACCACCTCTAATTTCCCATTAAAGGAGGCATGGTTTACTGTACCCAAAAGGATTTCGGTTTGTTTATGGAAGAGTCCACGTAGCCCATTCATCAAAACATTTAATTCGCTCAAACGCAAATCTTCTCCCGCCAACACGCCCACGATTGCCGTGCGCGCATTGGCGAGACAATTAATCCCGCGCAGTTTGAATCGAGAAGACTCCGTAATCGCAGTGACCACTTCTTCTGCACGGGTCTCACCCACTGCCGAGGCATCAGAAAAGGTGAAAGGCAACGTCAGCGAACCTTCACGTTCTAATAATTGGCGCAGATGTTCTACATCAAATTGCAGATAGCCAGGATGCACCAAAAGCGTCCAAAGCAAACTGACACCCGCAGAAAGGCGATTTGCGGCGTATTCAAACGACTGTGCCGCAGTTAATCCCTCTGGACCATCCTTCAGTAACGTCGCCAAGGGCACCACGGTCGCGGCATTTGCATTCGCCATAATCGTGGGGACGACTACCGAAGCACAGCGTTTACGATCATCCCCCTCAAAGGGCAATGGTTCTGTTGCAAAAACGATATTTGCAATGCCACGTTCATTCAACAAGCGCAACAAGGGTTCGCAAGCACCCGAAGTACCACCACCACAGCAAGTCAAGATAATCGCCAAACGCGGAGAGCCAATCTGCTGCAATAACGTCTGTGCATCATCACGGAAAGCGCTCATACCGAAGACATGGTCGCCACCAGTTCCCTTGCCGTCTAAACGTTGCGTGCCAAAAATTGTGACAGAGACACCTTCGATATGCGGATTGGTTACGGTTTGCAACACCGCATCATCTGTGTCTAATACCAAAAGTCGCATGGGCGGTTGGCTCGGGTCACGTCGCACATTCCCCGCGATTCGTCGCGCAATGCCCGCCGCGGCGCCACCTAACGAAATAAAAAGAAGATCGTCTGCTTTCATGCAATTAACCCCTGAAGAAAGTACGAAGACGCGTAAACACGGACGGTTTATAAACCTCATGCGCCAAAGACTGCATGCGCCACTTCAAAAGACCAATAACCGTCGCGTAGCGATAAGGCGCCTTTTGCACCTCTTCTGGCAATTCTAATACATTGATTGGTACGCCGATTCTGCAGGGTGATTCCATGATGGTGCTCACCTGCTCCGTGATATTGGGCAATGCCGCCGAACCACCGGTCAACCACACGCCGCCATGGAGGTTTGAGGGAAACACGCCCTGGCGATGAAGAATCTCTCGCAACAAATGAAGCGTTTCATTTACACGTTCAGTGGTCACCGTCTGGATGGCATGCATCGAAACGGTGCGATCCATGCTAAACGTTGAACGCAGGTTGTAACGTTCATTCGCCAAGTCCGGCTGAATCTGTGCCGCACCGCAATCAATCTTCATGCGTTCGGCAGTGTCTTGATTCACCTGAAAGGCATGCGCCAAATCATTCGTCAAATGTTGCCCACCGATACCTAACGTACCTGCGGCCACCACGATACGATTGGAAATCGCCAAATAGTCACACGTGCCCGCGCCAAAATTGATAACCAAGGCTCCATCCGAACGCGTCTGCGATTCCAATACCGCTGCCGCATCTGCACAACCCGTAAAAATTGTATCCACAGGACGCAAGCCCGCTTGCGTAATCGCAGAAAGGAGCGCCTCAGAAGCGGTTCGTGGCACCGTCAATTCCAACAAGGAAGCCTCAAGCAGATTTCCTTTCATGCCCACCGGATTTTCCACCGATTGATCATTCACGCGAAAACGCTGCTTGAACCGTTGCAACAACACATCTGGCGAATTAGCCGACTCAGTGGAAAATGCTAATTCCTGCGCCTCTTCCGCATCTTCTTCCGTCATTACAGCCAAGGATACAAATGACTTCGTGCCGGTACGAGACGTTGTCTTAATGTCTTGCGCAGAGAGACAGGTCACCACATCGTAAATATCCACGTTGTAACGCGAACTCATCTCCGTAAAGACCTTACGGATTGACTTCGCCACATCGCCAATGTTACGAACAACCCCCTTCTTTACACCATAGGTCGGCGTTGAGACCACGTGCAATACACGCAGTTGCCCCTCTTCCATCTCACCCGCAGCAAGCGTGGTTGTTTGCGTGCCAACGTCAAGTGCACCTAAAAGCTGTGTAGCCATAACCTCAAAATCCTATTCTGAAACCGTCACACGATCCGGAGCCATCGCATTAAAATGCGTCATCCCCTCCGCCGCAGAAGAACGTAATACGCGCGCAATTTTATGCAATCGATCCACCATTCCTTCAGAAATAGCCGTCTCAGTAGCCATCCCATCCCAGGCGATATCAATCTTGCGCCCATCTACAAGTGTAACCTTCAAGCCGTCATCTGGATCAATCCCAAGCAATGAAACACGTTTAACCGCACTTGGGAAAAACTTTGTCGTATCCGATGCCACAGAGAGCAAGCGTAACATGCAGTGCAGCGATTCGGGCAACTTCTGTCCTGGGCACAACACCTCATCAGGCAAATCGAATCCCCCTACTTCAGGATATCCTCCTGTCGCACGTGAATAGATGAAGATCATCCCCTCCTCATCCACCACCAATGGCGGGCGAATGTCACCTGCGATTTGCGCTAAAGGCATACGCTCTTCCACCCAAATCTCCAACTTCC
The DNA here is from genome assembly GCA_045605345.1 of Candidatus Spyradenecus sp. Taxonomy (GTDB): domain Bacteria; phylum Verrucomicrobiota; class Kiritimatiellia; order RFP12; family DVOR01; genus Spyradenecus. The sequence continues at coordinate 20,171 of JAZUPT010000034.1, forward strand.
CGCCGACCGTATAGGTCATCTTTGCATCCTTCAAAATCGGCATTCGCTGACAAAGACGCTGCACGATATCCGACTGCACCAACTCATACCCATTTCGAGGCTTTGTGATATCAAAACACTGAAGGATATACTCTTGCGTAACGGTTGAATTACCTCTTACAACAATATCTTCTGGCGCAATCATAAACGCATCATTACTGTGGTAGTAAATTTTTGCAAAAGCTTTCAAACCACCCCACACCAATACCACCATCGCAAGGCAGAGAACCAGCCCCTTAAAGCGCAGCAACACCTGCTGGAGTCCCGCCATGCAGAGACCCAAAAACTGCACAATCTTACCGCGCGACTGCGTCTTCGCCTTCGTGGATTTTCCTCGGCGTTTACCAATCGTATTCAGATCATCCATTCCGCTCAATCCACCCGATCAAATTCTGCACGCTCAATCAACTGCGCACATAACGTTGGGAAATCCATCCCAGCGCGAGCCGCCGCTTCTGGCAGAAGACTCGTCGCCGTACATCCAGGCGTAGTATTAATCTCAAGGATGTAAGCCTCTCCCTCATCCGTCACGCGGAAATCAACGCGCACTGCGCCACGGCACTTCGTTGCGGCCGCTGCTGCCACTGCAATTTTCTGCACTCGCTCCGTCAATTCAGAGGTCTCTGGATAAACATGGCGCGAGCCACCCGCAGCATACTTCGCCGTAAAGTCATACCAACCGTTCGGCGCAATAATCTCAATCACAGGTAAAGCTTGACCATTTACCACCCCCACAGCCAATTCACGACCAGGGATATAAACCTCTGCCAATGCCTCACCCGCAGCATCCTGCGCACAAGCTAACCGCACGGCGTCTGCCCATTGGGAGGCTTCAGTTACCTTAGAAAGTCCAACACTTGATCCATCCCGTGGCGGCTTCACCACCGCAGGCAATGGCAATGGGCACGGAGCATCCGCTTCAGTAGCCTTTACCGTCACCCCAGGGGGCGTCTTAATTCCTGCCGCTTCCAATACACGCTTCGTCGCCACCTTGTCCATGCACAATTCGCTCGTCCAAGCGCCAGGACCTGTGTAGGGAATTTGACGAGCATCAAGATCACGTTGAATACCGCCATTTTCGCCGTATCCACCATGCAAAGCAATAAAAACTGCCTCCACCCCATCTGGAAGCTCATCCAAAGACTCTTGAGTCAATCTCACTGGCAGCACTTCATACCCAGCATCACACAATGCCTTTGTCACTGCCTCACCTGAGCGTAAAGAAATCTCTGCTTCATGGGAAACACCGCCCATGACCACCGCTATACGTTTTCGCATACGAAATCCTCTATAAACGTTGCTATTTTATCAAATTTAACCCCATTCCACGAGCCTCCACCCCACATTTACCCCTAAAAACGCGAAAATGTTGATTGAAAAAGTAAGTGGGCAGGTGGAACGGAATTGCCTGTCAACTTACTTTTTCAATCAAAAAATAAAAATTTTCCGCAGTTTCATTCGTTACACCCTAATCCAAAATAAGCCATCATAGAAGCAAAATCATAACAATGGTAACCAAACAAACAATAGTTCGGAGGATTAAGACGAGTTCAGACACATTCTTATTGCCATCGCAGGTATAGAAGAACTTACGGTTGCCGCTTCCAGTGGTGAAAAGCGGACGCGTGGCAATGGGTTCCGTCGGGTCCCAAACAAAGAGATTAATCTGCGCGTTGTTGTTTAAAGCATCAACTTTCTGCACACAAAGGTAATTGTCGTAGACAAACTTATGATGCGCAACCCCCTCACCATTCACCTCTTCCTTATAGAAAACGCAACGTCCCATGCGGTCAAAACTCCTCCTCTGACAACTTAATCAAGCACGCTTGAGCCACTTTAAACGCGTTTCTTTCTTTTTGACGAGCAGTCCATTCTGTTAACTGCTCATAAATTTCCAAGATTGTTTTTCTGTCTTTAATAAAAAAGAGAAGGTGACAATTCGTTTCAATAATTAGCAGTCGTCCTTTTAAAACTTTTGGGAAAAGATAAGTTCTACCGTATGAAGCCTTTTTAAGCGGAAGATGCACCCACTGAAATGGCGAATACCACGCACCTCGCGTCATATAATCTGGGTGTTCGTCCAAGTAAAACCGAAAATAGGTATCCGAGTCAATCACCTCTTGGAACATTCTTTCTGCGATCGTAAACATCGGCCACCCACGAATGATTATACGACTCTCCTTTATGATAATTGATGGTGCATCCGTCAAACTCCCCATCGTCAATAAAGCTCCAATCGTAAACTCATCGTTACAAGAAGTTAATGAATCTGGCTCTAAACGATAACCTCTAAAAAGCAAAAATCGATACCATTTCATCTTCTTCAACCCTTACATCACTCCAAGATAGAAACCTGGTAGAACTTTTATCATCTGAACACTATTTAGATTCACCTTCTTCTATCGTACAATCACTCAATTTGTACTTCCAAATAGTCGTTTTCGTACAAAAGACATGTCCCTCAGCTCTAATAGTTCCCAGTCCAATTGACACAACTGTAAACTTATATCCCTCTTCCGCATTTATTGGGAACGATTCTTCAATGCCCACCGATAGTCCAGCACCAATACTTCCACCAACAACACACGCCTCTCCAGATAGTCCTGTCGTTGTCGGTGCCGAATGAGAGTACTGAACTTGAACGCTACATGACCCAGCAGGCATACCCGAACTCGCACCAAAGCCAGGGCTTACGTATGCCGCAACTTCCGCTCCTACTTCCTTGCTATATGAAATTGCAATCCCGAAGCTTATTGTACCTCCTCCAAAAACACTCCCTGTTAAGTTAATCCCTATTGAGAAAACCCATAATCCATGAATATCTAATAAACCGATAGGCGAATTCTTACACTGTAGATAAGGGAACACCTCTTCTATTAAATCCCGATTCATCCACCTCCCATCAATCGGATTGTAATGGCGATAATGGCCGTGGAAGGTTCGCTCTCGCTCACGGTAGTAGACGAGGCCGAGAGTGTCATCGTGGTATTCGGAGGAGAAGCGGAAGGGGTTGTCGGTGGTGAAGGTGTTGTCCGTGATAGTGGAAGCAGAGATCGCACGGGTGACGGCTCCGAAGGGAGCATAGTCGTAGTGTGCAGCAATGCCATTGCGCGTCTCAAAGTGAACGAGTTCTGACACATTCTTATTGCCATCGCAGGTATAGAAGAATTTGCGGTTGCCGCTTCCAGTGGTGAAAAGCGGACGCGTGGCGATGGGTTCGGTCGAATCCCATGCGGAATGAGTCCACGAAATATCTTTATTTGAGAAACTTACAGCGTACATGCTTCAGCACCAATCATTCAACAATTCTACTTTAACACATACCCCTAAGCATTTCAAATTCTTTTTTGTTTTAGAAATGGAAGTGACGAGTCACCCATCGCCTTACATTTATAAGCCTTTTATTCTTTTACCCCCACATTTGAAACTTGAACCAAAAACATTAACACCTTGATAAGTTCATAGTGCTATTTTATTCAAATATAAAAATTACGTGGCCCCAGAATCCCATTCAACCGCTTAAACAAAAGAAAAAGCGATGCTAATCTGTTAAAAACGCCCCACATTTATGCACGAAACCTCCTTAGTCAATATAAATATCAAGTTCTCCATCTTCACACTTTATTAAACGATAGTTAGTATAGCCAGGAGTGACATAGCCTACATGTGCAACTTTTCCTGTCGCAGCAAAGAAAGTAACCAGTCCCCTTTGATTTTCAAAACGATAATAATACCGAATATACCAAACACCCGAATTACAATAAAAATCAGATGACGAACTTCGACCGATTCGTTTAATTACATCATCATAATCATCTCCAACTTTAACTTGATTAAAGACTTTCCAGTAATCTCCTATAAATGTTGCTCGACATTCAGGCCAAGTGTCATTTAGTGAAATATAAAAAAGATTCTTTAATGTCTTACAGTGGTCCAATTCTATCGCTAAACAATATTCTTTCCCACTATAGTTTACTTGAACCAAACGTAAATTATCACGGTTAATGAAATTTAATTTTTGTATAAGCATCGACGCTCTCCAGAGCGAATGATTATCTGAAAGTAATTTTCCATTAACAGTTCCCAATATTTCATCCTCTGTCATTCCTGTTTTCAAATTAAACGGATTTGAAAAAGAATTGCTAAATAAACAACAGATTAGGAAAAATAAAAAGATAAACTTCATACTCATAAATAATTCCCTTCTACAAAATAATCTCCACCTCTTTGAAATTTGGGAATGCTGTGCTCATTTTGGGCATAATGTTGTATTTTATCATAGAATTCTTGTTTAAGACGAGAAACTTCAACTCTCATTGATTGTTCACATTCTTCACGTGTCATATAAAAACGTTTATCTTGACGATTATTAAAAGCCTGATAAAATGAAGTTTCACAATCTCTCGCATGCTCTTTCTCATGTGCTAATACATCTTCTCGTGTCGCATTTTCATTATTTGACTTTATCACAACTTGATCACTTTCTTCGTAGATATACGTATGAATGTATAGCGTTGCTGTTATTTCACCTTCGAGGATGTCAAAGTCATCACAATAACAACTAAACGAAACAATAACATTTGGGCGTGTAAATGCAATTGGATGATTGCGAAATCGTGCATCTTCTCCATGTCGTTTTCTCAAAAGAGTATTCCTATCCAAGGAAAGGGGAGGTAGTGAAAGCACAAAAAGTGAATCTATATTACCAAGAAAATCTATTTTATAGATAGGTGAATTATTTAAGAAATTATAGTCACTATAAAAACTTAATAAATCCGTCAACACCCATCTACCGTCAATAGGATTATAGTGCCAATAATGGCCGTGGAAGGTTCGCTCTCGCTCACGGTAGTAGACAAGGCCGAGGGTGTCGTCGTGGTATTCGGAGGAAAAGCGGAAAGGGTTGTCGGTGGTGAAGGTGTTATCTGCGACGGCGGAGGCGGAGATGGCACGGGTGACGGCGCCGAAGGGGGCATAGTCATAGTGTGCTGCAATGCCATTACGTTGTTCAAAGTGCACCATCTCTGACACATTCTTATTGCCATCGCAGGTATAGAAGAACTTGCGATTACCGCTTCCAGTGGTGAAGAGCGGACGCGTGGCAATGGGTTCGGTCGGATCCCACGCGGAATGAGTCCACGAAATATCTTTATTTGAGACACTTACGGTGCACATGATGTTGTACCAGTCATTCAACTGTCACTGCTTTAACACATACCCCTAAGCATTGCAAATTCTTTTTGTTCTATAAATGGAAGTGACGAGTCACTCGTCGCCGTACATTTATAAGCCTTTTATTCTTTTACCCACACACATGTGACTTGACCCCATTTTCTTTGTAAAGAAGAGCCTTAAAGTTCACTATCTAAAATAATTTCAACAGTACTCTCAAAAGATGTATTCTGATTATCCAATGAGGGCTTTTGTATTGTTAACAATCCTCTCATATCCTCTTCAACGATCGAGACGCCATCTTTAAATTTGTCCTTTGATAACCATTTTGAGAAAGCGTGACCTTGCTTAATTTCATTATTAGAATCATAGTAAAAGAAACTCCATCTAACTCTAACTTGCTCTGCCCTTGAAAGTGTACTATAAAACGGGTCTGATAAATCTGAATGCCAAAAGAATGTTCTACTAATTGAACACCCTGGCTCTAGTTTATAGTAGGTTGGTGCGAATCGAACTTCTTCCTCTTTTGGTGAAATGAAAACTGAATCCACTGTTGTTGAAGTCTGCATTTCAAATTGAATCGCGTCTACAAACGCGCTTTTCCAACGTTCACTTGGAAGGAAAATAGGAACAGAACAGCCATTATGAAAAACTATGGTTGTCTCTTTTAATAACGTTTTAAAAGAGGACATGTCATTTGACAATAAGACAAAGACTCGCCCCGAAACATCTACACCATTAGATAATCCTATACACGATATTAAATTGCATAATAGAAAAAAAATAACCTTATGGTTCAAGCTTAACATTTTTTGTCTTCCTTTTCACACTTTTATGGAATACTAATGGTACTATTTAAATTCCAAAAACCATTTTTATTAACTTCATAACGAGCTTTAAATGTCCATGAATCTACAATTATTATTCTAAAACTTAAATTCTGTGCACGCAATATCGTTGACATTTCTCTCGCTAATTGCTCTACTTGTTCTACAGAGAGAACATTGTTATTATCAATCTTCTGTGCGTCTAAATATTGCATTACAACAGTAGCATCTTCAATCCGTAGCGGGCAATAGAAGAGATTTTCATCACACTCTTGGACAATTTCTCCATAGGAGATTTTGTGTTGTTCACACTTTGATATCAATGGAACACTGTAAATATTCCAAAACCGCCAAGCCGGAATTGACAATTCTCGTAATGGGCGTAATAATTCATCAAGTTTCTTCCTATTACGTAAACAATTACAACCTTGTTCAAACAGAACGGATTCATCTACTTCTGGAGCCATCACTACTTCTGGATCCATCATATTCCACTCATTTTCATCAACAATAAGTGAAATCGTTAAATTTTTAACGTTATATTTCTGACAATCTTCCCAAAAATCTCTCATGTATTGACTATTTTCAAAAAATGAGGGAGCAAGTAGCACTTGTAATGGTAAGCAATACTCGCCTACAAATTGAAAACAATATCTTTTTGCGTATGCACGATCATATTCTTCGTATGTGGACAACCTTAAAACACTTGGATAATTAACACTTCCTGTAGTATTCGTAGGTTTAGAACATCCAACAAAAATCAAAATTACCAATATAAATAAAAATTTATTCATCCTCATCCTCCTTTGGGAAAGGCGTAAGCGAATCCAATGATAAATTCGCATATTTCTCTGCAGCCCAAACGGCTATCATAAGCAAGGCGTCTTCATCCCTATGTCCGCCCTGAAATCTTCTGGGGCAAGCTTGTATAATCGAGCTCATAATTGCATTTATTAGCTTTTCTTGATCTATTATTAAATTCGCATATCGATATGCCCGAGCCTCTGTACACGCCCGTTCTTCAAGTCCTTGACCTTCGCAATCAACATCCACTGTTGATAAACACCTATCTTTTGCATGTGACAATTCATGCAGGAGTGTTGTTTGATACTCCTCCTTTTTACGTCTTTTTGTATTACACAATATAATTTGATTATTCGTAGAATTATAATATCCATTCATTGCATCATTACTACACGGTTGACATTTAATCCTTGGAATAGAACATTTTCGCTCTTGAAGGATTACTAACAATGCGATAAATTTAGATTCTTTAGGAAACCCTTCATCTTCCACCATCTTGCAATTTTTATCAAGGCAGTAGTAGGCAGACATTAGCCCCCTAAAATCAAATTTAAAAATAGGATTGTTATTACTAAATGAATAACATTCATCAATTTTAGGGTCTCGTCCGCACCATCTGCCGTCAATGGGATTGTAGTGACGATAGTGGCCGTGGAAGGTTCGCTCTCGCTCACGGTAGTAGACGAGGCCGAGGGTATCGTCGTGGTATTCCGAGGAAAAACGGCAGGGGTTATCGGTGGTGAAGGTATTGTCCGTGATAGTGGAAGCAGAGATCGCACGGGTGACGGCGCCGAAGGGGGCGTAGTCGTAGTGTGCAGCAATGCCATTGCGCGTTTCAAAGTGGACGAGTTCTGACACATTCTTATTGCCATCGCAGGTATAGAAGAACTTGCGGTTGCCACTTCCAGTGGTGAAGAGTGGACGCGTGGCGATCAGTTCAGTTGGATCCCAAACAAAGAGGTTTATCTGCGAATTATTGTTTAAAGCATCCACCTTCTGAACACAGAGATAATTGTCATAAACAAAGCGGTGATGTTTAGTAACGACACCATTCACTTCTTCCTTGTAGAAGACGCGACGGCCCATGCGGTCAAAATTCATCGTGATGACGGTGTTATCTTTCACCCAACGCACAGGACGGTTTTCTGCATTGTAAGTTACCGACCAAACACCTGCGGAAGTCTTAATTAGCGTCTGGTTACCATCAGCATCATATTGCGGTTCAAAAGTATCAATCGCGGTGTATTGATTCAGATTATTAGCGGTGTAAGTCTTCCCCTCGGCGGTCGTACGGTTGCCGATGTCATCGTAATTATAGGTCAATCCTTGGCCAGAGATGAGTTCATCACGCGTGTTGTAACCATAATTCTGCACTTCATCCTGTGCCATCATGGTGCTTGCCATATCAAAAACTCCTTGTGGAACTTATTCAGCACATTCAATTCCATAGCGACTTACATAATAACGTTCTTTCAACGTCCATGATTCACGAATAATAATCTCTTCTTCCCATTTTTCACGTTTTAAAATATCAACTAAAGCCTCCATAAACCGCTCTATTTGCACAAGTGTAAGAAGTGATTCTTTGGAAAAGCCCTTTTGGCTTACAATCATTTGAACTTCTTCTGAGTCCGCAAATCGTAATTGACAATATAACCTATTTTTAATACAACACTGCTCCCATTTGGCCTCTTTTATGTTAATCAAATCATATTCACACGGTGCGGTAAAGGGCGCAATAACCGTTAGGTTAAAAATATTGTTAAACGAATGGGGGCGTAAATATTTTAATACCGCACCTCTCGTTAATCTATTTAATTTATAGCTTTTAAATTGACACTCGCATGGAAAATCTTGTTCTAAAATATCATCCACATCATTTGTAATATGCATAGCACTCGTTTCTTTTGTCGGAGATAATCGCGGTGAAACAGTCCGTATTAATATCACTTGATTAAGACGACATCGTTCACACATCTCCCAAAAACATTTCATCAGGGGCGAATCATATTGATAAGAGGAATCTACTAACGCAATTAGGGGAATTTGCATCTCGCCTGCTCTAATAACTGTAAATTGAGCATCTGATAATGGCATTTCAGCATTTGGGCGAATTGAATTAATTTCTGTTACAGAACCATACGGAAATGCTACAGAAGGTGATTCCACGTCTGAACACCCAATCAATCCTGCAAAGATTAAGAGTGTAAAAATGGTATTTAATGATTTAAAGACACTCACAACCATGATGATAATCCATCTTCTATCGGCAAATCAAAGCAGAGTTCTACAGCTTGAGTGGCAACAAGTAATGGTATGTAGGTATCTTTAGCTTTATATTTTGGACAGGTTTTTAAAAGTGACTTTTCTACACGACTAATTAATTCGTCCTTATCAAGGATTTCATCTGCATACTTATATGCTCGAACCTCTGAACACGCCTTTGCTCGTAATTCTTTCTCATCACAACCTGATTTAATTGATGATATACAGCGATCTTTCACATGCGATAACTCATGTAAAAGCGTCATTTGGTACTCCTTCATTTTACGTCCTTTTTGACTACACAATATGATTTGATTATTCGCAGAATCGTAATATCCGCCTAACGTATCATCACAAGATCGACACTTAACTCTTGGAATAGAACATCTATTCTTCTCTAAAATTCTTAATAACACATTAAATTTTTCTTCATTTGGAATTCCTATTTTTGCAGCTTTTTTACAATTCGCATCACGGCAAAAAAACGCCATCAAGCCCCTAAAATCAGATTTAGCAACAGAATTATTGTCACAAAACAAGTAATATTCATCGATTTTAGGATCCCTACCACACCACCTTCCATCAATAGGATTGTAGTGACGATAATGGCCGTGGAAGGTTCGCTCTCGCTCACGGTAGTAGACGAGGCCGAGAGTGTCATCGTGGTATTCCGAGGAGAATCGGAAGGGGTTGTCGGTGGTGAAGGTGTTGTCGGTAATGGTGGAGGCAGAGATGGCGCGGGTAACGGCGCCGAAGGGAGCGTAGTCGTAGTGTGCAGCGATACCATTTCGCGTCTCAAAGAGGACGAGTTCTGAGACATTCTTATTGCCGTCAAAGGTATAACCGCGCCACTGCGATGTACGCAAATGATTTCTTCTCAAGCCAATACCCATCCATACCTCCGAAGATATCACCATTTTATACCTTTTAAGTCCCCAAAAGCAAGGAGTTTATCAGGAAAACACCCGCCAGAGTTGAGCCATGCTCGCGGTTAACGATACTTCGCCCCGTGGTTGAGCGGTAGAGCCGCTGGGGATTACGCGCCTATGGCGCTGGTTGTTCTCCACGAGTCGCACAGTCATGCACACTACGAATTATGTAAACCATCGGTCGAGCGAAGCGAGTGCGACAATCAACTCCCAACTGCAAGCGAAGCGAACTCTGAACTTTCAACTGCGACATCGTCGCTTCGGCACATATCCGTGCTCTGCTAGCGTGCGCTTACCTCTTCTTACTTCTTACTTCTCACTTCTTACTGCAAGGGCGCAGCACCCCCACATGCAGTCCTTAGAGGGCGAGCAGTAATCGTGGGGCGCTGAAAGCGCCATCGCGCCGCGATTAGCTGCTGCCCGCATCGCGTGGCTGGCGGAAAACTACATGCAGTCCTGCGCCGCAGCCGCTAACCCAAAACTCCGAACCTAGAACCCTAAACCCAGAACCCCAAAACATGGCGAAGCCAATCTCTTCCCTCTACGTACACTAAAAGTGTAGCAAAACAGAGAAAGATTGTCAAATCGTCATTTTAGATAGACATGAAATATGACAAAAAGTGCTGAAGAATTGGTCTTGAAAACAGGCGAAATTGAGTCGCAATTTCGCCCATTTTGGGTACCCAATTTCGCCCATATTGCCATTCAAT
>JAZUPT010000035.1:0-8266 GCA_045605345.1 Candidatus Spyradenecus sp.
CCCAAAATGGGCGAAATCGGGTAGGTAAAGTCGCCCATTTTACCAAGGGAAAATCGCCTACTTTCCGCGGGATTTTAACTGACTCGGGTCAGCGGAGTTGACGACTTCTCTCCGGTTTGCTACACTTTTAGTGTGCGTGGAGAGAAGGGTTTGTTTGTCTAATGATTAGATTAAACTTGATTGCCTTGTTCATATTGGTGCAATATTCCGATTTCCATTATGATTTTTATCACGGTGGAGCGTATTTGTGCTATACTTTATAGATATGGAAATAGAAGCTATACTTTTGGATTTGGTGCGTCGGACGGCATGTGAATTGCCGTCGGATATTCGTGATGCACTTGTGGCGGCTTGTAAGGTGGAACGCACGGCACCTGCGCAGGTGGCTTTGGACACGATTGAGCAGAATTGTACATTGGCCTGTGCGCAGTGTACGCCGATGTGTCAGGATACGGGCACGTTGACTTTTTTCTGGAAGGTGCCTGCGGGCACTGCACAACGTCCTTTGGCGGAGGCGGCGAATCGTGCTGTGCGTACGGCTACGCTCAAGGGGTGGCTTCGGAAGAACACGATTGATACGCTCACGGGGGCGTCGGTAGATGATAATGTCGCGCCTGGCATTCCCGTGCATCACTTTGAAGAAGCGGATGTAGAAGCACCTGAGGTGACGCTTCTTTTGAAGGGTGGTGGCAGTGAGAACATGAGCTGCCAGTATTCTTTGCCGGATAGTCGACTCAATGCTGGACGTGACTTGAAGGGGGTGCGGGCTTGCGTTTTGGATGCGGTACATCGAATTCAAGGGCAGGGCTGTGCGCCAGGTATTTTGGGAATTTGCTTGGGTGCGGATCGCGCGGAAGGATATGCCGTGGCAAAGCACCAACTCTTGCGTCGCTTAGATGATGTTTCATCGGTGCCAGAATTGGCGGCGTTGGAAAAACAATTGTTGAAAGAGGCGAACACCTTGGGTGTTGGGCCGATGGGCTTGGGCGGTGAAACTACCTTGTTGGGGGTGAAAATCGCGGCAAGGACCCGTTTGCCTGCTTCATATTTTGTGACAATCGCATATTGCTGTTGGGCCTGTCGTCGTCAGACGGCGGTGTTGAAATGAGGAATGCTTGATGCGGACGATTAACTGTGATTATCTCGTCGTAGGCTCCGGATTGGCGGGGACGATGGCGGCGATTGGTCTGGCGGCGCATGGTCGCGTGCTGATGGTGACAAAGCGTTCGTTAGATGAGTGCAATACCAACTACGCACAGGGGGGCATCTCCTGTGTGATGGGCACGGATGACTCCTTTGATTTGCATGTGGCAGATACGCTTGATGCGGGCGCAGGGCTTTGTAATGAAGCCGTGGTGCGGCGAATCGTTGAGGCGGGGCCACAGTGGATGCGCTCTTTGATTGACATGGGCGTGCCCTTTTCAAAGTCGGATGAGACGGCTTGCCCAGAAGGATTTGACTTGACGCGCGAGGGCGGTCATACGCGTCGCCGTATTCTTCACGCTGGCGATATTACTGGCCGTGAGGTGGAGCGCACGCTTGTGGCAAAGGTGAAGGCGACGAAACGTTTGCACGTTTGCGAAAATACACTCTTAATTGACCTCGTGACAACGCGCTTTTTGCACGCACCAACGGAAGAGAATCGTGTGGTGGGTGCCTATTTGCTGAGCACGGAAACGGGTGAAATTTGGGCCGTCCGAACAGGCGCAGTGATTTTAGCCACAGGCGGATGCGGCAAGGTTTATCAGTACACGTGTAATCCTGATATCGCTACGGGTGATGGTGTGGCGGTGGCATGGCGCGCAGGTGCTGAAATCAGAAACATGGAGATGGTGCAATTCCACCCCACGTGTCTGTATCATCCCAAGGCAAAGCGTTTTCTGATTAGTGAGGCCGTGCGTGGTGAAGGGGCTGAATTGGTGACCCGTGATGGGGAACCCTTCATGCAGAAGTATGACCCGCGTGGTTCTTTGGCACCGCGTGATATTGTGGCACGCGCAATTGACTCTGAGATGAAGAAGCGTGGCGATGCGTACTGTTGCTTAGATATTCGCCATAAGGGTGAGGCGTACTTGAAGGAACGCTTCCCTGGAATTTATGCCAAATGTCTTGAATTCGGCATTGATATGGCGAAGGATTTGATCCCGATTGTGCCAGCGGCACACTACTGTTGCGGTGGGATTGCGGCGGATGTTACCGGAAAGACGACACTCCCTGGGCTCTATGCTATTGGTGAATGCGCTTGTACGGGACTGCACGGTGCGAATCGTTTGGCAAGTAATTCGCTTTTGGAGGCGATGGTGTGCGGTTGCGAATGCGCAAAGGCACTCTGCGAAGCGCCGGTGCCGTCGGTGGAGCATATCACGATTCCCGATTGGGTCTATGGGCACGCTGTGCCAACCGATGAGGCGGTTTTGGTGGCGCATAACTGGCAAGAACTCCGCACGTGCATGTGGGACTATGTGGGCATTGTGCGTACGAATAAGCGGTTGCATCGTGCGATGCGTCGTGTGCGGAATTTGCGCGAGGAAATCAATAGTTACTACTTCGACTATCTCGTCACGGCAGATATCCTTGAATTACGCAATATTGCAGATGTCGCTGAGATGATTATCACCTCTGCGATGGAACGCCACGAGAGCCGTGGGCTGCACTATTCGTTGGACTATCCCGAGCGTTTGCGAATTGGCAAGGATACGAAGATTGTCAGAGCGCCTGAAAAAGAATGGTGAGTGAAACGTGATTTTTTGGATTAATAATCCGTTTGATAATCTGCCGGAGGAGGGGCGTCGTCCGCAACGCTATAGTTTGTTGTGCCGGGCGCTCGTTAAGGCGGGTCACCAGGTGATTTTGTGGAGCAGTGACTTCGCGCATGCGTTGAAGCGACCACGTGGATTACCTGCAGTGTATGATGCACCTGAAGGTTTTCAAGTACGTTTGATTCCTACGCCGCATTACGAAGATAATGTGGGGATTCGCCGTGCGTGGAGCCATTGGCGCTATGCAAAGAATTGGCGTAAGATGGCGATTGCCGCGGTGAATAGTGGTGAGCTGGAGCCGCCGCATTTGGTGCTGACCTCTTGGCCACCAATTGAAACGGCGGCGATTGCACGTGATTTTCGTAGAAGGTGGCACTGCAAGGTGGTGGTCGACATCATGGATGCATGGCCGGAGAATTTTTATCGTCTCTTCCCGGGGCCTGCATGGGTGCGTGATCTTTTGGCGCGGATGTGCTTGGCGCCTTTGCATAAGGCTGCAAAAAAGGCCTATCGTAAGGCGGATGCAGTGACAGGTGTGGGTTTGACATACCTTGATTTGGCCATGCGTTATGGGTGTAAGGCGCCACGTCATTTGTGTTATCACGGGATTATGCGGATGAATAACGGTGCGTATCGATACGCATTGGATGAATCGGAGGCCTTACGCGTAATTTACGTTGGCAACATGGGCCGCAGTTATGACTTGCTGACGGTGGTGCGCGCTGTGCGTGCATTGGCTGCCGCAGGGGAGCATATCCGCTTAGATCTCGCTGGCACTGGGCCGAAGGAACAGCTCTTGCGCCGTGAAGCGCGTGGTTGCGAAGCAATTCGGTTTTATGGCTATTTGAGTAATGAGGATATGCAACAACTCCTCAGTGACTCGGATGTGGCGGTGGTGCCGATGTTCCCTGATAGTTTTGTCGCGGTGCCCTATAAACTCGCAGACTACACTGCAGCAGGATTGCCGATGGTGTGTTGCTTAACCGGTGAAACGCAACGTCTCATTGAACGTTACGGTGCGGGCACGATGTATCGCGCAGGGGATGAGGCGGATTTGCGGAGAGTTTTATTAGGTTATCTTCATCAGCGTAGTCGGATTACGCAAGAGTCGCTCGCATCCGCCCGTATCGCGCGCGAAAAATTTATGATGGATTCTATTTATCCAGAGTTTGTCCATTTTCTTGCCGACCTTTAAGTGGTGGAAGCTTTTAATTTCTAAGGTAGTGATATGAATGTGCAGCAAACGTTTCTTGCAAATCTTCTCCGCCGAACGGGTTTGTTTAATGAGGCTCAATTGGAGATTTTGCTTAAGGCAGATTTAGCAGAAGGTAATGGTATCGCTGGCGCAGTCGTGCGACTGGAGATGGCGAAAGAGGCTGAATTCTTAGAGAAGTTTGCGCCATTATTGGGCTTACAATACGTTGATTTGAGTAAGACAGTGCCAACAAATGAGGCGTTGCAGCTCTTGCCCGCCCGTGCGGTGTATCAGTACAATGCGTTGCCGCTCAGCTTGGAGGAGGGCGTGCTTTCGGTGGCATTGTCTGACCCGATGAATAGTGTGGCGGCAGATGGTATTCGCTTGGTGTGCAGCCATCCGGTGAAGGTTTGCATTGCACCTTCAGAAGAGATTGATAAGGCAATTAAGCGTCACTATGGTGTCGGTGCAGAAGCATTGGATGCGATGATTGAAGATGGTCGCTATGATGTCTCTGATGATGGCGCAAATATCTCAAAGATCGATGTGAATGAGGGTGGCCAAGAGGCCTCCATTGTGCGTTTTGTGAACTCCATTATCGCTGAAGCGGATAAGCAGGGCGCCACGGATATTCACGTGGAGCCGATGGAAGATGAGCTGCGTATTCGTTATCGTATCGATGGTATGTTGCACAAAGTGGATGTGCCACCGAAGTTGAATAAGTTGAAGGCCGCAATCATTTCGCGTTTGAAGGTGATGGCAAACCTCGATATCGCAGAAAAGCGTTTGCCGATGGACGGTCGTATTGGTATCCGCCTAAATGGTGAAGATATTGATATTCGTGTTTCGACGTGCCCGACGGCGTATGGCGAAAGTGTTTCGTTGCGTCTCTTGCAGAAGGCGGGTAACTTTGTTCAATTAAAAGATCTCGGCATGAGTGACCGCGACTTTGCATTGACCAATAAGTTAATCACGCGCCCGAACGGAATTATTTTGGTGACGGGACCGACGGGTTCGGGTAAGTCAACCTCGCTCTATGCCTTCTTGCATGAAATCAACAAGGTGAACGTCCGCATCATGACGGCGGAAGACCCAATCGAATATGAAATGAAGGGCATTAACCAAGTGCTCGTGCATTCGGAAATTGGGTTGACCTTTGCACGTGCATTGCGCGCCTTTTTGCGTCAGGACCCTGATATTATCATGGTGGGTGAAATCCGTGATGGTGAGACGGCTGAAATCGCAATTAATGCTTCTTTGACCGGTCACTTGGTGTTTTCAACGCTACACACCAATGATGCCGCGGGTGCCTTTGCGCGTTTGGTTGATATGGGCGCAGAGCCCTTCTTGGTGGCATCCGCCGTGGCAGGCGTTTTGGCGCAACGTCTCGCACGCCGCCTCTGCCCGAAGTGTCGCAAGGAAATTCCGTTGAAGGAAGGTTGGTGGGACCAACCCTATGCGCCGCCGCAGGATTTTGTCTATGCGCCCGTGGGGTGCGATGCCTGTGCACACACTGGGTATAAGGGCCGCGGTGCAATCTTTGAATTGCTTGGCGTTTCGGAAGAGATTGGTTCGCACATTATTGCGCGTCGTTCGTCGGTCGATATCCGTAAGGCCGCAATGGCTGAGGGAATGACAACGCTTCGCCAGGATGGTTGGCGCAAGGTCTTTAATGGATTTACGTCAATTGAAGAGTTGATGCGTGTGACCGAAGACGCGAAGTAATTCAAGCGCCCCCACGTGCCGCAGGTATGCGCATTTGTTGGGGGCGAAGTGTTTGTATCGTAGTCGCAGTTTGACTGACGCATAGCACTATGATTCACCCTTTTCATCTCTTGTTTCTCGCCAGTTTCGCTGTGGTTGCAGCGGGATTATTGGTGTGGGGATGTATTAAAGGTTTTAAGGGTGGGTGGATCGCGTCCATCGTCGTGGGGTGTTGTTTTGTCGGCCTATTGTTTCATCAGGCCTATTGGCAAGTGCGTGGCGGGGGAAATGTTGCGTTAACCCAATTCAAACGTAATCATGATGTGCGGCCTCCTGTGCGTGAGGACCAACGTCGCGTGCGCGGTCGCTTGCTTGATCGGAAGGGGGTATTACTCTCGGGCCCGCGCCAACACGATAAGTGGGGGCATGAAGCGCCATTGGGGCCTGCCGCATTTCATTTGGTGGGGTATGATATTAAAGGGCGCGGTACGACAGGTTTGGAGCGTGTCTTTGCCCCGCGTTTATGGGGCGTCGCTCCACCAGAAACGCTCTCAGAATTCTTGCAGACGCCCAAACCAGAGGATGTGACCCTCTCCATTGATGCGCGATTGCAACGATTAGCCTATGACTTAATGGATGGGCGGCGTGGCGCAGTTGTGATTTCGGATCCGCGCACAGGTGAAATCTTAGCTTTGGTCTCCTCTCCAGCACCGAATGAAGCGAATTTTATTGCGGCAGAACGAGACCGTAAAAATACGCCGCTTTTTAATCGTGCCACGCAAGGGCTCTATCCGCCCGGTTCAGTCTTTAAACTCTTCTCGGCCGCCGTGGCGCTTGAAAAAGGGAAGGGGGGACGTTACGTCTGCCCTCCCAAAGGTTGGGCGCCCGGTGCACATACGAAGCCAATCCGTGATACTCATCCGCAAAAGGCAAATGTTGCCGTAGCGATTGATAAGGCATTTGCAGAAAGCTCAAATATTTGGTTCGCTAAAGCGCTTTCTGCATGTGGTTGGAAGGCGGTAGAGGATGCCGCTGCACGCTGTGGATTGCGAGAGGGAATCACCCTCGCCGCTTGCGGAAGTTCTTCTATGGGAAGTAAGGCTGGGGTTGTTCCTGAATTGCACTATGCGCCGAATCGGATTGCGTATCTGGGCTTTGGGCAGGGGGATTTACGGTTGACGCCGCTTCATGTTGCCGCACTCACTGCGACAATTGCGAATGACGGCGTGTATATGCCCTTGCATGTGGAACGAAAGATGGCCGTAAAAGGTAATCGCATTTGGTCACGTCCTGTAGCGACACGCGTAAAAGAATTGATGCGTGGATCCGTAACCTCTGGAACCTCTCGGCAAATTGCTATCGCAGGCTTAGAAATTTGTGGAAAAACAGGTACTGCAGAAAACAGTGGCCCAGACCATGCGTGGTTTACCTGCTTCGCGCCCGCGAAGAAACCGCAAATCGCCATCACCATATTGGTTGAGAATGGAGGCTTTGGTGCCTCCGCCGCACTTCCTGTGGCGCGCGAACTCCTCAAATCATGGTCTGCGCGTAAAGCAGAGTTCCCTTAAGGCACTACACTCACGCATTAGTGCACATGAATGGACGGATACGGTCAATACCATCTCTTGCATCCTTCCGCCACTCCTGCGCATTAGTACGCATGAATGGTTATGTTCGCGCTGCGCTTATACGTATCTTTTACGAATAGGGGGGCGGACAGATCAAAGGTTCTGCGGATGCGAGTCTATCGATTAAGTAAACATGATTGCTTGTCGCAACCACGCCCCATCCGCGAGCCTCACCTTTCACTTCTTTCATTCGTCATGCCTGATGTTCCCCTCTTTACTGCGATTTCGTTACTTGCGAAGCCCCTTTTAAGATCTTGCAACCGTCTCAAAAGGCAATGATTAAAGGCTTTTAGAGCATTTGCGATGGCGCAGAGAGACGTAGAAGGAGTACACATTGTGTATGCGTATTGTGTGGTGTCTCTCACGTTTTTGAGGAGAGGAGGAGAGGTTTGCGCAGAATTTAAAAGCCTCTAAAAGCCGATTATTTCAAGGTTTTATGGA
This sequence comes from Candidatus Spyradenecus sp., assembly GCA_045605345.1. Lineage (GTDB taxonomy): Bacteria > Verrucomicrobiota > Kiritimatiellia > RFP12 > DVOR01 > Spyradenecus. The sequence continues at coordinate 7,728 of JAZUPT010000035.1, forward strand.
GATAGTAGGGGTGAAAAGGTCGGGGAAAGTAGGGGTGAGAAGGGTGAAAGGCAGCGCAGTTTTGAGGTAAATTTTGTCTTTTTCGAGGTCTGAAAGTGCATTTTAGGATGGGGGAAATCCGCTAAAAGCCTGTTATTTCAGGGTTTTGTGGAGGTTTGGGTTGGTTTTGTCTCTTGGGAGGGGGTGGTAAAAAAGTGTGGATTTTTGTACGCAGCTTTTGCTTGGTTAGCGTGAAATTGGGTAAAAAGGCGATTTTACTTGCATTGAAAAATGAATGATTTATGAAAAAATTAAAATTTTTGAAAAAAAGTACTTGCCAAAAGGGTGGGGTTTGTGCGACTATATGCCCCGTTTTCGCGCCACGGTGTTCATCACCACACGGCAAACAAAACGAAAACAACTTGATCTTTGAAAACTAAATTCGCTCAAATGTGTCCCGGACAGGATTGACCTGGAAGGGATGCGACAGTAGAAAAGCTTGTGCCAGGCAACATCAAATTGGTCTGCCTCACCTGGGGTAAGACCGCAATTTAAATGCT
>JAZUPT010000036.1:0-45786 GCA_045605345.1 Candidatus Spyradenecus sp.
CCATCTGACCTTTGTCACGCAATTCGCGTGCAACGTAAGCGCACGCTGGCGAAAAATATGTTTTGTGCAGGTCCATTGTTGGACCTGTTCATTGATTTATGAAAACCACGCCCATCCCCCCATCCCCCGAACACTGAACACCGAACAGAAACTTAAGCGTATAGACTCAACGCACACTTTTAGCTTTAGAGCATCCACACTTCTTCCCAATTACCATCTCATGTGAGGCAAAATAACTAAGCAATAAGGGCGGTTTTCAATCTCAGTTTGTTACAAACTCAAATCCAATTTGTTACAAACTCAAGTGCAGTTTGTTACAAACTCAAAACCGATTTCGCCCTTTTTCCCAACCAAAGCTATACGAAAGTAAAGGAAGAACTCCCCATATATTGAATTTTAACCACGAATTTCACGAATTTACACGAATTTTAGAAACCACGAAATACGCAGAAGCAGGACTGCTTATGCAAAGGACTGACGTGGGGATTTTTCGCTAGCAACGCCATGCGGGCAGCAGCTAATCGCGGCGCGATGGCGCTTTCAGCGCCCCACGATTACTGCTCGCCCTCTAAGGACTGCATGTGGATAGATTAGACGGGCAACCGCCCGTCGCTCAAATAGATTATGGATAGGTTAAGGATAGATTAACCATTTACAACGTATTCCCCATCTCCCTCCTTTCTCCTCACAGCTTTCTTTTTACTCCTTTCTCCCCTTACCTCTCACTCCTTACTTCCTCCTGCATTTCTCCATCTTCACAGGCGTGTCCGCAGGATGAGCACGGGGTAAAGCGCCCTGCGCTTTCGCGGGTGCAGGGGTACGAACCACTGCCGCGGTGGGCAGTGGCTACGATACACTGCGCTCTTGCGGGGCGAAGCCAGCCCCCACATCTCCTCACATCTCCTCCTCACTGCTTTTACCTTCTATTTCTTTGTTTTAGCTTCCTATGGGGTGCTTTTCTTTTGTCACGTTTAGTCTTTTTTCTTTAATTATGGTATAATCACGCGCACATTTGTTGAAGAATAGAAATCGGATGAGGATTTCGTGATGGAACTTAAATTTTACAATTCGATGACGCGGCAAATTGAGCCGTTTAAGACGTTGCGCCCGGGCGAAGTGGGCATGTATACTTGCGGTCCTACGGTTTACAATTATGCGCACATTGGCAACTTCCGCGCCTATCTTTTTGAAGACTTTTTGCGTCGCGTGTTAGAATTTGCTGGCAACCATGTGAAGCAGGTGATGAATTTGACGGACGTGGACGACAAGACCATCCGCGGTTCACAAGCGGCGAAACTTCCGCTCAAGACCTACACGAAGCCCTACATTGAAGCCTTTTTTGCAGACTTAAAGACCCTCAATGTGGAACCTGCGGCAGTTTATCCTGCGGCGACCGACCACATCCCTGAGATGCAGGCATTAATTGCGGCGCTCTTTGAGAAAGGCATTGCCTACAAGAGCGACGACGGATCGGTCTACTTTAGCGTCTCCAAGTACGAAAACTACGGTAAATTGGCGCACATCGACCGCGAAGCGATGCGTTCGGGCGTGCGTATCAACGCCGACGAGTACGAGAAAGAAGGCGTGGGAGACTTCGCCCTCTGGAAAGGGTGGGACGAAAAGGACGGCGACGTCGTTTGGGATGCGCCGTGGGGCAAGGGACGCCCAGGCTGGCACCTTGAGTGCTCTGCAATGAGCATGAAATACCTCGGTGAGAGCTTTGACCTGCACACCGGTGGCATTGACAACCTCTTCCCGCACCACGAAAACGAGATTGCCCAGGCAGAAGCCGTCACGGGCAAGCCCTTCGTTCACACCTGGATGCACTGCGCCCACCTGCGCGTCAATGGTCAAAAGATGTCCAAGTCCTTGGGCAACTTCTTTACCCTCCGCGACCTGCAAGAAAAGGGATATACCGGCCGTGAAATCCGTTATGTCCTGCTCAACGCCCACTACCGTCAGGGCCTGAACTTCACCTTTGATGCGCTCACCGCGGCGCGTGCAGCCCTCGCCCGTTTGGACGAATGCACCGATGCCCTCACCGCCCGTACCAAGTTGGCAGGCGAAGACGATGGTGTGCGCGTTCCCTCGCAGTTAGAAGCCTTTGGTGCGGCGCTCGCCGATGACCTCAATGCCTCCGAAGCCTTTAGCGCGTGCTTTGCCTTTGTGCGTGCAGCCAATGCGGCACTCGCCTCTGGGTTGAGTGCTGCGGGTGCAGAAGCGGCACTTGAAGAACTCCGCCAGATGGATCGCGTGCTCGGCTTTATCTTCTTTGGCCGTGCTGAAAAGACGGAAATCCCCGCAGAGATTCAAGCGCTTGCCGACGAACGTGCTGCGGCACGTGCTGCCAAGAACTGGGCGGAAAGCGACCGTTTGCGCGATGAACTCGCCGCAAAGGGTTGGCAAGTGCGCGACTCCAAGGACGGCCAAACCCTCAAACCACTGGCCTAACCATGACACGCGGACGATTCATTACGCTTGAAGGCCCCGAAGGTGCAGGCAAAAGCACGCACCTCAAACTACTCGCCGACAAGCTCAAAGCACAGGGAATCCCCGTGCTCACCACGCGCGAACCCGGTGGCACCAAGCTCGGCGAAGCGGTGCGCGGGCTTTTACAGTTTGACACCGCGGGCGAAAGCCCCGTGCCAACGGCAGAGCTCCTTCTCTTCCTTGCGAGCCGCGCCCAACTCGTTAACAACGTGATTCTGCCCGCACTTGAACGCGGCGAATGGGTCTTGAGCGATCGCTTCTGCGACTCCACCTTCGCCTACCAAGGTTACGGGCGTGGCATGAATGTAGACGAACTGCGCGCCATCAATGGTTTTGCCACACAGGGCCTTATGCCCGATTTAACCGTGCTTTTAGACATCCCGCAAGATGAAAGCCGCGAACGCGTGGCGGGCAGAAACGAAAAGGCAGACCGTTTTGAACAAGAACGCGATGCCTTCCACCTGCGCTTAGCAGAAGGATTCCGCGCCCTTGCCGCGGCCGATCCCCAACGCATTCGTCGCATTGACAGCACCACCCCGCAGGACGTCACTGCGGCTGCCGTTTGGGAAGCCGTGCGTCCCCTCCTCCCTTGAATTTAAAAACCTCCCCTAACTGAAAGCCCCTTATGAAACTTGATCCCACCAAACTCAAAGACTGGCAAATCGCTGAAGCCGCCGAAGAAACCATGCTTCCCATCACAAAAGTCGCCGAATCCCTCGGTGTCCAGCCCGATGAATTGATCCCTTACGGCAATAGCTACGCCAAGGTTGATGCGCGTGCCATCCTCAAGCGCACGGGCGGCAAGCAGAAAGCCAAGTACATTGACGTGACCGCTATCACCCCGACGCCGCTTGGCGAAGGTAAGACCACGACCACCGTGGGCTTGCTCGAAGGTTTAGGACGCCTCGGTAAGAACTGCTGCGGTACGTTGCGCCAACCCTCTGGTGGCCCGACCTTCAACATCAAGGGCGGCGCAGCAGGTGGCGGTTTGGCACAGGTCATCCCCTTGACTCCGCTCTCGCTCGGCCTCACGGGCGACTTCGATGCCGTGGAAAAGGCCAACAACCTCTGCATGGTGGCCACCAATGCCCGCATGCAACACGAACGCAATCACGATGACGCATGGCTCGCCACCAAGGGTCTGAAGCGCTTGGATATCGATCCGGCTCGCGTGCAGATGCGTTGGGCACTTGACTTCTGCGCGCAGGGTCTCCGTCAGATTCGCATCGGCATGGGCGCGGGCACGCTCAATGGCTTTGAGATGGACTCCGGCTTCTACATCACCGTGGCCTCCGAAGTGATGGCCATTCTTGCGGTGGCGGCCGACCTCGCCGATTTGCGCAAGCGCATCGGTAAGATTATCGTGGCCTACTCCAAGGACGGCAAACCCGTCACGGCGGACGATTTGGAAGTTGGCGGCGCAATGACCGCATGGCTCGTGCGAGCCCTTGATCCCACCCTGATGCAAACCCTCGAAGGTCAGCCCGTGCTCGTGCATGCAGGCCCCTTCGCCAACATTGCAATCGGTCAGAACTCGGTGGTCGCCGACCGCGTGGGCTGTGCTTTGGCAGACTATCTAGTCACGGAAAGTGGCTTCGCCTCGGATATGGGCTTCGAAAAGTTCTGGAACATCAAGTGCCGTTGCTCTGGTCTCAAGCCCGATGCCGTGGTGCTCGTGGCCACCGTTCGCGCGCTCAAGCGTCACGGTGGTGGCCCGGATGTAAAGCCCGGTACGCCGCTTGATGAAGCCTACACCAAGGAAAATCTCGAATTGCTCGAAGCAGGATGCCGCACCAACCTGCTCGCCCACATTGACATCATCCGCCGCGCAGGCATCCGTCCAGTGGTCTGCCTCAACCACTTCTACACCGATACCGATGCAGAAGTGGCGCTCGTTAAGCAGATTACCGAAGAAGCAGGGTGCCGTTTTGCCCTCTCCAAGCATTGGGAAAAGGGTGGCGAAGGCGCAGAAGAACTCGCCCGTCAGGTCATCGCAGCCTGCGAAGATCCCACAGACTTCCAGTTCCTCTGCGAACTCTCTGAGCCGCTCTCGGTACGTATCGAAAAGCAAGTGAAGGAAGTCTACGGCGGTGACGGTGTGGATTACGAACCTGCCGCACTCGAAAAGCTCAAAGCCTTTGAAGCCAATCCCGAAACTGCTTCCTTGCCCGTCTGTATGGCAAAGACTCAGTACTCGCTCTCGGATGATGCAACCAAGATTGGCCGCCCGACGGGTTGGCGCCTCAAGGTGCAGGATATCTTGATCTACCAGGGCGCAGGCTTCATTGTGCCGGTCTCTGGAAAGATTATGTTGATGCCCGGCACCTCGGCCAATCCTGCCTACCGTCGCGTGGATGTCGATGTGGAATCCGGCAAGGTTAAGGGCCTGTTCTAAGGAAACGTACTATGCGCAATTGGACCCCTGGCAAACTTCGTGCGCTCAAAGGCAAGCGTAAATTCGCCACGGTAACGTGTTATGACGCCACCAGTGCCGCGCTGATTGAGGCTCTGGAGGGCGACAAATTCCCGTTGGTACTCGTGGGCGATTCGCTCGGCAATGTCATGCAAGGGCACGACACGGCGCTGCCAGTGACCATTGACCACGTGATCTATCACGCACAATGCGTTGGGCGCGTCCTGAAGAATTCGCTCCTTTTGGCCGATATGCCCTTCGGCTCCTATCAAGCCAATGATGATGAAGGCTTCCGTAATGCGGTGCGCCTCATCAAAGAAGGCGGCGCAGATGCCGTGAAGCTTGAGGGGGGCGAACGCTGCGTGGCGTTGATTCGCCGCTTAGTGGAAGCAGGGATTCCGGTTTGTGGGCACCTGGGGCTCACGCCACAGTCCTGTCTGGCAATGGGTTTTCGTGTGCAAGCACGTGACGAAGCGGCGGCTGAACGGCTCATTGAAGAGGCAAAATTGCTCGAAGCGGCAGGGTGCTTTGCGCTCGTGGTGGAATGCATCCCCTCGGCACTTGGCGCAAAGGTCGCCGCCACGCTCTCCATTCCCGTGATTGGAATCGGAGCAGGTGCAGAGACCGATGGGCAGATCCTTGTGTGGCAAGATCTCTTAGGCTTGAACCAAAACCGCTTGGCGAAGTTTGTTCGTCGCTTTGGGAATCTCGGAGAAGCTGCACAGACCGCGCTCAATCAGTACGCTGATGCCGTTGGCGAGGGCTCTTACCCTGCGCCCGCCGAAGCCTACGAATAAGCGCTCATACAGTTTTAAACTGCCGTACAAAACACAAACACCGACGCAGAAGCGCGTCGGTGTTTTGTTTTAGGGCTATCCCATTAAAAACCTTAAGGTGCGTACTCTTCGGGAATAAAGTCATCATCAAAGCCAAGCGACTCCAAGATTTGTTCGGCAGGAGTCTGAGCCGCTTTTGATTGATTACAGGCGAAACAAGCAGGAACCACATTGCCCTTCGTAGAAGTACCGCCCCGCGCCACGGGGATCAAATGATCCATGGTGAGTTCATCTGCGGGGAAGGTTTGACCACAGTAGTGGCAGACGCCCTTGGCAAGCTGGGCCTTCCACCACGGAGAGGCACGCAACTGACGCGCCCGAGCGCGTTCGCGTCGGACGTGGGCATCATCAGCAGGTTGGTACCAACCACTCATTTTTCGGGAACTTGCGGCACAGGGATGCCGCGGAAACGGCGGTGCATCCAAAGATATTGATCAGGCGCCATGCGAATGACCTGTTCTAAACGCGAGATGTACTCGGCGGTCAATTCGCGAATTGCTTCATCGTGGGGCTTGGTGAGATCCGGCACAATTGGATCGCCAATTGCCACCATTTTGTACTTCAAAAGCCCCGTGCGCAAGAAGCCACCGACCACCACGGGGCGCCCAGTCTTGTAACTCAAGCGCGCCGGCGAGGTGAAGACTGGCACCGTTTGACCAAAGAAGGAGACGGGAACGCCACGTGAAGAAAATTGGTCAAAGAGAATCGTTAAGGCAGCATTCGCCGATTGCCACCGGCGAAGCGTGTCCCCCGAAAAGCCATTTTTCTTCGGGATAATCGTCGCGCCACCACGGAAGTTGTGACGTTCTAAGAAGGCTTGGATGTAAGGATTGTCCATCAAACGGGCCACTGCGAGCATCGGTCGCGCGCTGGTAATGGCCGTAATGCCTGCCTCCCACGATCCCAAATGGCCCGTGGCGAGGATAACAGGTTCTTTATTTTCAAAGATTGCGCGATACGAGGCAGGCGTCATTTCGAGCGCCACGTAGTCCTTCCAATTCTCATGTGTCACCACATCCGAGGCGCGGATTGCCTCACATTCGTGACCTGCGAAGTGACCCAATGAGTCACGCGCAATGCGATAGGCTTCTGCACGTGTCTTTGCTAAACCCGCAATGATCACGTTATTAATCGCCACGCGAGCGCGTTTGCTGCGACGACAGAGCGCGAACAATCCCGCACCAACGCCCCAGCCCATGCGATAGGCCCACGATACTGGCAACAGCCGATACAGGTTCCAAAGCATCGCAACGAGTAAGTAATAAAGGTAAGATAGCGCTTTTTTCATTGCACGCATTCTAACATACTTTTTCAAGAATTGCACCCATTTATTCATTTCCGTACTCAAACCCACCCCTTACACGCCAAAGCCCCCCGCCCCAAGTGCCGTTTAGCGCGACAATTCCATCACGGTCCCTGCCCACCTCCACCATTCTGACAAACACCTTTTGGGCGAATCTGCAATTATAAGGCCCTGCAAGCCCTCGCTTTTCCGTTTTATTCATTGCACAGGGTGCGTGGTTGTGCTATTCTTATTAATTGGAAAGACGTTAGAAACGAAACAATCCTGCGGACAGGGTGGCAAGCTGTTCTTTCCGGCCACGACCCGCAGTAGGAAAAAAGTATGCAAAACAGCAAAAAGTTCTCGGCCGAAATCGCCGGCCAGACCATGACCATCGAAACCGGTCTCTTGGCTCAGCAGGCCGCCGGTGCCGTAACCGTCTCCGTGGGTGACTCTACCGTATTCTGCGCAGTGACTTGCACAGATAAGCCCCGTGAAGGCATTGACTTCTTCCCGCTCCAGTGTGAATACCGCGAAAAATTCTACGCCGCGGGCCGTTTCCCTGGTGGCTTCTTCAAACGCGAACAGCGCCCCTCCGAAAAAGAAACGCTCATCGCTCGTATGTGCGACCGCCCCATCCGTCCGCTCTTCCCTGACGGCTACTACAATGACGTGCAGGTCAACTCCATGCTCGTCAGCTGCGATGGCACGCACGAAACCGACATTCTCGCAGTGAACGCCGCTTCTGCAGCATTGCACATCTCCGACGTGCCCTTCATGGGCCCGATTGGTTGCGTCCGCATTGGTCGCATCAATGGCGAATGGATCATCAACCCCAGCCACGACGAACGCGCTCAGTCCGACCTCGACCTCCTCTATGCAGGTCTCCGTGGCAAGTTCCTCATGATGGAAGGTTCCGCGAAGGAAATCTCCGAAGCCGACTTCCTCGCCGCCATGAAGCGCGCCCACGAAGAAGTGGAAAAGATCATCGATCTCCAGATTGAAATGCGTCGCGCCCTCGGCAAGCCCGACAAGGAAATCGCCGATAAGCCCGAAGATCCTGAAAAGATGGACTTCATCCGCGGTCTCGCTGGCACCCGCCTCGCAGACGCACTCATCATCCCCGGCAAGTTGGAACGTCAGGCTGCTGTGGATGCTATCCGCGCCGAATTGCTCGCCGCTTGCCAGGAAAAGTATGGCAAGGACGAAGCAGGCTACTGGGTCATTGACGATGTGAAGTTCGTTCACCTCTTTGATGCACTTGAAATCGAAACCGTTCGCGCCAACTTCTTGGAACGCGGCAAGCGCATTGATGGCCGTGCTCAGCACGAAATCCGTCCGCTCGCAGCTCAGGTGGGCGTCCTCACCCGCACGCACGGTTCGGCAGTGTTCAACCGCGGTGAAACGCAGAACCTCGCCACCGTCACCCTCGGCACCACCAAAGATGCTCAGGATCTTGACTCCGTGACGGGCGGACCGAAGCAGAAGAAGTTCATCCTTCACTACAACTTCCCGCCCTACTGCACCGGCGAAGTGGGTCGTCTCGGCTCCACGGGTCGTCGCGAAATCGGTCACGGCGCCCTCGCAGAACGTTCGCTCGCAGAAGTGATCCCCGCAGATTATCCTTACTCTGTGCGCGTGGTCTCCGAAATCATGGGCTCCAACGGCTCCTCCTCAATGGCCTCCATCTGCGGCGGTTGCTTGGCACTCATGGATGCCGGCGTACCGATTACCGCTCCTGTGGCAGGTATCTCCGTGGGCCTCTTCACCACGCCTGACTTGAGCAAGAAGGTACTCGTCACCGATATCCTCGGCGCAGAAGACCACTGCGGCGACATGGACTTCAAGATTGGCGGCACGCGCAAGGGTATCACTGGCTTCCAGGTCGACCTCAAACTCCGCGGTCTCACTTGGGACCTCGTGGAAGGTGCGCTCGAAGCCGCTCGCGTCGGTCGCAACACCATCTTGGATTACATGGCCACCGTAATTCCTGCGCCTCGCGAAGAGCTCTCGCCCTACGCACCGCGCATCACCACCCTCCAGATCCCGACCGACAAGATTGGCGAACTCATCGGCCCCGGCGGCAAGAACATCCGTCGCATCACCGACTCCACTGGCGCCCAGATCGACATCGCCGAAGACGGCACCGTCTCCATCTTCGCAACCAATGCCGAATCCATGGCCGCCGCCAAGCGCGAAGTGGAAGCCATCTCTGCCGAAGCTGAAGAAGGCAAAATCTACGAAGGCACTGTCACCGGCATCAAGGAATTCGGTTGCTTCGTGGAAATCCTCCCCGGTAAGGATGGCCTCTGCCACATCTCCGAACTCTCCAATCGCCGCATCCCCTCTGTGGAAAGTGTCTGCAAGATTGGTGACAAGATGATGGTCAAGTGCATCGGCATTGATGAACGCGGCCGCGTTAAGCTCTCCCGTAAGGAAGCCATGCGCGACCTCGATCAGCAGGCCTAATTGAGCCGCTACACACACCGCTGCAAGCGTATCTCTTTTGAGGTGCGCTTGTAGTGTTTAAGGGCCCCTATCATTAAAAACAACGTTCCATTTAACCGTTACACGCATTAACCATTTAATCGTTACATGCGTCAACTATTTAAAGGAGAGAACGATGCTCAAGTCTCAACGCATCACCTGGTGGTGTTTAAGCGCACTTCTTTTAGGAGAAGCCATCCTTTTGGGAATCGCCCCCTACGAACGCGCCATTTGGTGTGCCGAAATGGTGTGGCCAATTGGGCTCTGGCTCATCCTCTTTTTCACGCAGAAGAAGTTTACCTTTTCCTCCACCTCCTACGCCATCTTCTTCATCTGGATGGCGCTTCAAGTAGGCGGTGCGCATACAAGCTTTGAACGCGTGCCGATGGATTGGCTCATGGAACCCTTAGGGCTTGAGCGCAATCCTTACGATCGCATTGCACACTTTGCCATTGGATGGTTCGCCTTTCCCTTTGCAGAATACTTTTTGAACAAAGAATGGGCCCCCTCCAAACGCCTCGCCGCCTTTTTTGCCATCATGTGCACCATCGCAATGGCAGGCCTCTGGGAACTCATTGAGTGGGCCTACGCAGAGATTGAAGGCGGAGCGACTGGTGCTGCATTCCTCGGCTCACAAGGCGACATTTGGGATGCGCAAAAAGATATCGGGTGTGACACCTTCGGAGCCCTCTGCGCCGCAGCGCTTTTTCTCTGCTTTAACCATACACCCAAAACTGCACACCCATAAAAGCGAACTCCCTTTTCCTGCTTATCGCATCTCATTTTTGAAGAAAACAACTCCCATTTTTGTAGGTTTTCAAATTAACGAATTAAAATTATTACACATTTTATGCGTCATCTTGTGCGTTATTTAGCACACACACACTATATGTTGTATACATATTGATTTTAATCAATTCTTGTGTATTGACGCAAATACGTTCTTTTTGATATATTTGGTGACGCATTTCCGGTGGGTGTGCTGCGAGTTGTCGCGCGGCCGGAAATATCACCGCAAAACAGGAGCACGCTTATGTTCCAATATCCTGCGTTCAAGTCCGGCAAGTGGCAGGACACCATTGACGTCCGTGACTTCATTCAAACCAACTATACGCCGTATGAAGGTGATGCGTCCTTCCTCACCGGTCCAACGGCCCGTACTCAAAAAGTGAACGCCGAATATGAGCGTTTGCACAAGGAAGAGTATGACAAGGGTGGCGTTCTCGATGTAGACGTCAATCACGTTTCCTCCATCCTCAATCATAAGCCCGGTTACCTCGATAAGGAAAACGAACTTATCGTTGGCTTGCAAACCGATGCACCCTTGAAGCGTTCCGTCAATCCTTTCGGCGGCATGCGTATGTGCCATCAGGCTGCAGAAGCTTATGGTTACAAAATCAGCGACCACGTCGTCCAGCAGATGAAGTATCGTACCACGCACAATGAAGGCGTGTTCCGTGCTTACACCAAGGAAATGCGTGCACTCCGTAGCGCACACGTGCTCACAGGTTTGCCCGATGCTTATGGTCGTGGTCGTATCATCGGTGACTATCGCCGTGTGGCCCTCTATGGCGTTGACCGCTTGATTGAAGAAAAGCAGAAGGATTTGGATGCCATTGGTAACGGTCCCGGAGAAGTGATGACCGATGAATGCGTCCGCCTGCGTGAAGATGTGTGGCGTCAGATTGACTTCTTGGGACGCTTGAAGCAGATGGCCGAAAACTATGGCTGCGACATCTCCAAGCCTGCTACCACTGCTCGTGAAGCTGTCCAGGCCACCTACTTCGGTTACCTCGGCGCAATTAAGGAACAGAATGGTGCTGCTATGTCTCTCGGCCGTACCGCCACCTTCCTTGATATCTATATGGAACGTGACATCGCCGCAGGCGTCCTCACCGAAGAAGGCGCTCAGGAACTCATCGATGATTACGTCCTCCACCTGCGCATGAACCGTCAGCTCCGCACCCCGGAATACAATGACCTCTTCGCGGGTGACCCCACTTGGACCACCGAATCTCTCGGCGGTATGGGTCTTGACGGCCGTACGCTCGTCACGAAGACCTCCTTCCGTATGCTCCATACCCTTGAAAACCTCGGCCCCGCACCGGAACCCAATATGACCGTGCTCTGGGCTCAGGGCCTCCCTCAGGGTTGGAAGGACTACTGCGCACACGTCTCCATCGAAACCGACTCCGTGCAGTACGAAAACGACGACCTCATGCGTGAACGCTATGGCGATGACTACGCAATCGCTTGCTGCGTCTCCGCAATGACCCTCGGTAAGGATATGCAGTTCTTCGGCGCTCGTATCAACCTCCCCAAGGCTCTCCTCATGGCCCTCAATGGTGGCCGTGAAGAAATCAAGGGCAAGCAGGTTTCTCCGAAGACCGACCTCCCCGCTGAAGGCGCACTCAACTACGATGACGTGATGGCTCGCTACAAGACCTTGCTCTCTTGGCTCGCCCATCAGTATGTGAACACCATGAACGTGATTCACTACATGCACGACAAGTATGCCTACGAAAAGACCCAGATGGCTCTCCATGACACCCATTTGGCTCATCGTTGGATGGCATTCGGTTGCGCAGGTCTCTCCGTGGTCGCAGACGCCCTCTCCGCTATCCGTTACGCGAAGGTCACTCCCGTCCGTAACGAAGAAGGCATCACCACTGACTTCATCATCGAAGGCGACTTCCCGAAGTTCGGCAACGACGATGACCGCGTGGACGCTATCGCCAAGGAAATCGCCGAATACTTCTCCACCGAATTGAAGAAGACCCCCTGCTACCGTGACGCAGAGCACACGCTCTCCCTGCTCACTATCACCTCCAACGTGATGTACGGTCGCAACACCGGTGCCACCCCTGATGGCCGTAAGGCCGGCGAAGCTTTCGCTCCTGGCGCAAACCCCATGCATGGTCGTGACGCCTCTGGTGCCACCTTCTCGCTCAACTCTGTGGCAAAGCTCAACTACGATGCTTGCCGCGACGGCATCTCCAACACCTTCACCATCAATCCTACCGCTCTCGGCAAGGATAAGGCTGACCAGATTGCTAACCTCACCCGCGTGATGGATGGCTACTTTGCTCAGGGTGCACACCACCTCAACGTGAACGTGTTCAATGCCGACCTCCTCCGTGATGCCCAGGCTCACCCGGAAAACTACCCGAATCTCACGATCCGCGTATCCGGTTATGCCGTGCGCTTCATCAACCTGAGCAAGAAGCATCAGGACGAAGTGATTGCCCGTACTTGCCACAGCTGCCTGTAAGCAAGTCAGGGTTATCCCTTACAATCAAACAGCCTCCCCCGCGGGAGGCTGTTTTCGTTTTCACTACGGCGCGCAAACTACACGCCGTCAATGAAGCGCGTAGCGGAATGACTTCATAACGACAGCACTCAACACACAAGAGCACAAAGTCCCCCCTGCTCTCCACGCTCCCGCTGGTCACATCTGACAAACGCAGTACACACGGCCGCGCACACGTTCCCGAACGAATACCGAAACTAAATATCTGTGCTATAATTGACCTATGAAGAAGAACTTTGCAGTTGTTTTTTTATCTTTAGCGATGCTGCCCGTAACTGTGTTCGGTGGAGACAATCTCACCGTCGGCACACCAGGCGGTTGCGATCAAGTTGTGGATCGTGTAGGCTATGCCCTCGGTTATGCTGAACAGTATGAGCAACCCGCGTGGGTGCAATATCACTTTACAAAGCAAGAGAACAAAAACAAACGCTTTAAACGCGGGGAAGAATTTTTCCCAGATCCTGAGATTACGACGGGCTCTGCGACATTAGAAGACTACAAACATCCCACGTATGACCGCGGGCATATGGCACCCGCCGCAGATATGCAATTCTCCGAAGAAGCTATGCATGACTGCTTCTATCTCTCTAACATGTCCCCCCAACACCGCGCAATGAACGCCGGCATCTGGGCCGACATTGAAAAATTTGTGCGTTACACCGTCAATATTGAACGCGACATCTATGTCATTACAGGACCCATTTTCGGGAAGACTCCCAAAACAATTGGCCCCAATCGCGTTGCCATCCCCGACGCCTACTACAAAATCATCTATGACACCACCCCACCAGAAAAGATGGTGGCCTTTCTCGTGCCCAATAATCGCAGCAACCAACCCATCCACACCTTTGTCACGACCGTAGACGAAGTTGAAGCACAAACCGGCCTTGATTTCTTCTCTGCACTCCCCAAAGAAAAGACCGATTTACTTGAGGCAAAAACCACACCTAAAGATTGGAAACGCCTTACCAATTGGCACCGCGAAAACCTCAAACTCCCCTGGGAAAAATAACCCCCTCGCAGAAGCACGACCCCTTCGCCCTGCTTCACACCCCTCATCAAGAATACACCGCTTCAATAAACAAGTGCACGCCCCCCATCCACCCTATTCTAATGGAGAAACCTGTCAATACTTGCAAAAATCTCCATTAGAAATCTTAGAAATACCCAAAAACACCCAGCTAAGCCCCTTTCCTAATGGAGAAAAGTGTCAATACTTGCAAAAATCTCCATTAGAAACTTGCAAAATGAAGCACAATCCTGTATTCTAATGGAGAAAAGTGTCAAAACTTGCAAAAATCCCCATTAGAAAGGCGTGTCATGGAAATCCAACGTCCGTTTTATCTCAATGAGTTAATTCGAAAACAGCGAAATGGCTTTGTTAAAGTCATCACAGGGGTTCGTCGTTGCGGGAAGTCATACTTATTACGCACAATTTTTAAGCATCATTTGCTCATGGAGGGCATTCCCCCTGAGGCAATTATTGAAATCGCATTTGACGAACGTGATAATAAGCATTTTTGTGATGCGGACACCTTTTATGCATTTGCGAAACAACAATTAGAAAAATCCCCCAATACGATCTTTCTATTGGATGAGATACAGCTCCTTAATGATTTTGAATCAGTTCTAAATGGGTTGCTCAGTAAAGGCGCTGAAATCTATGCAACAGGAAGTAATGCCAAATTCCTCTCCAAAGATATTATTACCGAATTTCGTGGTCGAGGTGACGAAATTCATATGACCCCCTTAAGTTTTGCAGAATATTTTTCTGTTTTTAACGATGACAAGGTGGGGCGTTTTCAAGAATTTATGCTCTATGGCGGATTGCCATTAGTCGCACTTGCCCAAACACCTGAGGACAAAATTTCAATTCTCAACGCACTCTACACAGAAACCTATCTACGCGATATTGTAGGCAGAAATAAAATCCGCAAAGTATCTGAATTAGAAGACTTACTTGATATTCTCTCCTCTAACATTGGCAGTTTAATAAATCCTGAAAAACTGCGTAAAACCTTTCAGAGCGTGAAACATTCAAAAATAACCACCACCACCCTTACGAAATATCTTACCTATTTAGAAGACGCCTATTTGTTAGAAATGGCACGACGGTATGATATTAAAGGGAAAGCCTATATTGAAACGCCACAAAAATATTACTTTTCAGATTTAGGGCTTCGTAATGCTCGATTACATTTTCGGCAATTAGAAGAAACACATAGCATGGAAAACATCATTTACAATGAATTGCGACATCGCAGATTTAATGTTGATATTGGGCAAGTCATTGTTCATGAGAGGGGGGAGAGCGGATCCTACTCGCGAAAAGTCTTAGAGGTTGATTTTGTCGCCAATAAAGGATCGAAGCGATATTACATTCAGTCGGCCTATCTGATTCCTGACAAAAACAAACACGAACAAGAAATTCGCCCTCTCCTCAAAATTGATGACACCTTCAAGAAGGTGGTCATCACCTCACATGCTCCGGCGCCCTTGTATGATGACCATGGGATTTTAACCATGAGCATCTATGATTTTCTGCTAAATCCAAATAGCTTAGATTTTTAAGCGTTTAAACACCCCAAACAGTGAAAGCCCATTCGCCACTTACTTTTTTCGGTGTGGCAGTACGCTTTTTCAAGGGAGGGGTGAGGGCCACTTAAGGAAATAGCTTTTTTAAAAAACGAAAAAGACGATCGTTCTGCGAAAGTACTACAGGACGAAGTGCTACACCACAGAGGGAGAGTGCTACGATATCGCCATTTCTAATCACATGAGGGGCGACGCCGCGCCCCCCGCCCTGCCCCCTAAAAAACACATCAAACCGCGCATCCCCTCAGTAAAAACCGTGGGGTTAAAACTCGCATTTCAACGCTTTGACCCCTCATATGCAAGCGGATAATCACATCAAAGCAGGCTTGCACAAGACTCAGCGTGGCCTTAACGACTTCCCCGCTTACGGCTGATTACAAGAAGAGACCCATTGGATTTCAAAATCAAACCCATTGGATTTCATTTCTTCAATACTTTGTACTCTATTTTTCCAGCCGTAACTTATTCATTTGTAATAACTTATCTTGAATATTTTAGGGCGGGCAATTTTAGGCTTAAAATCAGTACGATTTGTACTATTCATGCAAAATTTAAACAGTACAAAATCTTTCCGTGCAAATTCTTTTAAGGGTAAATTTCCTCTCGGGAAGAATTCTTAAACAGTACAATTTTTTGCACGGGACTTTTTAGACCTATCTAGAAAATTCTAGAAAATAGTACGAAGGGTCGAAGAAGTGAAACATCATTCTTATGGATGGGGGAGAGGCAAGCCGTTAGGCGCGTGCAATCTCTTGTCTGTAAAGGCATGTGGGAGGAAAGAAGAGAGAGACAACCTGTTGCACTGTTGACGGCTTATGGTGCAATACACAGCTTTTTGAGGTATTTGCAGAAAAGCAAGGGATTGCCTTTGTTTGGTCAAAAGCACTATAATGGAACAACTTGTGGAAGAGGTCTACGTTGTTTATGTTTGATAGACCCTATGGTCCTGACGTTTTATTTAAGTTGGGCCATTTGACGAGACGACGTTGATGTTACATTGCCTTAAAAGGAGCCTTCTTATGCGCAAAATACCGCTTATTCTTCAAATCTTGATGGGGTTCGTCTTAGGAACGTTGGGTGGGCTTTTCTTATCGGAGTGGGGGGCTCCTCAGCTCAAAGAGAACATTACTGGCATTGTTTCCCCCTTTGGCAATCTCCTCGTGGCGATGCTCAAGATGGTGGTCTTCCCCATGATTCTTTTCTCGTTGATTCATGGCGCAGCCTCTTTGCCCTTGCGAAAGTCTGGGAAAGTCGGCGGATGGGTGATGGTGTGGTATTTTGCCACCTCTCTCTTCGCGACCCTCTTTGGCGTTGTGTTGGCCTCTTTCCTGAATCCCTCCATTGACGCGGGCGCAACAATTGCCACGGGTGCGACAGATGCACAAGCGTTCCTTGATGCCTCTACGGCTGGTGCGACCTCGTTTGCTACCTTTATTGTTGATATCTTCCAAAATCCCTTTGCGGCCCTTGCACAAGGAGAATTCCTCGCCATTGTTGTCTTTGCCATTGCCTTTGGCCTTGCGGCGCGTTGTCTGATTGACGAAGCTTCGAGCGTTAGCGCGACCGTCCAAAAACTCATTGATGCAGTTGATGCGATTCAACGGATCATGTTTCGTTTAACAGAATGGGTGATTCGCTATTTCCCCTTTGGCGTTTTCGCGCTCTGCCTTGTTAACTTCACCCAAAATGGCGTTCTTCTTTTCGGGCCTTACCTTCGCATCATCTTGAGCGTTGTGATGGGCGTGTTGTTGATGATTTTCGTGATTTATCCCTTGGCGCTGTTCTGCTTTTGCCGCGAAAATCCCTTCCGCATTCTCTATCGCATTCGAATGGCCATGCTGACGGCCTTCGTTACGCGTTCTTCGGTGGCGACGCTCCCGCTCTCCTTTAAAGCCATGGATGGCCTCCGCGTCAACAAGGCCCTCTCTAGCTTCTCCCTGCCGATGGGCGCGACCGTTAATATGGATGGTGTCTGCATCCACTTGCCCGTCTTTGTTATCCTGGCGGTGAATCTCTTTGGGCTTCAGCTCTCAATGGTTGAAATTGCAACCCTTTGCTTAACCATTTTGTTAGCCTCCATCGGCGCAGGGGGCATCCCAGGAGGGTCGGTCTTCTTGCTCTTTATGGTCCTTGAAAGCATGGGGCTGCAAGCTGATCAGGTGACCTTGATTGTGACCCTTGCGCTTGGGATTAATCCCATCCTTGATATGTTTGAGACCTGTTGCAATGTGACCGGCGACAATGTTTGCACCTACATCGTTGCGAAGAACAACCACATGATTGAAGGACCCCAATGTGAGTAGTCTCTCCTTTCAACAGAGAAGGGCTTTGATAAGGTAAGAAGCAGAGAGAAACCGTAGAGATGATGCGATGGATGAAGCGGTGCGTATGGTGTAGTGTTTGGGCAACGTTGTTGGGTCTTTGTGCTTGCACGACGACAAGCGCTTTGGAAAAGCAGGTCTCGCACGCAGTGGCCTTTCGTGAACTTAAGAACTACTTTGTGCGCAATGATTTTCCAGACGGTGCGAGCCGGCAGGTGCTTCGTTCGCAAGCAGCGCTAAAGGAAAGCTTTGGGATGGCGGAGTTTATGGAGCCCAAGGGGCAACCCTCGCGTGTGGATTTTGAGGCGGATTGCGTCTTAGCGATTGTTGCCCCTAAGATGAAGCGCGACTGCATGCTTGAAGTGCGCGAGGTGGTAAAGGAAGAGGGGCGCATGTATGTGCGTTATTGCCAAACCCTTGGCGCGCCACTGACCTATACGATTCGGTCGTGCTTGCTCCTTGCGGTGCAGCAAGCAGAGGTGCCATCCGAGGTGGTCTTTCAGTGCGTTGATGGCTCTTTTTAAGCCTAAAATTGCCCGCCCTAAAATATTCAAGATAAGTTGTTACAAATGAATAAGTTACAACCGGGGAAATAGAGCACAAAGTATTGAAGAAATCAAATCCATTGGATTCCAAAATCAAATCCATGGATTTGGGGCTAAGTCAGGGCGGAGTTTGAGCGCGATAGTGTGGGGTGTTGGCCGTGGCGACAGAGAGGGCGAGGAGTGCAAAAAGGGTGGTGTAAAATGTTTTCACACGAAAGTGGCAGCGCATTAAAGGGGGGCGCTGTCAATGGGTTTGCAGGAGTGTACGCGCGGTTACGTTTTGGAGTGATGAGTGGATAGGTGGGTAAACGAACGGCGCCCGTTCGTGTGGAACAGGCGCCGATAGGAGAACCGATTGAAAAACGGCTTACTTCACGTTAGGGATGGGGCCGTACTGATTGTCCGCCGCTTCACTGGCCGTGCAAGCCCAAATCAGCAAGAGGATACCGCCGATTAGCGGGATCAGCCCAATCCAATACCACCAACCCGACTTGCCGATGTCGTGCAAACGGCGCATCGTTAAGATCATACCGATCCATGCGGCCACAAGGCTGACCACCGTCTGAAGCACGATGAGCAGCGTGAGTAACTCGGGGGAAGTAAGGAGAAGGCCGAGAATGAAGAATGCGATACCTAAAAGGATGGCATTCCCGAATCCGCCCTTCCAAAATTCCGAACGCGAGGCGCGACCGGTTGCAGTCCAATTGTCAGTCCAATAACGTTTAATGGCTGTGCCGAAAGAAACAGATGTCTGTTCCATAATTTAACCTTTCTGTTGTTGCGTTCTGAAAACCCTTCAGAACATATCACCTACTATAGCACGTCTGTAAAAAAAACAAGTCCCACTGGGTATACTATGCGAAAATCGTATCGACATCCGATTGCGGAGCGCAACGCTTAAACCGCATTCCGCGTTCAATACGCGTGCTTGTTGGGAAAACGTCACGTACACTCACGCGACAATCTCACTTGCTTTACCACACAAATCCATGGATTTGGGTTCTAAGACTTCCTTCATTTGTTCAAGATTGTCTCAATTGTAAGAGCCACTATTTGAATAAAAAGGAAGCGGCTTAAGCATTCTTCCCAAGCGCCCCTTTAAAAATCTCGCACGAACAAAAACTGTATCGTCTAAAATTTGCACTCCGCCAGAGGATTTTTGGTATCATTTGGACAAACGTCTACGATTATGAATAGTATCAATGAAATGGAACAGGTCTGGTATATCCCTGGGTGGCTGAGGAGTCAGAAGCCGATTAAGTCAATTATGCGTGTGGCTCAGCAGACGTTTCCACAAACACAGATTTGCTTTAAGGCGTGGGATGGGGAGAGTTATGTGTGGTCTTTGGCGCTTTCTAATGCGGAGAAGGAGGCGTGGAGAATCGCATTTGAAATCGTGGTCATGCCAGAAACGCAACGGCGCCACTTGACGCTTATTGGGCATTCGCTTGGAGCACGCATGATTATTCGGGTCTTGGCTCTTTTGGCGGAACAGCATTTACAGATTCGGCAAGCGATTTTAATGGGTGCTGCACTGCCTGCGGATGATCCAGACTTTGCCAAAATTGGAAAGGGAAGCGAGCTCCCCATCCTGGCCATTTGCAACCCTAAGGATGTGGTCTTGCGTTACATTTATGCCGTGGCTGGGGGTGAACGAGATGTGGCCTTTGGCGCAAATGGGTCGTTGCACCCACACGATAATTTAGTGGAGTATGTTTTACCTGCCACCATTACACGCGAAGTGGAGGTGTCGGCGCTCTGGGCAAAAATCGCCTTTGTGAAGCTTTTGGCGAATCATCATGAACTCTTTTACTTCAATTATCTGAAACAGTTGCGCAATCACGAGACGCCACCACATGAAATTATGGTGCCCCAAAGTTTCCCAACGCTTCAGCAACGCGTCTTAGACCGCGAGGTTTGGTGGCGTGTTTTAATTGAAGATGCGGGATGGAAATTAGAAAAGCACATTCTCACGGGACATTGCCGCATTCTCAATCCACAAAAGGTGCGCACGGCATGGGGCTGGGAACGAAAGATGCGGTTGGCATTCGACAAGGTCATCCGTCAGGTGCGATTACAAGAAGCGCAGCAGACCGTATCGAAAAGAGAACCTTCGACCACTCACCACAATTCATGAGCTCTCTTGGCGTGCGGCGCATTCACTCCGTGACGCCACCTACGAAACGCAGAACACCTCACGCACGATTCGTTAGTTAAAAAATCTATTGTCTTCAGTCTCTGAAGTATGCGATAATTCAATTGACTTCATTCTTATCAGCGTGAAGATGCGCAGCGGTAGTTTGAGTCTCCGAGTATTGATTACCGCTCGCTGTGGGTTTACGTTCGGAGTTGCGTCTACTCCCTGTTTCGTTGGCCTCGATGTCAACCGCTCAGCGCTATCTACGCAGATAGCGCTGATTTTTTATTTATTCAACTGAGATTTATGAAAGCAAACTTGAGGTTTAAAAAAATCAGCCTTGAGTTGTACCATCCTTCGCTGAGTCAATCTAAATACAGGTGACAAGAAGATGCTTTTTATTGCACCGAAATTGTTTATTGTGGTAAAATGTAATTAGCAATTGGGGATGCTTTGTCGGCATCGCATCCTTACGCTTAACCGAAAGGAGAAAAGCGTGGAACAGCAGTTTGATTTACCGTTTCCGCGGATTGAACCGGATAGTTGCAAGAGTTGCGGACGGTGTGTAGCGGCATGCCCGAAGGGGTGCCTCGAAATCTCTGAAACGTACAATCGCTTTGGCGTCAAAGCGGTGCAGTACAAGGGAAATGGGTGCATCGGGTGTGGAATGTGCTTCTATAATTGCCCAGAGCCCTATGCGATTCATATCGAAAAGCAAGATCCGACTCCGAAAGGCGGTGCGCAATGACAAAGTTCGTAAAGGGCAATGAAGCCGTTGTCATCGGTGCACTTTATGCTGGTGCAGAGGGCTATTTCGGTTATCCAATTACACCTGCTTCAGAAGTGGCACACAAGGCAGCGGAATATTTTCCTGCCGCAGGGCGCGTCTTTGTGCAGGGTGAAAGTGAAGATGCCGTCGCCTACATGCTTTATGGTGCAGCGGCGGCAGGGTGTCGCGCATTAACGGCGACCTCTGGTCCCGGTTTCTCTCTAATGCAGGAAGCCATCTCCTACATGGCCGCCACCGATATTCCCACGGTGATTGTGGATGTGATGCGCGCAGGCCCTGGGCTTGGCAACGTCTATCCTGAACAGGCCGACTACAATCAGGTGGTCAAGGGCGGCGGCCACGGCAGTTATCGTTGCCTCGTGCTTGCGCCCGGCAATGTGCAGGAGATGTGCGACTTAACCATCCTTGCCTTCGAAAAGGCATTTGAGTATCGCACCCCTGCGATTGTGCTCTCTGATGGTCAGCTCGGACAGATGATGGAGCCGCTCCGCTTGCCGAAGGAAGAGGCGAAGCCAGTGGATACCACCGCATGGGCAGTCCAGGGCACTCCCGAGACACGCAAAAATCTCCTCACCTCCATTTACCTTGATGCACCCGCGCAGGAACGCATGAATGTGAAGCTTCAGCGCAAGTATGCCAAAATGGATAAGGAGTTCCAACGCGCCGAATGCTACCAGTGCGATGACGCAGATGTGGTGTTGCTCGCGTATGGTTCGAGTAGCCGTAATGCTCGCACGGTGGTGGATATGCTCCGCACAGAAGGCATTAAGGTGGGGCTCTTCCGACCCATCACCCTCTCCCCCTTCCCGATTAATGCATTGCGCCCTTTGGCGAAGAAACGCCTCTTCACGGTAGAAATGAGCGCGGGGCAATTCCGCGACGATGTGATGTTGCACTTAGCTCGCGAAGGCCTCTTGCCGCCTGAAGGCGTGGGCCTCATCAATCGCATGGGTGGTATGTTGATTCCAGTGCAGGATATTGTCCGCGCAGTGAAAGGAGCACTGTAATGGCGACGCTTGAAACCAAAGGCATGTTTGATGTCTTCACGCGCTCGGGCTCCGAGAATCGCGTCACGCACTATTGCGCCGGTTGCGGCCACGGCATTGTGCATAAGTTGCTCTCCGAGGCCTATGTTGACCTCGGCTTACAGGATAAAACGGTCATTGTGAACCCCATCGGCTGTGGTGTTTTCGGCTACTATTATTGGGACGTAGGCAATGTTAGCGCCGGTCACGGCCAAGCACCCTCCATGGCCTCTGCCATTAGCCGTCTAAAAGACAAGGCAATCGTAATCTCCTATCAGGGCGATGGCGACTTAGCGGCGATTGGCTTGGGACACACCTTGCAGGCGGCTGCGCGTGGCGAACACATGGCCGTATTCTTTATCAACAACTCCATTTACGGCATGACGGGTGGGCAGATGGCACCAACGACGTTGATTGGCCAAAAGACCACCACCTCGCCCTTAGGCAGAAATCCCGCCACTGACGGCATGCCGCTTCACATGGCTGAACTCATCAACCAAATGGACTTGCCCGTCTACATTGAGCGCGTATCGGTGGCTGACACCAAGCGTATCATGAAGGCGCGCCAGGCAATCCGTAAGGCATTGGAGATTCAGCGCGACCGCAAGGGCTACACCTTCGTGGAAATCCTCTCGCCCTGCCCCACCTCCACACGAGGCACCCCCTTGGATGCCGCCAAGTTCGTCATTGAAAAACTTGAAAAGGAATACCCTCTCGGTTGCTTGCGCGATCGTTCTGCAGAAGCACCTGTGCGCCCCGAACCTGCAAAGTGGGTCAAACTCTCCGAATTCTTCGGTGATGACGGCTCTGAAGATCCCAAGTGTGAAACTTGCGATGACAAAGAACGTCGTTTCAAATTCACGGGCTTCGGCGGTCAGGGCATTTTGAGTTTGGGACTGGTCGTGGCCGATGCAGCTCGTGCAATGGGCTTGGAAACCACATGGTTGCCCAGTTATGGACCGGAACAACGTGGCGGTGACGCGGCATGTACCGTGGTAACCTCTACGCATACCATCGGTGCGCCTGCTGTGGAAAATCCTGAATTACTCGTTGTGATGAACCAGGCAGCTTGCAATAAACACCTCAAGACGGTGAAAGCGGGCGGCCTTGCGTTGATTGACTCCACCGTCAATCTGCCGAAGGATCTCCCTCCTAACGTGCGCATTGTGAAGATTCCCGCGATTGAAATCGCCTTAGCAAATGGCGTGCCGAAGGCGGCCAACGTCGCCATCCTCGGCGGTCTCATTGCGTTGGACGCGCTCAATATCCCTGGGCACCTGCTCATTGAAGCGCTGGAACGCTCCTTCGCCAAGAAGCCTGCACTAATTGAAACCAATCGTAAAGTGCTCCAGGCGGCAATGGACTATTGCCGTCACCACGGACTCACAGGCGAATTGCCGTAAGTCGTCTACCCTCCCTTGTAACCCTTGTTGAATTGGAAAAAGTTATGTTAAACATCGTTCAGGAAATTGACAACCGCGTGGCTGTGAAGCATGTGCT
Source organism: Candidatus Spyradenecus sp. (assembly GCA_045605345.1). Lineage (GTDB taxonomy): Bacteria > Verrucomicrobiota > Kiritimatiellia > RFP12 > DVOR01 > Spyradenecus. The sequence continues at coordinate 23,732 of JAZUPT010000036.1, forward strand.
CATCAGTGTCTCCGACAAGACAGGTCTTGACACCTTTATCCCCGCACTGCTCGCTGCCTGCCCTGGCGTGACGCTCTACTCCACGGGCGGCACCTACAATGCCATCAAGAACATGCTCACCCCCGAACAGCAGTCGCAGCTCGTCGCCGTCTCCGACTACACTGGCCAACCCGAAATGCAGGGCGGCCTCGTGAAGACACTGGATTTTAAGATTTACCTCGGCATTCTCTCCGAAACGTACAACGATGCCCATCAGGCCGACATCAAGCGTTTGGACGCCGTGCCCCTCGATATGGTGGTGGTGAATCTCTACCCCTTCAAGAACACCGTGGCAATGCCGGGTGTTACACCCGAACAGGCTCGCACGAATATTGACATCGGCGGCCCCTGCATGGTGCGCGCCTCTGCTAAGAACTACCTGCGCGTGGCTTCGGTCACCGATCCGCAGGACTACGCCAAGCTCACCGATGAGCTTGCAGCTTGCGATGGTACGCTCTCCCTCGAAACGCGCTTCTATCTTATGAAGAAGTCCTTCGCACATACCGCAGACTACGATACTGCGATTGCCTCCTACTTCGCCAAGGTGCCCTTCGAGACGGTCAACAACACCTACAACAAGCACTAAGACCGAGTCGCACGCTGCGCCTCTGCTCCCACAGGGGCGGAGGCGTTTCGTTTTTTAGGCGCACTGCACTTTAACCACGCCAAAAGGTTTCCCGATGATTGACCTCCACACGCACTCCACCGCGAGCGATGGCAGCCTTACACCGACCGAACTTGCCCGTGCAGGAAAGGCAGCAGGGTTGACCGTTATGGCGCTCACCGACCACGATTGCGCGAAGGGCTTGGATGAATTCCTCGCCGAAACGGAGCAGATTGGCATCCGCGGTGTGCCAGGAATTGAGCTCTCTGCCGAGGTACCAAGCGGTCAACTGCATTTGGTGGGGCTCGGCTTTAATCATCAAGATTCTCGCCTACGCGCTGCCTTTGAACAAATGTTGGGCGGTAGAGATGCGCGCAATCACGCCATGCTCGCCGCCTTTCAAGAAAACGGCATTGATCTCACTTATGAAGAGGTGGCGCAATATGCAGGCGATGAACTTGTTAGCCGTGTTCACTTTGCGCAAGCATTAATTCGTCGGGGGCTTGTGAAAGACCTCGCAGAGGCCTTTGAGCGTTATCTTGGGAAGGGTGCACTCTGTTATCGTGACCGCTTCCGTTATAATCCTGCTGAGTGCGTGAGGCTCATTCGAGAAGCGGGTGGCATTGTCATCATGGCTCACCCGCTTAGCCTGGAAAAGGAACTCTCCGCCCTTGAACCGCGCATTGCCGAACTCCGCGATGTGGGCATCTGCGGCATGGAATGTTTCTACTCTGCTTACGACACCGAAACAACGGTTGCCCTCCTGCGCATCGCCAAACGCCTCAATCTCACCCCCTCAGTCGGTAGTGACTTCCACGGCACCCCCAAACCCACCGTCTTCCTTGGCAAGCTTCCTGTGAGCACCGAAATCAAAGACGGACTGCTCCGCGTGCTCAATGCCACCCACGCCTTTGCTAGTCGCCCCCTTTATTAAATCTATCCAACCGAAAGACCCTCCATGAGCAAGAAGATTCTCGTCATCTCTGGCAGCCCCCGTAAAAGTGCCAACTCTGAAACCCTCTGCGACCGTTTTGTCTCTGGTGCACGTGAAGCAGGTCACTACGTGGAAAAATTCTCCCTCGCGGGTAAGCAAATCGCCCCCTGCCGCGCTTGCTATGCCTGTCGCTCAGGCTTCTGCCCCCAACAAGATGGTGCGCGTGGTATGATTGAAAAGATGCTCGAAGCCGATGTCATTGTCCTGAGCACCCCCGTCTACTTCTACACTATGTGCGCCCAATTAAAGGCACTCATTGACCGTAGCGTCATGGTCTACCCACGCATTAAAAGCAAAGCCTTCTATTACATCATGACCATGGCCGATGATGACCCCGCCAATTTCAAGGGCACCATTGAAGCTTTACGTGGCTTTGTGGCTTGTTGCGAAGGGTCCACCGAAAACGGCATGCTCTGCGTTCCAGGGGTTTATGAACGCGGTGAAGTCCAAAAACACCCCGAAGCCCTCCAAAAAGCCTACGATCTTGGATTCCACTGCTAAAGAGTTCTCCTTTAAGCCTGTAGGACATCGTAAGGAACAACTCAACTGAAAAGCGCGACACTGGAGTACTCAATATGGATTTTACCTTTATTTATTCCACCGCAATGTTGTTGCTTATGTTGACCGACCCATTCGGTAATTTGCCTGTCTTTTTGGCAACGTTAAAACACGTCCCAAAACACCGTCACCTCAAAATCATCTTCCGCGAGCTGTGCATTGCATTGGTCGCAATGCTCTTAGCGTTGACCTTTGGACACTCGTTCTTTGGTCTATTGCAGATTGAAGGAGGGACGTTGGCAATTGCAGGAGGGCTTATCTTGCTTTTAACTGGCATTAAGATGGTCTTCGCCACATTGGCCGAAACGAAGGAAGAGACGAAAGAAGAACCCTTCATCGTGCCCATGGCCATCCCACTCATCTGCGGTCCAGGGGTGATTGCAATTCTCTCCACACTTTGCGGTAGCACCCCACAAGCGACCTACCCTAACTGCCTCTGTGCGTTACTCCTCGCTTGGGCGATCCAAACCACGATTCTCTGTGCAGGCCACCGTATTGCGCGCCGATTAGATCGTCGCGTACTCAATGCCATTGAGTCCCTCATGGGGCTTCTTCTCGTCTGCCTTGCCGTTGGTCTTCTCCTCCGAGGCATCAACCAGACCTATGGGTTATAAGCGCCCCTTTTGGCACTTCTTCAAATTCCCCTCGCCCACACTTAAAATCCGCGCCTTGACGTTTACCGTAGAATACAAAAAAGAGACCGAGCACCTCGGTCTCTCTTTTTGTATCTCTGCGAAGAGAGAAGCAAATGGGTTAAGCGAAAATGAGCGTAAACACCATCGCCGCGATGGCCACCACTTCAATCAGAAACATCCCCAATAACCGCAGGGGCAGCTTTGCCGAAATCACCGCAAGCGTGTCAGTCTCGGAGGCTTTAGCAAAGCGCGACGCGAGCAATCCCTGTACGATGGCCACCACCGCAAAGAGTACACCCGTCACCATCATCACGTTGGGAGAGACCTCTGCCTTCTGCGCAGCGCCAATACTCACAATCACTGCATAAAACATCTTGACGACGGGCGTGCAGAGAAAAATAAACCCACCGAAGAGAACAGACAAGATCACATTTGCGCCATCCTGCTCATTTTTCTTCGCCTGCAACAAACGAATCGCCTCAAGGGTTGCCACCAACATACCGATGAAAACACCACCACCCGTCAAGAGCAACAACATTGAAATCGGATTATCCATACTTTACCTCCAATTCATTTCAAAACAAACGCGAAAACGCAGATAAATGCAACGACTAAAAGAGCGCCGATTAAGGGCTAACAGAAAGCATCCTTAAGGCTAAAAGAAACCCCTCACACGCTAAGTAAGGGTGTGAGGGTTCGTCTTACTGACCAGGCGTCCATTCATCTGTGATGGGACCACGGGCGCCAGGCGTATAGATTGGCCGCGCCGTAATGGGGGCCGCGTGATGACTTTCAGATCCATCTCGCGGACCATCTGCCTGCGTGCGAGCAAAACGTTGAGCCACAGGCTTATTGGAACGCGGCGCCTTTGGGACATCTGGCTCCTTGCGTTGACGCTTTTGGCCATGCGGCTTAAAACGCGGTTCACGTTCGGGACGGACAGACTTCTGAGCCTTCGGTGCGGGCTTTGCCTTCTGAGGCGCGGGGGCTTTGGGCTGTTCCTCTGCCTTTTCAGCCTTCACTTCGGGCTTTACCTCGGTGGCTTCCGGCTTCGGTTCCACAGCTTCAGCCACAGGCTCTGCTTCCACCTTCGCCTCATCTTCCACCGCAGGGGTCGCCACAGGCGCAGGCGTTTCGGTAGATTCTGCCACCACAGGGGGGGCATCCGCCGCCACGACGGGTGCTTCTTCCTGGGCTACAGGAGCCTCTTCCTGGGCTGATACTTCAGCGACTTCCGCAGGCGTTTCGGCTACAGGCTGGGCGAGGTCGGCTTCACGTTCACCACGTTCACGGCGACGCTGACGCTTTTCACGCGCTTGCAACGGCGGCAATTCAGCATACATCCACTCCTCAGGCATCGAGCACTTGAGGGGTTCATTGATGTAAGCCTCAATATCCGGAATAGCAAAGCTTTCGTTTTCATCTGCGAAGGAAATCGCAGTGCCCGTATTGCCCGCTCGACCCGTACGACCGATACGATGGACGTAATCCTCGGGTTCGTAGGGGAAGTCGTAGTTCACTACGAAGGCAATATCATCCACATGAATACCGCGACCTGCGACATCGGTGGCCACCACCGTGCGAATGCTTCCTGCGCGAAAAGCTTCCAAAATCTTCAGACGCTTCACCTGGTTCACGTCACCCGAAAGCATATCACAGGGAATGCCGCGACGACGAAGATTTTCGCAAACACGTTCAGTCGTAAATTTACGATTACAAAAGATAATGGTGCGAGCATTGGGATGCTTTGCCAAATGGTTATAAAGAAGCGTAAACTTCTCTTCCGAACGCGCAATATAGACAATCTGACGCACGGTGTCGGTGGCCAAGCTCTCCGCTTCAATTTCCACGCGCACGGGGTCACGCATCCACATCGCCGCGAGATTCATCACGGTTTCGTTCAACGTGGCCGAGTACAACATTGTGCATCGGTGATCACGATCAGGCAGACGATTCACAATCGAGCGCACATCGGGAATAAAGCCCATATCAAGCATGCGGTCTGCCTCGTCAATCACGAGCGTATCAACCTGACGCAAATCCACAATGTGATTCCGCACGAAGTCAATCAAACGTCCAGGTGTCGCGACCAACAAATCCACTGGCGCATCTTCAAGTTCGCGACGCTGGCGATTGTAATCCATGCCACCATACACTGCGAGCGAACGCACATCCCCGCAGTAGCGACCAAGTGCTTCTGCATCCTTGCAAATCTGAATCACCAATTCACGCGTCGGCGCCAAAATCAATGCGCGTGGCGTGCCAGGCTTCAAATTACGCTTCTCAGGAGTCCGCAGATAACGCGTCAATACTGCAATCAAAAAGGCGGCAGTCTTACCCGTGCCCGTCTGCGCACGACCCGCCACATTTTTGCCTGCTAAAGAAAATTCCAAAGACTGCGCCTGAATTGGCGTGCAGTACTGAAACTCCAAATCTGCCACCGCATGCAGAATCTCACTGGGCAGATTAAAGTCAACAAAGCGTTTCTTTCCCTCAGCCTCAGGCACATCATACGAAGCAGGATCCCACGCTGCGTGTGCCGCGGCGTAAGCCTTCAACTGCTCCTTCGTGAAAGCGCCTCCGGGACGATCCATCCCATCGGGCGTGTGCATCTGCGGCAGACGACGCTCCTTGCGTTCGCCTCCACGCTGATTCCCCTCACGATTCCGACGATTTTCCTGACGACGCGGCTTCTGCGCACCGCCCTGTTCACCCTCTGCACGAGGCTGATGATCGCGGCGACGATGCTGTTCATCACGCGGTTTACGATGCTGACGATCACGATTTTCTTCGCGATTCGTCCCACCCTCACCCGGACGCGCCGTACGCGAACGATTAGGTCCACGGTTATCACGGCGATGATCGCGACGACGACCTCCGGAATCCTTTCCAGAAGCCTGCTTTTTTGACGGCTGATCTGCCTTCGGCTTTGAGAATCCGAGGACAGACTTAATTTTTGAAAGAAGACCCATAAGGCGGCGTCCTCCCTATAAAAACGTTGAAATCCAGGCTTAGGCAGCGTCAAGCTCCCCGAAACTCCCAGATTGAGAGCGAAAGAAGGGCGGCGTCCTCTGCAGAAGACGTCCGCCCCCTTCGGAAATCGTTGCGGGGAAAGACCCCGCACGACAGTAATTAGCGCTTCGAGAACTGGAAGCGAGCACGGGCGCCACGCTGACCGGGCTTTTTACGTTCCTTCATGCGGGAATCGCGCGTCAAGCAACCGGCCTTCTTGAGCACTTCGCGGTAGCTGGCATCCATCGCGCAGAGAGCGCGAGAGAGCGCATGACGCATAGCGCCAGCCTGACCAGCGATGCCGCCGCCCTTAGCGGAGACGAGCACGTCATACTTGCCGACCAAATCGGTCATAGCGAAGGGCTGATTGATGTAAGCGCGGAGCGATTCGCTGGGAATGTAACGTTCCACATCGACGCCATTGACGGTCCACTTACCGCTGCCAGCGATCAGACGCACGTGAGCGACTGCGGTTTTACGGCGACCGGTACCTTTGGTGAGTTCGTTAGCCATTTGTGGTAAATCCTTTCGAAGACTAATCAGATGCTGAGCGTTTCGGGCTTCTGAGCCGCGTGCGGGTGTTCGGCACCAGCATAGACTTTCAAGCGAGTCATGCGGATGTCGGCGGTGTTATTCTTCGGAAGCATGCCCCACACAGCGTCAGAGATGAGGCGGGTGGGATTCTTTTCACGGATCACGTTCGCCGGGGTCTTGGAGAGACCGCCACGCCAACCGGTGAAGTCCACATAGAGCTTCTGGTCATTCTTCTTACCCGTGAGCGCCACTTTCTGTGCGTTGATCACGATCACGAATGCACCGGTGTCCACAGAGGGAGCGAAATCGGCTTTGTCTTTGCCACGGAGCACGTTAGCAACCTTAACTGCCAAACGGCCGAGGGGCTTATCTGCTGCATCGACAATGTACCACTTGCGGTTGTCGTTGCTGGGCAACTCAGGAAGAGTCGTCTTTGTCATGTTTTGTACCCTGTCTTTCTTTAACAAGCGGCCCCGCTCAGTACGCCTTCAACGGTCCGGCGTCCGGGAGCCTCATTTGCGCGGATTCTGCCGGGACAAAGCACCAGGGAGTTGGTACGTACTCTGTCAATTCCGCACATAAGTCCATATAAAATAACACAATCCGCCACGCAAATACAAGCAAAAAATGCCCTCCCCTATAAGAAAAGTACGCAGAAGAGGACCTTTTACCCCATTTAATGCGCGTTACTCTTTCGGCAATCGACGACGCGGATGACGAAAATGCCACCGTTGCGCCTCTGGAATTGAATGCGATGCAGGCAGATGAAATTTAAACCGCATCGCCACCAAACGAATGAGCACCACCAATGCTGAAACAATCCAAAAGCGCCCCAAATAGTCCACACTCGGCACAAATTTCCAAAGCCCAACAAAGACCACCCCGCCCAAAAGTGCCGCCGTAGCATAAAAATCACTGCGCAAAACCGCCGGAATACGCATCACCAAAACATCACGAATCACACCGCCGCCCACCGCAGTCATCACGCCGCACAAAACCGTTGCCGCGCGTCCACACCCATAAAGCGCCGCCTTCTCACACCCAATTGCCGTAAACACGCCGAGTCCTACTGCATCTAAAATCGGGATCACATTCCACCGAACACTCAAGCGCGGCGCCACAAAAAATGAAATGGACGCCACCAAAACACAAATCACCAAGTAACGCCCATCCTCAAAGGCCGCCACAGGCGTTGCCCCAATCGTGGCATCACGCATGATTCCTCCGCCCACGCCCACCGCACAGGCCAACACACACACGCCCAAAAAGTCCAAATGACGCCGAAACCCACGCAAGGCCCCCGTAATTGCGAAGATTGCCGTACCAAAAAGGTCCAGCCCAAAAATCACCATCTCTTGATGTTCAGTCAGAAACGAGAGTTCCATCGCCACCTACCTTCCTTTCCGCCAATTATAACACGTCCCCCAACCTCACCCAAATAGGCTTCTTCCGCTTTTCTCCACCCCTATTCACCTGTATCCAAATGCGCGTTGCGTATGTATACCCCCGCGTTGTCGCGTAAAATGGCAATGTGCCATATTGGGAACAGCCATCGATTTTCAACGTAGGGCGCAGTTACGCTTCGCGTTTATTTCTTTTGGCGATAGTCTTTGAAGAGGCTTTCGATGTCAATTTCAGAGTTGGGGGGCGTGACGGTGAGGGTGTAGGTGCCGAGAAGGCTCCAGATTGGGGAGAGGGCGGCAGAAAAGTCGTTGGCGAGTTCGGTGGCGTCTAAGAGGTGTTGCGCTTTGAGCTCGGCCATGAGTTGGTGGGCTTCGGCGGCTTCATCTACTCCAGGATCGTGGGCAACGTCAGAAGCCAATCGCGCAAAGGCGGTCTTCTTACTCACCAATGTCTTCCTTTCGCCAAAGGTATCAATGGAGAGGAGGCGTACCGATGGCAAGGTAATTGTAATGCGCCGATTCGCATCATCCACCACAATGTCCTGCGAGGTGATTTCCGAGAGATCAAAACCAAACTTCAACGTATAGACCGTCTCCATCACCAAGCTCTCGTGCATGGACTCTTTAACCGTCAGCACCTTCCACTTGATTTTGCGCGTGGCAAGTTCGGCGATTTGTTTATTCTCAAGGAGTTCACAGGCAATTTTGCTCTGGGTTGAGAGTAATTGGGCCAACCACAGTTTTACGCAGTCCACCTTCATTAAAAGGGTTGCGCCGGCATAGAGCGCCAAGAGAACAACGCCGTAATGCAAGATTACACGAAGTTTTTTCAAGAATTTACGCATTGAGAAACCCAATTAATACTTGTAGCAGAAAAACATCATAGCCAACGTCAACACGATGAGCAAGACAATCAAGAGGCGACTGCACCAAAACAACTTTGTCCACCGATACCATTTCATCGCTTTAAGAATCCTTTCCACATCATTTAGCACGATGCCACCATGATCACCCACATCAACCACAGCATCGCTGTAACCCAATGCGAGGCCGTAACCGCACAGCCCTTAACCCATCGCCATTTACCGCAAAGACTCATCACAAAACCTGTTAGACTCACCATTGCCAATCCACCATATGCCACACCGATGACGATGGGTTCAATTTGGTCATACGGACATCCGCAAAAGTTCAAAAGCCCCGCGAACGTTGGGAAACAACAGGGCAAGAGGAGCGTGGGGATTAAGCCAAGTAAAAACTCGTGTTTACAAAACACCCCCGTAAGTAATGATAAGAAGATTCCAACCAAAAGAAGTAGGCATACGTCAAGATGACAATACACAATCATCCCTATAAGCAAGAAAAACGAGAGATAAGGCACCAGCAAGATTGCCAAGGCTACTCCAATCCGTTTCATTACCTCACTTCGATGCTGCATTTTCGAATTCCACCTTTTAACCTTGAGCGAATGTAACGATGTCAACCATACGCGCCATCAACTCCAAAAACCAAACAAATTGACGCAGCCATAACCACGCCAATCTGTTTAAGCGCAACTTAATAACCCTGCAAATCAATCATTTGGAGACTTCAAACGTGCGCATACGAGGTTGCTTCATCGCCGCCTTACCCTTACACACCGGGCACATATGGCGGAACTTACGCGAATTCTTTTCCTTGTGGATTTCTGTCCAACAGCACGCCATATCCTCTAACGTGTCATCCTCCTTTGCGTTGAGCATCTTCTTGACCTCAGGCAACACTTCAGACCACCCAAATTCCTCTGCGCCATCCACTAACGCTGCGTACTCCTGCTCCTTACGTTCACGCTTACGCTTTGCCTTGTCTTCCTTGTTATTATTCTTTTTGCCGTACATATCATAGGCGTTGCGATTCGAATCGTCGTCATCTTCCTTCTCTTCCTTGACGGCGTGTTGCTTATGATACTTGTCATTAAAAGCTTTAAGCTCCTTCACCTCTTCATTGAAGTAAAGTACATAACGCGTGCCATCGCAAAAACCACACGGCTCCATCAGGTTGGTGCGCACCGTAATCGTTTCCCCTGCCTCCAACGAATCCCACACCTCCTTTGGAGATGCTGGAGTCACCTTTGCATCCTTCTCCAAGAGTTGCACCATCTTGCCATTTTCAATCTTACGCGTCTGAACGACTTCACCTGCCTCATTCTTTGCGTAAAAACCCGAAAAGACTGCCTTATAGTTCTTCGCAAAGAAATCACGCGTCAACTCTTCGGTCTCATCAGAAGCCACACCCTTCCGCATTTCCTTCTGATACGCCTGAACAGCCGCCTTCCCCTCCATATGACGTTTGCCCAACTTCACCTCGGCAGCCGAAGCCGTCAGCACCGCAAAGCAACCTAATCCTGCGAAAAGCAACTTCATCATCACATTAATTCCTATTTTCATCCATAAAGCAAACGAAGGTCATCTGACCACGAATACAGTATAGCGCGCCAACCCACCTAAGGTCAACTAAAAGCATTCGCTTCAGTAGAAAATATATTGATAAAAAATAAGCGGGCAGGCGAAACGGAATCGCCTGCCCACTTACTTTTTCAATCAACACGCTTCAGTAGAAAAATAGCCTCAATCCACTTCCCGTTTAGCTATTTTATCCCACGCAGCCTTCTTACTCCTCACCTTTCTCCTCACTCCTCTCTTCCCACTCCTTACTCCTCTCTCCTCACTTCTTACTTCTCACGCCCGCCTTTTCTCCCCGTGAGCACCAGTAAAAGCATCCGCAGGATGCGCAGCGTGCAGGACTCAGTCCTGCCGCGGGGCGTGGGGCTGCGTAAGCCCCACACTTCCCGCCCCACTCCTTTCTTCTCACTCCTTACTCCTGCGGCGCAGCCGTCTCTTTCCTACCACCGCAGGCGGGTTCATTCGCCGCTGGCATTCCGATGAGCACCTTACGCGTGCTGCCGTCACCTGCGTTGCCAGGTGACACCTTCGCACCGCAAAGCCATTAACAGCTCGCCCAAATAAGGAGTGTTAGGCATTCACTCACCACGAGGAGTATGTAAAACAACCATGGCCATCCCCAATGATACCACAACCATTTTCCACAAAACGCGGCACCCATCATGAACAGATTAAGCAAGATTAACAATATGCCACTCACATACCAGACCACCTCAATACCCGCAAGACTAACACACCCGCACATAGCCCAAAGCCAAATTGCGGACACTACAAGACTAGGAACACCCCACTTCAAGAAGCGCTTTTTTGCCAATGCAATCACAAGCACCATTGTGGCATGTAAAAACGCGATCATCACAATACAACAAGAAAAAACCAATAGGTGAACATAAAACAATAAAAATACGACACTTATGAGCGGAATAGCAATCGCAGCCCCCAATCGTTGAACGCTCTCTTTCACCAATCCATATCCCATCATCACACCTCAAGATTCATTTCTTTAGATAATTTAATCACATCACTACATCATCTGCAAGCAAAAATTAGTCCGTGAAAGGTTGTTCACAGTTAATCGTTAGCTGTTACCTATTTACTATCGGCTGTTAAAGATTGCGACTTGTCCCACAGACAAGTCTCGCATGGGGAGCGAGCAGCAATTGAGTGTTGACCGTTAACGATTGCAAGTATAGTCAACAACGCCCAGAAAAAGAAAAGCCTGCGCTTTCGCACAGGCTTTTCGGGATCGGATAAGGGAAACCTTACTTGATTTCAACCTTAGCGCCAGCCTTTTCAAGAGCTTCCTTGATCTTGGCTGCTTCGTCCTTGGCGATGCCCTGCTTAACAGGCTTCGGAGCGCCTTCGACGAGGTCCTTAGCATCCTTGAGGCCGAGGCCGGTGATGGTGCGGACTTCCTTGATGACGGCGATCTTGTTAGCGCCAGCTTCAGCGAGGATGACATCGAATTCGGTCTTTTCTTCAGCGGGAGCAGCAGCAGCGCCAGCAGCAGCAACAGCCACGGGAGCAGCGGCGGAAACGCCCCACTTTTCTTCGAGAGCCTTAACGAGGTCAGCGATCTGCAGCACGGTCATGCCGGAGAGGGCGTCAATGATTTCTTCCTGGGTCATGGTATTCTTCTTTCTTTGTTTGTGTAACCGCCCAAAGTCTAAGCTTTGGAAGGAGGGTGTCTCAGGCTACGCGGCGAAATAGAGCGGCTTCACCTGAGACGGTTTTACAACACGGCTGTTTAGGCCGCAGGGGTGCCGTCGGGAGTACCTTCGGCGGAAGCGGGAGCGCCACCTTCGTTCTCCTTGTCCACCTTGGCCTGCAACACGCGAGCCATCTGGGAGGCGGGAGCCTGAAGGGTGCCGAGCAAGCGAGCCTGCTGGGCGGCGAGAGAGATGAGTTCGGAGAGGGTGGTCACTTCAGCGGCGGAAATGACATTCTTCTCCATGAGACCAGCCTTGATGGAGGCCTTGTCGTTTTTCTTCACGAAGTCAACCACGGTCTTAGCGGTGTCAGCGATATCGCCGGTACCGGTGATGACAGCGGTGGGACCAGTGAGGATGCCTTCGGGGAATTCGATGCCCTGATCAGCGGCGACCTTAGCGATGAAGGTGTTCTTGATCACCATCATTGCGGCACCCTTGGTGGCGAGCTGAGCGCGCAGATCAGCGATCTGAGCGACGGTCAAACCGCCAAAGTTGATGAGGAAGGAGAATTCCTTGCCGGAGATGAAATTAGCGACTTCGTTGTAAATCGCGACGACTTCGGGGCGTTTCTTCTGATTGGACATGGTGTCTTACTCCTTCACGATAACGCGCACGCCGACGCCCATGGTGGGGCTGATGGTGCAGCTACGGATGAAGATGCCCTTGGCAGCTGCGGGACGTTCGTGTTCCACAGCGTCAATGATGGCGCGGATGTTGTCGACGAGCTTGTCAGCTTCGAAGCTGAGCTTACCAGCGGGAACGCAGACGTTACCGGTGCGGTCCATGCGGAAGTCCACCTTACCTGCCTGAGCAGCCTTGACAGCAGCGGCGACGTCATCGGTCACGGTGCCAGTCTTGGGGTTAGGCATCAAGCCACGGGGACCGAGCACACGGGCGACGGTACGCACCTGCTTCATTGCGTCGGTGGTAGCGATGGCGACGTCGAAATCGACCCAACCACCCTTCACCTTTTCGATGAGATCGTCGAGACCCACTGCGTCAGCGCCAGCGGCCTTAGCGGCATCAGCCATGTCGCCAGCGGCGAACACGATCACGCGGACGTGCTTACCAGTACCGTGAGGCAAGTGCACCACGCCACGGACGGCCTGGTCACTCTTGGTGGGGTCTGCGCCCAAACGGAAGCCCACGTCGACGGTTTCGTCGAACTTGGCGCCGGGATGAGCCTTGATGAAAGCGACGGCTTCTTCGAGGGAGATGGCAGCCTTAGGTGCCTGCTTGAGCGCGTCCTGGTACTTCTTGCTATGCTTTGCCATGATGCTCAAACTCCTCAGTCAATGACTTCAACGCCCATCTGGCGGGCGGTGCCTTCGATCATACGAGCGGCAGCTTCAGGATCGGTAGCGTTCAGGTCGTTAGCCTTGATCTTCACGATTTCGGCGATCTGAGCGCGAGTGATCTTACCAACCTTTTCAGCGTTGGGCTTGCCAGCACCCTTAGCCACGTTAGCATACTTCTTGATGAGAGCAGAAGCGGGCGGGCTCTTAAGGATGAAAGTGAAAGAACGGTCAGCATAAACGGTGATGACCACGGGAATGATCATGCCGCCCTTGTCCTGAGTCTTGGCGTTGAATTCCTTACAGAACGCCATAATGTTCACACCCTGAGAACCCAAAGCGGGGCCGACGGGCGGTGCGGGATTTGCTGCTCCAGCAGGGATCTGAAGCTTGATCATCCCGGTGACTTTCTTAGCCATGGTAATGGTCCTTTTGTTTTATGTCGCGCTCCCGGGGATCCTAACCCGGTCCTGACGCACGACCGTCAACGTGACACTGTAAGACAGCGAGAGGGCGTTAGACGCCCTCGGGGTGGTCGGTGATACGTTCCACCTGCCAGTATTCCAGTGTAACAGGGGCGCTGCGTCCGAAGATTGAGACGGAAATCTGCAGTCGTCCACTGTCAGGATCGATTTGTTCAATCGTGCCGTTGAAGTTCATGAAGGGTCCTTCATTGACACGAACGGTTTCTCCGATGTTGAAGTTCACCTTGAGGCGAGGTTTCTTCGCTTCTTCAGCAGACTGGCGACGGAGAAGATTGTCGGCTTCAACATCCGTAATCGGGCGCGGCTTCGTGGAGGTGCCACCGAGGAAACCGATGATGCCAGGGATTCGCTGGATGAATTGCCAGAGGTCTTGATTGATTTGCTTGTGTGCAGCATCAGCATAGAGCGCCATACGGACGATCACATAGCCGGGGCACACCTTGCGCGTAATCATACGCTTCTTGCCTTCTTTGACTTCCATGACTTTCTCAACGGGGACAACCACGTTGAAGTCATTGAGCGTTTCACCCTTGGCGGGATCAACGGGAATATCGAAGTAGTCGCACATACCAGCGGTACGAGCCTGAGCGACGATTTGGCGCTGCGCCTTTTGTTCCTGACCGGTGAGGGTCTTCAGCACATACCATTGCTTCTGCATTTCGTCGTCCATTGCGAACTCCTTCCGTCAAAAAGGCAATTCTTAGCCCAACACGAAGGCTAAGAATCTCCGGATAACTTCATCGCAAAACATGATCACGATTGCGAGCAAGACGATGAAAAAGATAACCACGAGCGTAGAATCCACGAGGTCACGGCGGTTCGGCCAGTGAATACGCTTGCCTTCCAACGCAACTTCAGCGAGAAATTGTCTAATCTTCTGCAACATGGCTTTTTGATCCGGTTTTATGGCAGGGTGGGAGGGATTCGAACCCCCATTGGCGGTTTTGGAGACCGCAGCTCTGCCATTGAACTACCACCCTATTGGCAAATGGGTCCGCGACCTTACTTGGTTTCGCGGTGAAGCGTGCGCTTCTTTTCGAAGGGGCAGAACTTCATGAGCTCAACGCGCTCGGTCTGCGTCTTCTTGTTACGTGTAGTCGTGTAATTGCGGCGCTTGCATTCGGTGCAGGCCAGAATCGCGAGTTCACGGGGCATTTTAAAATCCCTTTCTTCTCGTTCTTGTAAAAGGATCCCCGGGCTGGGGCTAACCCAGCCCCGAGGATTCGCTGTTCACAGGAAGAGAACTTACTTGATGATGGAGCTCACGGTACCAGCGCCGACGGTCTTGCCGCCTTCACGGATAGCGAAGCGCATCTTCTCTTCGAGAGCGACAGGAGCGATCAGCTTCACGGTGATGCTGATGTTGTCGCCAGGCATGACCATTTCGGTGCCCTCGGGGAGGGTGATGTCACCGGTAACGTCGGTCGTGCGGATGTAGAACTGAGGACGATAGCCCTTGAAGAACGGAGTATGACGGCCGCCTTCTTCCTTGGTGAGGACGTAGACTTCGCCGGTGAACTCGGTGTGAGGAGTGATGGAGCCGGGCTTAGCGAGCACCATACCGCGTTCCACTTCTTCCTTCTTGGTACCACGGAGCAAGCAACCAACGTTGTCGCCGGCCTGGCCCTGGTCGAGGAGCTTACGGAACATTTCGACGCCGGTCACGGTGGTCTTCTGGGTGGGACGAATACCGATGATTTCGACTTCTTCACCAACCTTGATGGTACCACGTTCGACACGGCCAGTCACCACGGTGCCACGACCTTCGATCGAGAACACGTCTTCGATCGGCATGAGGAATGCCTGGTCGACGAGGCGGACAGGATCGGGGATGTAGGAGTCGAGGGTGTCCATGAGCTCGGTGATGCACTTGCAAGCTTCGTCATCAGCGCTCTGGGCCTGGGTAGCGGGATAAGCGCAACCACGGACGATGGGGGAACCTTCGTAGCCATACTTTTCAAGAAGTTCGGCCACTTCCATTTCGACGAGGTCGAGGAGTTCAGCGTCATCGACGAGGTCGATCTTGTTCATGAAAACGATAATTTTGGGCACGCCGACCTGACGAGCGAGCAACACGTGTTCGCGGGTCTGGGGCATCACGCCGGTATCAGCAGCGCAGAGGAGGATTGCAGCGTCCATCTGAGCAGCACCGGTGATCATGTTCTTAACATAGTCAGCGTGGCCGGGGCAGTCGACGTGTGCGTAGTGGCGAGTGGGGGTGCAGTATTCAACGTGAGCGGTTGCGATCGTCACGATCTTCTTCGCGTCACGACGGCCTGCGGATTCGGAAGCCTTAGCCACTTCGTCGTACTTGATTTCAGCAGAGAGGCCCTTGAGAGCCTGCACGTGGGTGATAGCTGCGGTGAGCGTGGTCTTACCATGGTCGACGTGACCGATGGTACCAACGTTGACGTGGATCTTATCGCCGCGCTCGAAGTTTTCTTTTGCCATTTTCTCTTCTCCTGTGAACAGAAGGGGTGAGTGTTAACCTGTGTTTATGGAGCCTACGAACGGAATCGAACCGGCGACCTCTTCCTTACCAAGGAAGTGCTCTACCTACTGAGCTACGTAGGCACAAACGCGCCCTCTCGGGCACTTTTGCGTTCCTCAGATGCCTGTTGAAAACAACACTTATCCGAAGAAAGTCCTGCAACTATACCACACCCTCGGGGTGAGAGTCAAGTATTTTTGTTGCGCGGGAAATTATGGAGCCTACGAACGGAATCGAACCGGCGACCTCTTCCTTACCAAGGAAGTGCTCTACCTACTGAGCTACGTAGGCGCAAAACGGGCGGTAAGATAACAAACCCTCTCCCTTGCCGTCAAGTAAAAAAATCAAAAAAGAAAAATTTTTAACGTTTTTTCCCTTTTCTGCGCAGTTCTAAGGGTGCACCTGCACATCCATATTTGCAGAGGCGAGGCGCACATCGCTCAATCCTCAGCGGGCTTTGCGGGCTAAAGGCAGAGTTCATAAAACCCGCACTCAACGCATTTATTCATCACTTGCACACCTTTTCATTGAACCTTTTCGCGCAGCGTTTCGCGGTCCTTTACGCGATAGCATTTTTATTTCACACGTCCGCGCTAACCTGGTGCTCCCACGCTTCATCGTTTTTATTCAAGTACTTCGTGTCACCCTGAAAGGCGAACGTATGCGAGAGGAAGGGAAGCTTCACGCGCTTTTCATTCAATTCCGCTCTGCGCAAGTCTGCCATCGCGCTTCCTATTATTAAATAGGTAGAGAACAAGTACAGTCTGTGCGCCCCCACCCTCCTCTCTCTCTCACAAGTAACTTTTAGGCTCGCGGCCGTTATTTCATGACAGATGTCGGTAGATTTACTTCAAACAATATTGATAAATGCAGCCTGCTTGGCGCCAAAATTCCGTATAATCATTGTTAGCTTAATTCCTGGCACTTATATTTGACGAGGCATTTCAATGAATGAAGAATGTTTGATTTGCAAAGCTCCGCTTGAATATTTGAACTCCGACGAGGTGATGGTGTGTGAACTTTGTCATCAAACGCACCGTAGCCATACGCGCTGCCGCAAGGGCCACTTCGTTTGCGATGCGTGCCACACGAGCGGGATGGATAGCCTTCTTTCAATTTGTCTCAATACACAATCCACCAATCCGATTGAGATTGTTGAAGCCATGATGGCGCTCCCCTCTTGCCATATGCACGGCCCCGAACACCACATCATGGTTGGGGCCGCACTTCTTACTGCCTATCATAATGCGGGGGGCGAGCTTGATCTCAACTCTGCCCTTTACGAAATGCAAACGCGCGGTAAGCAAGTTCCTGGCGGCGTGTGCGGTTTTTGGGGAGCCTGTGGCGCCGGCATCAGCACTGGCATCTACCTTGCCATCGCCTTAAAATCAACCCCACTTGCCACAAAAGCATGGGGGCTTTCAAATCAAATGACGGCGCGGGCATTGGAGGCTATCGGAAAGCATGGCGGACCGCGTTGTTGTAAACGAGACACCTATCTCGCTATCCGTGAGGCAGCCCACTTTACAAAAGAACACCTCGGCATCACCTTGACCCTCGGCCCTATCGTGTGTTCCCGTTCACACCTCAACAATCAATGCCGAAAAGACGCCTGCACATTCTACCCCAAAGCACAGCCCCCACTACCCTAAGCCGCAGAAACCCTCGGCGCAATGCGGAGCAAAAACCTGCCTTCTCTTTACAAAACCCATTGATTTCACTTCTTTAGCCCCTCGTCGTATTTTCTATAATTTTCTACAGGGCTAAAAAGTCCCCAGCCAAAAATTGTACTATTTAAGATTTCTTCCCGATCGGAAAATTCCTCTTTAAAGTGTTGGCCCGTAAAGATTTTGTACTGTTTAAATTTTGCATGAATAGTACAGATTGTACTGTTTTTAAGCCTAAATTGTCTGCCCTAAAATTTTCGAAATAGGTTATTGTAATGAATACGTTCCGGCTCGGCAAAAATAGTACAAAGTATTGAAGAAATGAAATGACTGAAACTTGAAGTGCGTTTCAGTCAAACATCTCGCGAAAGCGGCCCTAATTCACCCCAAATCCGACAGCGCTTGTCCCCAACTCAAGCTCAAATCCCCGCCACTCCAGCCTCACCATCGTCATTACCTTCATCATCATCGCGTTGCGCAAAGCCCAATGCAAACGTTGTGGCACGTATCGCCTTGACTATCAAAAGACCGACACCGCGCTTTGCTTTTCACTCAGCCCGCTCCAAGAGCTTCCTCCGACCGTGAAGCTTGACGGCCAAACCGCCCCACAGCTTCCCCTGACAACATCTGGACGCTCACGTGGAACACCTCACCCAAACACCTTGAAATCCAACTCCAAAATAAGGTCTACTTTGAGGTGCGATCCGCTCAAAAGAGGCGGCGATTGATTACAACGTAATCCACGACTCCACCCCATCACGCGTGAGTTTGAAGAAACCCATGCCGACATGCTCAATCTGATCGGCACTCAAAACCCGTTCCGCAACACAATCCACAAGCACCATCTGGTCGGCCAACGCAAAAATGAGCGCTTCATAACGCGCCGTTGTCAGCGCAACGACGGGATCATCTAAATCAAGATCAATCTTCTCGCGCGGCTGAATCGGCGTTGCCGAATGCCAAAGTTCGTCGCCAGCTTGACTGAACACCGTCGTTCCACGGGTCGGGTCTTGCTGCAGCAACACGTTGCAATAACGTTCGTACGTATACGCCACCGTCTTTTTCTTGAACTGACCATCAAAGATATGGCAATCAAATTGATACCCAAGCAATTTTCGAGTATAGGTCCACATGATAATTTCATCATCGTGACGCAGGATAATGTCCAGATGATTATAACCTTCAAAAAAATCTTCTGGAAAGACCTTTTGCTTCCCCGTGGGCAAGTGATAAAAACAATTCACGCCACCCTCCGCAAGTGACCGGACAGCAAGGGCATACTGATTCCACACATCAAACACCATCACGAACGGTTGCTGCACCACGGACCCCGTCTTTCGGTCGGCAAGGAAATACCGAGAAGATGTGTATTCCGCAAAGGGCGTCACGTGCTGAAAGAGATAACGTTCGTCCCCCAAATAATGAAGCCCAGTCAGCGAAAAAACATGCGGAAAGAGCTCAAAACGTTTACCATTTGAGTAAAGCACATCCTTATACCTCTCTTTCACCACAAGACAATCCCCCTGCACCTGCAACACCTGCTCACCCGCTGCCACATCAAGAATCAACGTGCCATAGCGTTTTGGCGCAGGATTGACACGTTGATACTGAAACAGCACCACCTCCTTCTCCTGCCCCGGTGTCTTCCCCTCAATCGTCGTGCGGTAAAAATGACGATTCAGGCGCTTTAACGTCCGCGTTGTAATCGTCTTTGCCGTCAACCGATGATCCACCGACTGCCCATCAAACAACGTGCGTTCGTTCTTAAAGGTCAATTCAAACGCCTTACACGCTGGCAAATAACACACCCCAAATTCATTCGTCACCGCCCCCAATAACGGCATCGCCAAGGCCACCGCCAGACCACCTAAAATCACTTTCAACTTCATGCAACGCACCTCCCAAAGGACCTTTAAAAGCATACCACATTTAAAGGCCTCACAACCACCCCACTAAACAAAACCAATCCCCACCCCTACCAGACCCCCAACTGCACCCCCATTCCCCAACAATCCAAGCCCAATCCCCGATACCTTTCACAGAAACTCAAATCAATTTGACTGATTTCATTTCTTCAATACTTTGTACTCTATTTGCCCAGCCGTAACTTATTCATTTACAATAACTCATTTTGAATATTTTAGGCTGGTAGCATTGGGCTTAAAATCAGTACAGTCTGTACCATTCATACAGAATTTAAATAGTACAATTTTTGTCCGAAACTTTTTAGAATTGTTTAGAAAATTTTACGAAGGCTGAAGAAATGAAACAATGGATTTCATTTTCAATGATAATGAGTTTAGCGGCGATGATGCTTGGATTAGGACGACATCGGGCTGAGTTGGGTGCGAAATCGCGTGGGATGTGACGGACGTTTACGTCGTGTTCCCCTTCAAAAGGCGGAAGGAACTCCGACTGATTAAACCACGAATAGTGCAAATTCACACGAATGGTGCGAGAACGATTACAAACTCCTTGCTTGTGATAGGGAAAAAGGTTTAGGATAGTGGTGTTCTTGGAGAATTGGGGTGATTGGATGAAAGAATATTGATGAGAACCAACCAGACTTCTGACGACTTGATGTTTTGATTTAGTAGAGGAAAGAAATGGCATCAATGATCAAGTATTCTCTTGTTATCTTTTTTGTTTATTGGGTACATCTCTGTGCCTTTTCATTAACGTTAGGCGAAGCATGGCATTTAGCGAGCGAACGCGCATCTGCTACATTATGGAACGAACTTGAGAAGTCTAAGAAATTAAGCAACTATAGTGCCTTAAAAGAGATTTATGACAAAAAATTCTCGCCCTTAGAATATCTCATTTCACATGAACAAGAATTGTCGCCAGAAGCATTAAACAGTGCCTATGAAGATGCCATTTTGACGGCGGCGGCAATGAGAGATTCAGAATTAGAATTAGCGATTTTGGCTCGCTGGGAGCAGAACCCTAATCGTAATAATTTCCACATCAGGCTCTTTGAAAACGGATATCGTAATCGAAAGATTTCTTTTGAGAACACCTTGTTTCAATGGATTCTTCCAGATAATGGTAAAGTAAATAGAAAAGAACTCTTGAACCATTACGATATTTTACGCGAAGAGCAGTGCCATGACATGTCGTCAAGTTTCTGGCAACAGCACCACGATTGTAATGAGAATGGTTTATGCAACAAGGTGCAGTACCATGAGCGTTCAAAAACGATCACTACATTGTATTTGTGTGACCGTGATAACGGATTGACGCACAAGTTATTTGAATTTGAACATAATTACGGGCAGCAACTTTTTGTCTTACCATCATCGGATGGCAAGAAACTTGCACTTCTCCATGCACGCATAAATAAATTGGGCGTTAAGATCGTAAAAGAGAGAATCGGAGGCGTGGAATGCGCTGTACCTCAGTTGATTTCAGAAGATGTTTTAGAACTTTATGTAGTCGATCTTCAAGCACCAAAAACTCAGACTAAATATGACGTTTTACAAAAATGGAACGCTTCATTTTTAAAGAAAAACAATTTAAAGCGATTTAGTTGGCCTAATAGTTCTCAAACACCAATCGTAGATTTTGCACCTTCCAATTGCTGTTTTGAATGAACGAAGGGATAAGAACAAACACGATTCCTGCGTCTCTTGGGATGTACGATAGAAACACGGCCAAACGCGTTCTCTCGGAAAACGCCACGTATTCTATTGCACTTTTGCGTTGAATAACACGATAATCCAAATGCGATTGCCACCAACTTTCGGCGATTTCATTTCTTCAATACTTTGTACTCTATTTACCGAACCGTACTTATTCATTTACAATAACTCATTTTGAATATTTTAGGCTGGTAGCATTGGGCTTAAAAACGGTACAATTTGTACTATTCATGCAAAATTTAAACAGTACAATTTTTTGGGGAGCCAATTATTTTAAGGGGAAATTTCCGATCGGGAAGAATTCTTAAACAGTACAATTTTTTGCACGGGACTTTTTAGACCTGTCTAGAAAACTTTAGAAAATAGTACGAAGGGCCGAAGAAGTGAAATCATTGAAATAAAAAGGTTATTTCTCAAAGTAAATGCACTTTAGTGGGTAAAAATGGGTGCATTTAAGTTGCCAAATGGTAAAAGGCAGCTAGTCTGCCAAACGTCAAAAAGCGTTTACTTTGCCAAGAGGATTTACATTGGACTATGGATCGGA
>JAZUPT010000037.1:0-9837 GCA_045605345.1 Candidatus Spyradenecus sp.
CGGCGCGCCAATTCGGATTGTTTCCACTTGAGACGTTGCCGTTCCAAGCGAATCCAGGCCCCCATTTGCAACAACACCTCATCCGATGTTACTAACTGTAGAAAATCCATTTCTTCTTTCATGCGCCTATTTTACTACAATATTTTGCTATTAACAACACAATACTATCATTATACTAACATTTTAGAATTACAATCAACCAGAGCCCGCAGGACGACGAGGGTTTTCACGAGTCGCACAGTCGTGACGTTCGCTACCGCTCTCTGCCACTCCTTACGGAGATGGCCGACGGATTCGGCGCTCCTCGCTACGGACTACGTCCTACTGCGGGCCCTCACCGTTGTCTCGCTGATCGAAATGGGCACATCAACCGCGAGCACTGCTCGCCAACCACGGAGTCTTGCTCCGTTAACCATGCCGCTAGGCATCAACCACGCTGCAGGCGCTAATATGCTATAATACTTTTGATGGTAATACCTAAAGAAACACTCGCCACTTGCCACGCGCCACGCGCCACTGAAAAGAAGGCCACTCCCTTCTTTTCCATCATCCTTCCGGTTTACAATGTGGCGCCGTATCTTCGCGAGTGTCTTGATTCAATCTTAGCGCAGAGTTTTACCGACTGGGAATGTCTTTGTGTAGATGATGGCTCCACGGATGAGTCGGGGGCGATTCTTGATGAATATGCCAAGAAGGATGCGCGGTTTCGCGTGTTTCATCAAGAGAATCGTGGCGTATCTGCTGCACGTAATTTGGCATTAGATCAAATGAGGGGAGCGTGGTTTTGGTGTGTTGATGGGGATGATGCGATTCGTGTGGACGCCTTAAGGTGGTTGTCTGAAACGATAAAAGAATACGCCGCCCTTGATTCAATCGCCTTCCATGCGTGTATGGGAGATGATTTAAAGGCCGTACAGTGGTTGCCCCTGCCTGATGTAAAAACATTAACACCTTTAGATAAAGTAACCGCCAACACTCTCGCAACCCATCGTCAAGGCGCGTTCTCATCCGTATTGCGGAGGAGTACCCTTCGGTTTGAACCCTATGTAATCGGCGAAGATGCTCTTTTTCAAGTACTTGCCTTTTGGGAAAACCGTCAAAAGGTTGTAATTGATGCGCCATTATACTTTTGCCGAACGCGAGTAGATTCGGCCACAAGAGGAAAGCCGTCTTTACAAAAAGTGCATGATTTATTAGAAACGGAGAAACGAATCCTCCAGTCATTAATAGATTATACCGATCAATGGCAAGCTGACGAGATGGTTCCTTTTTTGAGATGGAAACGCGATTTCGTTTGGTTTACGTTCCAAAAAATGTTTTATCGATTGCCTGCGAAAGAACTCAAAACATTGATTCCCCTGTGGTGTCAAATTCAAACGCTTCAATTTTCGTTGTACTCAGAAAATGGATGGCGCCGTGGTGTGTGGCAGATAATCAACGCGACGCAGTCGCCGCTTGCGTGTAAATTGTTCATCTATTGGCCCAAATGTGCCCAAGAGGTCGTCAAAAACATTTTAAGATGTTTGGGATTACTTGCACTTTTTAAGGCTAACGCCTGACGTAGCGCCGATGGCGCGGTGGCCTGCGGCCCCGTGGATGCTGGCTCGTGCTTCTGCGAAGCGGATGCTATGCCAGCGAGGGTTTTCACGAGTCGCACAGTCTTGTACGCTGCGTCGCACGGGCACATATCCGTGCTCCGTCAGCGTGCGTCAACGGATAACCGCTAACCGTCAACAGCGAACCGCTAACCGTCAACAGCTAACAACCAGCCTTCACCCGCAAGCGGAGCGAACTGAAAACCATCTACTGTGGCGCAGGTACTAATATGCTATAATGCTTTTGATGGTAATACCTAAAGAAACACTCGCCACTTGCCACGCGTCACACGCCACTGAAAAGAAGGTTGCACCCTTCTTTTCCATCATCATTCCGGTTTACAATGTGGCGCCGTATCTTCGCGAGTGCTTGGATTCAATCTTAGCGCAGAGTTTTACCGAATGGGAATGTCTTTGTGTAAATGATGGCTCCACGGATGAGTCTGGGGCGATTCTTGATGAATATGCCAAGAAGGATGCACGATTTCGGGTGTTTCACCAAGAGAATCGTGGCGTATCTGCTGCACGTAATCAAGCATTAGCCTGTGCATGTGGAGAATTTATTTGTTTCGCCGATGGGGATGATATCGCCTATCCGTGGTGGCTCTCTACCTTTGCTCATTTTCAATGCCTCGCAAAGGCAGACCTCGTCCGCGTCCAACACCCCTCGCATCGTCCCTATTCTTTGCAGCAACCCGATGTAAGTGCAGTCGCTACACACTTCATGACGGATGAAAAGGCAATCTTAGAATGGGGGTGGTCCACCTTTAGCCGAGAGGGATACTCAGTTCTTTATGTGATTCGGCGCAGTTGCTTAGGTGAGACGCGTTTTATTGAAGGCGTTCGCTTAAAAGAAGATAATCTCTTTGCCTTGGCACTCTTACCCAAAATTACGCGCGCTATACAATGCGAAGTGGTCACGTATTGGTATCGTTTCCGTGCTACCTCTGCCATGCGCCAACCCCCTTCATATGAAGAAACGGAGCATTGGGTAAAGCTTTATGTGGCGATTTTTAGCGCGCAGTTCACCCGTTGTCAGGCGTGTGGGGCAAAGATTCAAAGTGCCACTTCGTGGGCGATTCTGCGTGAATGCGTGGCGATGATAGAGAATAATGCCATCTTGCGATTGCCAAAGATGCTCAATGATTGTAAGGGAAAAGAGGCATTCACGCCTCAATATTTCCCCTTGCGGTGGCGTTTAATCTTCAGATGGTGCGAAAATGGAAACCTTTGGCTCCTCCGTTTAGGCTTCTATTGGGTCGTCTGCAAACGCACCCTTGTGCGATGGTGGCATGCGTGTGTGCAAGGGATTCACATGCCTCCGTCCACGACAAAGACCTTTCGCCAATTCCAACTCTTCGTTGAGCCAACAGAATACATCCTCGACCTCATCGCCGCAGTTTACCACCCCCGCGGCACGACGTGTGCATTTGCCTACAACCGTAAGACGCTCGCCTCCCACGGAACCACCGATTATCCAGTGCTTGAGCAAATGACTTTCTGGCAACGGATCACCTTCCTTTGGCAGATGCTCAAAACGCATCATGCGGTGGCTATCCATAGTTATACTGACCCCATGAGCATCACCCTGCTCATGCTCAACCTCTGGTGGCGACGCCTCCTCTCCTTTGAAGTTGACTCTGCCTGGCGCGAACCTAAGCAGTGGCTACCACGCCTCCTCAAACGTGCATGGTTGGGTTTTTGGTTCAAGCGGCCGTATGTCTGGGGGTGCGCCATTGGCGCACAAGTACATCGCGACTTCTTTCTAAAAAATAGACTTCCCGAAAGCCGCCTCTCTGAACGTCCCAATGTGGTCAATAATGCCCGTTACACACGTCAGCTTCCCCCCGCCCCTAAAGACTCCTTCGCCTTTGGCTACGTTGGTCGCCTTGTTTCCCATAAAGAAGTCGACACGCTTATCGCCGCCTTTCGCGAAGTCGTGCGCTTGCATCCTCATGTTACCCTCTCCATCGTGGGAGATGGGCCTGAGAAAGCGACCCTCCAAGCGCAAGCCGCCGAACTCCCACAGGTCGTCTTTCATGGAGCAGTCTATGGCAAAGAAAAGGTGGCACTCCAACACCAAATGAACACGCTCTGCCTCGTCTCCTCCTACGAACCTTGGGGACTTGTGGTCAATGAAGCCCTCGCCGGTGGCACTCCCTGTATTGTAAGCGCTTGTTGCGGTTGCGCAGAGCCTCTCATTCAAGATTCCCGTGCGGGCATCATTATCCCCGAAAAAGACCCCGCTGCACTCGTCAAAGCCATGTGCTACATGGTTGAGCATCCTTCAGAAGCCGCCGCGATGGGTCAACGTGGCGCTCACTTCCTCCAAACGCAATGGAACTACACTCGCTATGCTCGCGCTCTTGACCATGATGTAACCCGTTGGGTTAGCGGCCGCCGCTAATTCATCATTCGTAAATCGTAATTAGTATAAGGTCCCGTGGATGCCTGCTCGTGCTTCTGCGAAGCAGATGCTATGCTAGGAGGGTTTTCACGGGTCGCACAGTCATGCTCGCTGCTCCGCACGGGCACGTATCCGTGCTCTGTCAGCGAGCGTCTGCGAATAGCAAGCACTGCCAGCGTGAAGCACTGCCAGTGAGGTTTTACCGCGAACTACGCGAGGCACACCTCCCGCATGCGTTCCTGTGGCGCCCTCCTCTGCTTTCTTTCATATGCAGGGGCCTCAAGCAGAAGGGGGAGTTCATCAATTGACTTTTAAAGCATGTGCTAAAATTTTATGCGTTCGGAAGTTAACCGAAACATGGAAGGAGGCAGATATGAAAAAGTTCGTTTTCATCGCATCTCTCTTTGGGGCTTTGTGCGTGGGTTGCGCAACAAAGCCAACGGTGGATTTAACACCAAGAAATGATGTACACCTTTCCCGCTATCTCGGCTCATGGTATGAAATCGCTCGTTTCGACCATTGGTTCGAACGTGATATGACACATGCCAAGGCTTTTTACGAAATGCGCGAAGATGGCCACATTAACGTTACCAATAGTGGTCTGAAAAACGGCAAGGAGAAGGTGGCAACCGCCATCGCCAAAACAACGGCAACACCGGGGCTTCTCCGCGTCTCGTTCTTCCGTCCATTCTACGGCGACTACCGCATCTTATGGTTGGATAACGATTATCGGCACGCACTCATTGGTGGCGATGATGCCGATTATCTTTGGATTCTCGCACGTGACCCAAAAATCTCAGATGCTATGCGTGAAACCCTCCTCAACGAAGCCAAACGTCGCGGTTACGACACCGCACACCTCATCTGGGTCAATCAAGAGTAACCCTCCTGGGGAGAGTTTCGTTCGCTACGCTCACTGGGGTTCGGAGTTCCCAGTTAAGCGCTTCGCGCAGGACTGCGAAGCGTATGCTATGCTAGGAGGGTTTTCAACACTAGAAACGCTAGGATGCGTTGCTCTTTTCGTAACACTAGGCTTCGCCCACGAAAAGCCAACGCATCTAGAAGTTTTAAGCTCTACTAATGTAAAGCGAGGATTAGTGGTGCGGTCAGGTTTTGCTAGTGAACCGTTGGGTCACTTATCCCCCTACAGGGCGCTTACCCTGTCGCGGCTACAGAGCGGGAGGGTTCAAATCCCTATAACTATAGAAGAGATGTAATAACTTAATTCGGTTCAGTAGGAACAGTCAATGACTATACCACGAACACAACATCCGTTTTCTCTAAGTTGGGCTTCTTGTGTGTTCAACTCTATTTGAGCCGCCTCTTTTGTTGACCATGAATTCCGGTTTTTATCACTCCTCTGTTCAAACCATCCGACTAAAAAGATTCCAGCATCTGCGCCTCCATCCGCCATATATTTTCCGCAAAGTTGATTTTTAAATGCAGTTTTACATTCGCCATTCCAACTACCTTTAACTTCAATACAAAGATTAATCTTGGCATTGTCTGTTTGTGAGAAAGCTGTTATCCAGATATCCGTTCTCGCTCCTGCAACATCTCCACGCTTTCTACTTAATTGCACCTCGCGATTAATCACACATTTTTTAAGTTCTTGACTTAAAAAATATTTGAGGAAGTCTGACAAATCTTCTTCTTTCTTATGCGAAATTCCACTAGGCGTTATATTCCAAAGTAAACCAACTAATGGTGTATCCGCCCCCGTTAAAACTTCTTGAAAATTATCCAACCTTTCATAAACAATGTCTAAAAGATCCTGCGCACTATTTACTAAACCCGTTTTCTTCTCCATCAAAGCTTTAATTACATCAATGCTATGATGTGGGCAACCTTTTTCAAGAAGTCTACGCTCTGCTTGAAGTTTAAGGTCTCGCAATCGAATTAAAGAAGGGAAGTTGTCCAAAATACACTCCAACGCATTAGGCAAATCATCCTCATTAGACGCTATCAGAATGTTAATTATTCGTGAAGTAAAACTATACACATAATCTAATTGCGTAGGACTATAACAACCTATATGCTTTGGTTCCTTTTCTGGCGGGAATTGAGTTCGTAACCATATGTAAAAGTTTGCCAATGCCATTGTAGGTTGTTGGGCGATTATCTGAGAAAACACCCCTCGTTCCGACCAATCATTGCCTAAAACTTTTAAAACCCACGTTTTTCCTCTCTCAATATTTTGTTCAAATAAATCCAGAAGTTCTTGAAATCGTTTTTCTGGATTACAAACTATCAAATACGGAATGAGTTCATCTGCGCACTCAACGAGGTCAATATCCAAAAACTCCTTTTTCCCTAAATACTCAAGAGTGACATCGGGCGACTCCATCCAAAATGTTTCGTATAAACTCGCGCGTTGAACACTTGTTAATTGAACATCATCTAATTTTGACAGTAATGACATCAATTCTGCTCGAGTTAACAAGTTCGTAAATTTATCTAATCCGAATAGATTTAAACCATCTTCATTCATTTCTCGTTTAAATTTCACCGTTACCCCGTCCAAGAACGCCTCCCAATGTCCCTCTACAAGAATCTTAACAATCTTTTGGATAAGATCGCTACCATTCCAAACAAACATTGTTAATATTTCAGGAATAAATTTTTGCCATTGCTCTAATGGCAATTTTACCAAACGATCTTGGTCATAAGCCATCAATAGATAAAGCGCTTGAAAATATTCAGGATGATATCTATTTCCCGTTAATGACGGCTCATTACTGTTCAACATAAAATCATATGCCGCAGCAACCAATATCGCAACACCCTCTTGAGAAAGCGAACTCCACAAATAACTCTTACGAACATCTAATGAACAATCATCTTGTTCTCCAATGGGGTGACGACAAATCCTCGCCATCACTTGAGGGAACATGTCAACATCTATTTTACTTTTTAAAGACTCTTTAATAAATTTTACATCTGACTTACACAAGGCCTCTTTGTTCGCTTCTCGCTCCTTCTTATTTAAATCTAATTTTTCTTGTTCCTGTAGATGCAGTTTTTTATTTTTTTCACGCTCTGCCAACTCCTCGAACGCACTCTTCTCAAAATAAGAAGGATAATTTTGATGAAGCCAATCCCAATCTTTTGCGTGTTGAGGGAGTGCAATATAGTAAAAATAGTAACTTAAACACTGAACCCATCGTTTTTGAATTTCCAAGTTATCGCATGCCCGTAATTCACGTATAAGAAATTCTATATCCTCATTATGTTGAATTAAACCAACATGAAAATTCATTACAGGGGATAATGATAAATCCACGTTTTCAATAATAAATTTCACAATACGTTGACGACGAACGACATCCTTCTTGTAGTCGACCTCCGTGTATCCTAAGTGCGAAGATTGGCGAACATCAAAACTTGAGAATGGCGAGCTATGCCTTGATACATATCCCTCTAGCCCTCTCGCCAACAACTTTAAGCCTTGACAAGTTTTTACATCAAATATTTTCCAACAATGCAAAAAGATACTATGCAACGCATCTGAAAAATGGTGATCTTCATCTTTTCCAATGTTTTTATTTGCCCATGTCAACAACTCTAATAAATCATCTATAGAGCAGCAGCCCAATGAGCTAGGGAAATCATGACTAAGCCATAAAGAATACGAATCTAAAATTGATTCTCTTCTCGGGATTAATAGGTTGATTAATTCCGTTGCAGACAACTTATTGGGCCACAACAATTTAAGTAACATTCCCTTTATTCTATTTGGGATTGAACTATCCAATAAAGAACGACAACGTTCTTTCTGCGCTTCATTTGCAAATTCAAGTAATACATAACCTGCCGAGATTCGCGAACTAAGACTCTTCGTTGAATCACAGAAGAATGTGACGACAGAATCAACAATTTGAAGAAGACGCGCCTTTCTAATAATGTCAAAAGCCAAATCAATTTTAGAATCAGACTCACCATCCATCAAAACATCCTGAATAATCTGGGCACATCCATCTGTATTCAAAAGATAAAAACATGATTGAATTGCTGGATTTTCACGAATATCATCTGGAAGATTATCTGCATTCATCAAAATAAAATTACAAATATCTTCAATGGAAACCTTATTCCCAATAACATCACTTCCTAACAGTAAGTCTGGCCGAACGCCTATCGCTTGCTCAAGAATTTTATCATCTTTTCCTACTACCCATTGCAGTACCCCCTCCCATTGAGGATATGGTTGCCCATTTGGTGCAAATATGATTTTTTGCCATTCTGAAGGTGCTACATATTGAGCCAAACCCTCTGCTGCTAAAAAATCAAAATATGAAATATGTGAAAATTTATAATGTCGCGGATCAATCGCTAGAAAAATTGGTCTTTGTAAACATTCATTAAACTTTACGCCATCAAGTGATTGAATCACTTGACTGAAATCAATTCCGTCAGTAAATCCTGACACACTTGAAACAGTTGACGCATTTGACAGCTTTAAAACTAATGCAATCTGAATTGCGATATTAAGTGCCGCATCGCACGTGAGTAAAGTTTTATTAACGCGGAAATGGCTATCCGAATTAGGATTTTCTGCGCATAATTTTTTAATCGCTTTTTTCCATAAATCTCTATTTGAGACATTTGTAAGGCGACCGTCTTTAAATGACGACATCAACAACTCACAACCCAACGGTTTTGCGCATACACTACCGATATTCTTCTTTTTTACTTCTTCTAAAAAAACATCTGCATCGTCTAATTGCTTTTGTGCAACTTCTAGAACATTTTCCTCGCTATATGGCAATAATGAATACATGGGCCATTTTAACTGAGTAGGAAAAGAACTTAATTGTAAAACGCCTCTAGATGCAAGAATCACATGAACTGCCCCATCAAGCTCCTTTAACGCATTTAATAAGCAGCCTTCTAATTGAGTGGCTTCATCAAAACTATCAATTAAAAGACACTTTTTAGAATTTGCAGAGCGAATACAATCTTTTAACCCATTAGTGTCACTTACATATAACGATAAATCCAACAAAAGAACATCTCCCGAGGCATACAATTGTTCCATTTCCTTAAGGAGAAATGTCTTTCCCATTCCACCTTCTGCAACAATGATTGCACTTCCCTCCTCTATAATTTTAGGCAACGTCTTCAATGTGTCCGTTATTGCTGAATTCAGAAACCCCATTGAATTAAGAAGCCTTCCATCTCCCCATAAAAGATCTTTCGGCTGATTTTCCAAACGCGACTCTAATTCTTGAGTCATAACAAAAAAACGTTCCATTCTCCACCTCCTTGTTTCACAGATTACGAACCACACAATCCATCCATGCGGACGGTGCTGATATTATAACAAATAAGAAAAAAGATTAATTGATGATATTTTTAAGAATATGTTCATTTTAGAATAGAAAAGTGTAACAATTTACACAAATCTATTCTATTTTGGCACAATTTGATTGTTTTATACCAAAGTATCCACAGTTGATTTCTCCTAAACGCATTTACAAGGCCAGGGAGAGCCTCCCTTTGCTTATCCAATCATACGCTTTAACTTAACTATTGAATTGGAGCCTCAAACATCTCTACTTTCGATAAGAGTAGACCATTGGTACGGTGAGACGTTAAGCAATGTAGCCGCCACTCAACGAGAAACTACAAGAGGTTAAACGATTGAATCACATCGGTGACACGGGTGATGATTTCTTGGGCATCTTTTAAAGAAAGATTCACCTCGTTTGCTAAACGTAAGAGGTCGTTTGGCCCAGGGTTGCGACCTTCGCCTGCAACTGAAAGGGTTTGCCAACCGTTAGGCCCCGTAGAATAGGTAAAGTCATAGAAGGGGGCTAATCGCCAAGTACCATT
>JAZUPT010000038.1:0-14106 GCA_045605345.1 Candidatus Spyradenecus sp.
CCGATCCATAGTCCAATGTAAATCCTCTTGGCAAAGTAAACGCTTTTTGACGTTTGGCAGACTAGCTGCCTTTTACCATTTGGCAACTTAAATGCACCCATTTTTACCCACTAAAGTGCATTTACTTTGAGAAATAACCGTCAAATTCTTTTTGTGTTTCAGTGAAATCCGCTTTTTGTTTCACTGGTTTCACTTCTTCAGAGCTTCGTACTATTTTCTAAAGTTTTCTAGACAGGTCTAAAAAGTCCCCGAGCAAAAATTGTACTATCTAAGATTGCTTCCCGAGAGGAAATTTCCCCTTTAAATAATTGGCCCCCAAAAAAATTGTACTGTTTAAATTTTGCATGAATAGTACAAATTGTACTGATTTTAGGCTTAAAATTGCCATCCATAAAATATTCAAAATAAATTATTGTAAATGAATAAGTTAAGGCTCGGCAAATATAGTACAAAGAAGTGAAGAAATGAAACTAGATAGGAGAAGATAAGAAGAGAGAGTCTCTCTCAGTCTTTTTGTGGCTTTGATGATGCGGATGTTGCTTTGAGTGGATGGTTTGAGTGGATACCCTTGTAAATTGTATGAAAATAAGCGTATACTATGGTAAGTTAAATGGGCATAATGCTTGAATCGCGCGAATGAGGTTTCAGAAATGAAGTCAAGTGTGTTTAAGCGGAATGCGTTGTAACAATGAGGTATTTGTTACACTGGGAGAAGTGGTTGACAGGCTTGTCGCATTTGTAGGGCTATTGGATAAGGATAAATTGAGTGGTTTGCATATAGAAACGCTTCGGATTAAGAAATTGTTCTTTAAATGATTCAAATAAGGGGGATGAAAATGGAAGTTTTATGGAGTGCAACGCCCAAACGATGGCAATACTTTTCTTGGGATATGCTGCTCTTCATGCTCTTTATGCAGTTTGTTTTTGGGATGTTCTTCTTTTACGTGATCGTGTGGACAATAGGGGAATGGGAAGGGTTGGTATGGCTACTGATTGGTTTATTCCCTCTTTTTTGGTGGAGTCCGTTACGTTTAAGGCTTCAATATCGATGGACATCCTTTATGCTAACAACAGACGCATTGGTAGAAGAGATAAAAATAGGGAAATGTCTTCTTCATCGACGTCGATTTTCACTTAATAAGGCGCGACGCCCCCTTTTGAGAATCGCGAGTCCGTGTGTTTATAGAGATGGTCCTTATTTTTCTGTTTCGTTTGGGAATATCTCTCAATATGACACCCCGTTTTATCTGCTTCTCCTGAGTTTTCGTCAGTCGAGATGTTCAGATGGCGCGGGGTTATATGCTGAATTTTATGGGTTGACCTTTGATGATATTGTGAGGTTGTTGATGTATTTTCCGCAATATGCCTTCTATTATTCTGCTGATTGCGTTGAAGTGGAGCAAGCCGTTAAGGCGCGTGCGGTCAATTTTGAGACAATGGACGCGTGTTGCATGCATTGAATTGGAATAACGTCATTTCCCATTCGTTGCAGAGGGTGGTAACGCTCACAACGTTAACAAAATGAAAGAATGGTAACGCTCGAAGCATTACCGAAATGTGCACAAAGCGTTACCTAGATAGTTTCAGTTCTTCGGCCCATTGTACTATTTTCTAGAATTTTCTAAATAGGTCTAAAAAGTCCCGACCAAAAATTGTACTGTTTAAGAATTCTTCCCGAGCGAAAATTTCCCCTTAAAATAATTTGCCCCCAAGAAATTGTACTGTTTAAATTTTGCATGAATAGTACAAATTGTACTGATTTTAGGCTTAAAATTGCCGGCCATAAAATATTCAAGATAAGTTATTACAAATGAATAAGTTACGGCTCGGCAAATAGAGTACGGAATAATGAAGAATTAATATCAGTGAAATTCTTTTTGTGTTTCAGTGAAATCCGCTTTTTGTTTCACTGGCTATTGTTTAGTGAAGCGCTCTCATTTGCTCTAATTTAATAGAAAGGTGCAGTTTGTCTAACAAGAGGTGAGAGTAGTCTGCCCAGAAAAGAGCAGTTTCTGCACCCAAAAAGTGCGGTTAGTTTGCCGAAAAATGCAGCTCCTTCAGGAATTCGTCTTTCTTGGATAGTTTGAAAGTGTAATCCAATGGCAGGTTCGGCGTGCGCTTTGTAGTTCATTTGTGACTTTGACCATACACGTTGTTCAATTTAGGAACGGAGTTTTTACATCCTATTACAAATTCTTCGCATCAAGTGCGTCATGTAGGGGCACCCACCAAAGGATTTTGGTGCAAAATCGTAACTTTCTATGTTTTGAGACTTTGCTTTTTGATAGAAATGTGTTAAAGTAGATGCATTATCAGTCAATCTCTTCTATCACGAAAGGGTATTTTATGGCAGAGCTCGGTAAAGCAACTCAGCAGGAGTTGAAAGCAATCGCATCCGCATTCCAGGTTTATGGCGACTTCGTCAGCGGTTGCCCCTACGGTAGCGGTCACATCAATGACACCTATCAATTGACCTATTCTGTTGGTGGGGCCTCTATGCACTATTTGTTGCAGCGGATTAACCATCACGTCTTCACTCAGCCGGCAAATGTCCAGCAGAACATTTTGCGCGTGACCCGTCACATCGCTGACAAGCTTCGTGCGCAGGGCGTGGAAGACATCTCTCGTCGCACCCTTACCCTCATCCTCACCCGCGACAGCGAACCTGTTTACCATGATGCCGAAGGCAACTGGTGGCGTATGTACATCTTCGTGGAAGGTGCGAAGACCTATGACCAGATCCAGAGCACCGCTCAAGCTGAACTCGTCGGTGAAGCATTCGCAGACTTCCAGAACCAGGTCGCAGACCTCGTGGATCCTCGCTTGCACGAAACCATCCCCAACTTCCATAACACCGTCAAGCGTTATGAAACCTTGACCGCCGCAATCGAAAAGGATGCCTTCAACCGCGCTAAGGATGTGAAGGATGAAATCGATTTCGTCGTGGCTCGTGCTGGCACCTTCGGCCGCCTTCTGGACCGTTGCGCAAAGGGCGAAATCCCTGAACGCGTTACCCACAACGACACCAAGCTCAACAACGTCATGCTTGATGACGCCACCGGCAAGGGCATTTGCGTGATCGACCTCGACACCGTGATGCCGGGTCTCGCACTCTATGACTTCGGTGATATGTGCCGCACCTCCACGGCAAATGCCGCGGAAGA
This sequence comes from Candidatus Spyradenecus sp., assembly GCA_045605345.1. Classification (GTDB taxonomy): domain Bacteria; phylum Verrucomicrobiota; class Kiritimatiellia; order RFP12; family DVOR01; genus Spyradenecus. The sequence goes on from JAZUPT010000038.1 coordinate 3,165, forward strand.
CGAACAGGACCTCTCTAAGGTCTTCTCGCGCATGGATATGTTCGAAGCTATCGCAAAGGGCTACTGCCGTGGTGCGAAGTTCCTCACCCAGGGTGAAAAGGAAGAACTTGCCTTCTCGGCTCGCCTCATCACGATGACGATCGGTATTCGCTTCCTCACCGACTACCTCCAGGGCGACACCTACTTCCACATCAAGCGTCCGGGCCACAACGTTGACCGTTGCCGTACGCAGCTCAAGATGGTCAAGAGCATGGAAGAGCAGGCTGACGAAATGGAAGCCATCATCAAGAAGGCTCTCGCAGAAGCCTGATGATATCGCACCGGGGATGTCACACAGACGTCCCCGGTCGCTCTTTTACAGCGACACATCCTCTGAAAACGTAGGAGAAAGGACGCGTCCAACGTATGAATCAGAACACAATTGAAGAAATTCTCGAATCCTTTGCAATTAAAGGTAAGGTCACTGAAGCAAAGCCTTTTGGTAGCGGTCACATCAATGACACCTTCAAGATTACCACCGAAGAAGCCAATGGCACTGCTCACCAGTACACGCTTCAGCGTATCAATCACGCGGTCTTCCGTCAGCCCCAACAGGTGATGGATAATATTGAGCGCACCCTTGCCCATCTCAACAGCAAGAAGGATCAATTCCCTGGCGTAAAGGTGCTCAACCTCGTTCATACGAAGGAAGGGCGCAACTGCATTCGCACCTTCGCAGGGAAGTGGTGGCGTGTCTATGACTTTATTGATGATGTAGAGAGTTATGACAACGTGCGCGATGCCGACATCGTCTATGAAGCGGCGCGTGGTTTTGCCCAGTTCCAAAATATGATGGCCGACCTGCCCGCACCGCGTCTCTACGAAACCATCCCCTACTTCCACTGCACGCCCATGCGCTATGCTACGTTGGAAGAAGCCGCTTTCTTAGACTTGCGTGACCGCTTAAATGAAGTGGCCCCCGAAATGGACTTTGTGCGTAATCGCAAACACCTCGTGGCACACTTGCTCAACCGTTATCTCCGCGGTCAAATCCCTGAGCGCATCACTCACAATGACACCAAAATCAACAACGCCCTCTTCGACCCCACCACCAAAAAGTGCGTAGCCGTTGTGGATCTTGACACGATCATGCCGGGTTTAGCCCTCTATGACTTTGGTGATATGTGCCGCACCACTTGTAACACCGCAGATGAATCCGAACCGGACACCGATAGCGTGCAGTTTGACATCAAGATGTTTGAAGCCGCCGTCACGGGTTACCTCGACACCGCTCGCTTCCTCACGCAGGCAGAAATTCAGGAACTCGCCTTCTCGGCATGGTTGCTGCCCTTCATGATTGGTATCCGCTTCCTCACCGACTATCTCCAGGGCGACACCTACTTCAAGACGCACTATCCTAAGCAAAATCTTGATCGTTGCCGCACCCAATTCAAGTTGGCCGAACGCATCGAAAACTACCGCGAAGAGATGCAGGCCATCGTTCAGCGCGCCGCCAAGGCCACTGGGCACGCCTAATTTCCTACTCACCCCGAACATTGGTTTTTTAGAAAGGATTAATACCAACATGAAAGTCGCTATCGTTAAGAACGCAGAAGAAGGCAGCAAGCTCGCCGCCGAAATCTTTATTGAACAGGTCAAGGCAAAGCCCGCCACCGTCCTCGGTTTGGCAACTGGCTCTACCCCTGTCAAGATGTACAAGCTCCTCGCCGAAGCTTACAAGGCTGGCGAAGTCTCCTTCAAGGAATGCAAGAGCTTCAACCTCGATGAGTACCTCGGCCTCGCTCCTGAACACGACCAGAGCTACCACTACTTCATGAAGACCCAGCTCTTTGACCACATCGATATCGACCAGGCTCAGACCAACGTCCCCGATGGTCTCGCCACCGATATCGCCGCCTCCTGCCAGGCTTACGAAGATGCCATCACCGCCGCTGGCGGCATTGACATCCAGCTCCTCGGCATCGGCTCTGATGGTCACATCGCCTTCAATGAACCGGGTTGCTCCCTCGCTTGCCGTACGCACTCTCAGGTGCTCACCCAGCAGACCATTGAAGACAATGCCCGTCTCTTCTTCGGCGGCAAGATCGAAGAAGTGCCTACCCAGGCTGTCACCATGGGCATCGGCTCCATCATGGATGCGAAGAAGGTCGTCCTCCTCGCCTTCGGCGCGGGTAAGCAAGACGCCGTCGTGGGCCTCGTGGAAGGTCCTGTCACGGCAATGTGCCCCTGCTCCGCGCTCCAGTATCACAATGATTGCATCGTGATCTGCGACGAAGAAGCCGCAGGCAAGCTCCAGCAGAAGGAATACTACAAGTACATCTTCTCTCAGACTGGCGTTTCCAACATCTAAGATTCGCCTCCTTGAGACAAAAAAGAAGCATCGGCTCCCCGATGCTTCTTTTTTATTGGTGCTTCTTTTTCTTCCAAAAAGGCGAGCCGCTTCGACCTCGCTTCCCTGTTCACCCACGTCCAAGCGTACCCTGCACGCACAGTCACACGCCCTCACCTCCGCCTTTAAGCACCCCGCCACCTATGCTCAATGGATTCTAATTTCCCCTCTCCTTGCCCCTTTCAACGCGCGCTCAAAAAAATAACTTTTTTTTCAAATAAGCCTTGCCCCTCCCCGTGACTTATGCTATATTTGTGCAGTACTTCTCATAGGGAGAAGTGTCTACTTTATTTGAAGGTTATACTTATGAAGAAATTCATGCTTCTCGCGCTCGCAGCCCTCTGCGTCTCCGCTGCTCAGGCCGTGACCACCACTTGGACAAATTGGCAGAATGTAACAGACACCCCTGGAGTCAAGGGCACTACTGGGCTTTCCACAGACTCTTCTGCATGGTTTAAGCAGTCACAATTCGCTGTCCAAGTAACTTATACCTTCACCGTTGCAGACGTGCAGAATGGCACCTATTTCCTCGGACTTCGCTCTGGTGACGGCAATCAGTTCTATGCCATTCGTTATCCCTGGAATGGCAATCAATCCATCACTGCTGTTCAGATGAATGGCGTTGACTGGACGATTGAAAACACTTATACGCCTGTCGCAGATGAAAATGGCAAGGCTACCGTGACGGCACGCATTGAATATTCCGACAAGACGCTCAAAGCATATGTCAATGATATCTTTATCGGTTCCACCACTTTCAACAATAATGACTGGCCTGAATATGATGGTCGTAATATCGAAATTGCATGGGGGCAGCAACCGGGCACAAATGGCACCAATCCAATGATGGACTCTGCTGTCATTAGCAACTTGCAGTACTCCACAACTGTTGATGTCCCCGAACCGACCGCTTTGGCCCTCTTGGCACTCGGCGTGGTTGGTCTCGCCCTCAAGCGTAAGGTTGCCTAAGTTACTTCGGCAAATCGCTTTTCAAAACGACGCACGGAGGTGCGTCGTTTTTTTGTTTACACCCCGCATTTTAATGGGTTCGTCTCTTTACTTTCCTCGCCTTTTGTGCAATAATACTCTAAAGGAAAGGACCTTTATATGAACTCATTGTATAAATTTATCCCTTTATTGGGGGTCGCAGCCCTTTTGGGGTGCGACGAAAACACCGTCTTTGATAACCCCTCAATCACCTTAAAGGATGGCGCACCCATCAAGATTGAAGTGCCGTCAATGAAGGACTCGACCACCTTCACTGAAGCGGGTAATCCTTCTGCAGCACGTCTCTCGGAGCGTACTGATCGCAAGGTAACGCAGACACCCACCATCACCATTCCTGGCACGGCCCTCAGCTTCACGCAAAAGGCCTATAATGCGACCACGCCAAGCGGTGCCAACTACACGCGTGCCATTTACACCTTGACCAATACTTCGGATAAACCGGTGGAGATTGACCGCTTTACGATATTGGATGGGACGACCTCGTTGAAGACTACACCCCAGATTATCGGTAACACCGATGGTGCAGTTTTGCATGCTCAGCTTGAGCCGGATCTCTACGTTTGGTGCGCAATTGAACACCCCATGACACGTTATGAGGTCACGCCGCCCTCGCCCGCAGTCTCACGTGATTTGCCAGTGAAGTCGTCTTACACCATCGCAGACTTGACGAATCTCTCTGCCGATCGTGGCACGTTTTATGTGCCGGTGGAGGTGACGCAGGCTCCCGTTTCCATCACGATGACCTATCAGAATGGCAACCTCCGTGCCGCACTCTATGGCGTGGAAGCAATTGATTCTGCGACGGGTGAAATCTTGGATGCAGATTTCCATGAAGGCTCCACGGGCGGCATCTCGAAGCAGAACACCTATACCTTGAAGCAATTGAAGCCGGGTCAACAGGTGGCCTTGAAGGTGACTGCCGGTACAGATGGCAAGGGGTCTTCCAATGGGACCATCACCTTAACGGGTGCCACAGCTAAAGCCCTCACACAGACTACACCTGAAAAACCCGCAAAGGTGACGGGTTACATCCCTGTAGTGGATGCGCTCCTCCCTGGCAAGTCGATGACCTTCAGCATGACTTTGGGGTGCTTTACCGAAAAGTCCCAGTTCCGCCGTCTCTTCAATGAGTACCTGAATGCAGAACGTGCTCACCCGCACCGTATGCTTCCGCACTATAACAACTGGTACGACCTCGGCATCAACCGCAATGACTTGCCCGTTGAAAAGCGTTTCACCCGTGAAGAAGCCCTCGCCTCAATGACGGCTTTCCGCAAGGAACTTTGGGAAAAGCGCGGTGTCTTCATTAACTCCTACCTTTGGGATGATGGTTGGGATGACTTTGACTCCCTCTGGGGCTTTAATGAAAACTTCCCCAATGGGTTTAAGGAGCTCGCAGAAGAAGCACACAAGGTGCCGGGGGCTACGATTGGATGTTGGATGAGCCCCTTCGGTGGTTACGGCGGCTCCTACTCCCGTCGCGTGCAGTATGCTAAGAAAAACGGCATCATTGACCAGAATGCCAGCGGCATGCAACTCTCCAAGCCCACTTATTACGCAGCCTTCCGTGATCGCATCTTGCAGATGATTCGTGACTATGACATGAACCTCTTCAAGTTTGACCGCATGGGCTCAGGTAGCGATGCTAATGGCGCCGCACCCAAGTATGCCGCAGACTTGCGTGCTGTGGGTAATCTCTGTGCTGAAATGCGCGCAGCCAAGCAGGATGTTTTCATCAACTGCACTGTTGGCACTTGGGCTTCTCCCTTCTGGCTCATGTGGTGTGACAGCGTATGGAAAGGCGATGGCGACTGCGATTGGCTCGGTAGCGTAGGTACCGCACGCCAGAAGTGGGTCACTTATCGTGATAATGTCATCTATGACCGTTTCGTGTCAAAATCTCCCCTCTTCCCCCTTAACTCCATGATGATGCATGGCATTCTCGTCTGCAAATCCTCTCCTTGGAACACCATGAAAGACTATAAGGGAACGGGCAACTACGAATACGCTGGCGAAAAGTATTCCACCCCCACCGCTTGCGCAGACTTCGCAGCAGAAGTGTGGATGGGAGTTGCGCTTGGTACAGGTCTGCAAGAATACTACATCACCCCCAGTTTGATGAGCGAAACATGGTGGGATATCCTCGCCAATGGCGTGAAGTGGCTGAAGCAAAATGAAGCCGTCCTCACCGATTCCCACTGGATTGGTGGTGACCCGGGCAGTGGCCATGATTTGCAAAAGCGTGGCAATGGACCAAAGGATATCTATGGTTATGCCTCGCTGGGCAAGGAAAAGGGCATTGTGATGTTGCGCAATCCCTCTGACAAGCCGCAGACCATCACCGCTACCATTGATGCTTGGCTCGAAATGCCCAATGCGCGTAAGGATACCGCAATCAAGCCTGTGGTCATCTTCAACTCCACCACAGCCTATGAAAACGCGGGCAAGCCGGGTGCATTCGCCCCTGTTTGGCCGAAGACCACGGGTGAGACGGTGACGTGGACATTGCCTCCCTTCACCACCTTCCTCTTCGAAGTGGAGTTCTAATCGGATAACCCCAATCCTGACAATCAAAGCGGCGGGAACTCTCTCGCCGCTTTTTATTGTCTACAGGGGCGAAATCCGCTCTTTTTACTTGCGTCGTTTCTCTTTATTATGGTATTGTATGCGACGTTATGTCACACACCATGAAGGCACGTCTGCTTCGACTTAAGTTGTTGTCGCTTACAAGCGACGAACAGCGGACGGCCGTCTATGGTTTTTAACCGAAGTGACACAGAACAAATGGCCTCCGCGGGTTCGCAACAGCGGGGGCCATTGTTGTATAAGCCCCTCTTTGAATCCAAGGCGGTCAGTACAAGAGAGAAAGAGAAGACCATGAGCACACGTAAGATTACCATCTTCGATACCACGCTTCGCGATGGCGAGCAAAGCCCCGGTTGCAGCATGAAGTTGCACGATAAGTTGCTTGTGGCGGGTAATCTTGAAGCGTTGAAGGTCGATGTGATTGAGGCTGGCTTCGCGATTGCTTCGCCGGGTGACTTTGAAAGCGTGCAGGCAATTGCACGTCAGGTGAAGACGAGCTCGGTAGCCTCTTTGGCGCGTGCGCTGAAGGGTGATATTGACCAAGCATGGGCCGCCGTGCGTGATGCAGTGAATCCGCGCATTCACACCTTCTTGGCAACGAGCCCTGTGCATATGCAGTTTAAGCTGCGCATGAGCCCGGAACAGGTGTTGGAACAGGCCACCTCTATGGTGCGCTATGCGCGCAGCCTCTGCCCGAACATCCAATTTTCCTTGGAAGACTACACGCGTACAGAGGAAGAATTTTCTTGGCGCGTGATTGAAGCAGTCATTGCCGCAGGTGCCACCACGGTGAACTTGCCCGACACGGTGGGTTATGCCATCCCAGAAGAATTCGGTGCGCGCATTGCTCGCGTGATGGAGCATGTGCCGAATGTGGATAAGGCAACCATCGCAGTGCACTGCCACAATGATTTGGGTCTGGCAGTCGCCAATACGCTCGCCGCACTTCGTGCAGGGGCGGGCCAGGCGGAATGTACGATCAATGGTATCGGCGAACGCGCAGGTAATGCGGCGTTGGAAGAAATCGTCATGGCGCTGCGCACGCGCAAGGACTTCTTCGCAGGGATGCAGTGTGATGTGGATACGACGCGCATCATCTCCACGAGCCGTTGTGTCTGCTCGGTGACGGGTAGCCGTGTGCAGAATAACAAGGCAATCGTTGGGCAGAACGCCTTCGCGCATGAGTCGGGCATTCATCAGCATGGTATGCTCGCCAACCGCGAAACGTATGAAATCATGACGCCCGAATCGGTAGGCCTCTCCCAGAGCCAAATGGTGCTCGGAAAGCACTCCGGCAAGCACGCGCTCAAGGATCGCCTCGAACAGCTCGGCATCATGCTCTCCGAAACACACTTGCAGGAACTCTTCGGTCGTTTCAAGGATTTGGCCGACGCGAAGAAGGTGGTTACCGACGCCGATATCGAAGCGCTCGCACGTGGTTTGGAAATGCGCAACGACGCTCAGCAGAAGCTCGTCTTTGAACGTTTCCTCACCACCACGGGTAATACCACCGCAGACGTCTCGACCGTGCGTCTCTGCGTGGATGGCAACTCCATTGAAGATGTTGCGATGGGCAATGGTCCCATTGAAGCCTCTTTCAACGCCATCAACAAGATGCTCAATCTGCACGTCACCGTGGAAAACTTCTCCGTCTCGGCAGTCACGGCCAACGTCGATGCGCAGGGTGAATGCGATCTCCGTATCCGTCACAACAACAAGGTTTACCTCGGTCGTGGCGTGGCCCAGGACATCATTGAAGCCGCGATTCGCGCCTATGTGCACGCCCTCAATGGTCTGCTTGAGGATGAACAGCGCATGACCGTGAATGCCTCCGTGATGGCTGCTGGCGGCTTAGTCTAAAGTTCGCCACACAAACTGCGGCAAAACGGTTGGAATGCTTCCTCGCACTCGCCGTTTTGCCGTTCTTGTTCACCCCTTCACTCACTCTCATTGACCGACGAAAGAGCTTCCTATGGATATCGCAACCCTTGATGTACGTTCGCTCAAGCTCGGAGAAACTGTACTGTTGGATGGACTCGTCCACACCGGGCGTGACCGTTTCCACAAACATCTCCATGACGGCGGCACATTGCCTGAAGGGATTGACCTCAGCACCTCCGCGCTCTATCACTGTGGGCCCGTCATGGTGCCAGAGACCTTGGCAGATGGTAGCACGCAGTGGAAAATGGTTGCTGGAGGCCCCACGACGTCCTCGCGCGAAGAGCCCTATGAGGCCGACATTATCGCACGGTTTGGATTGCGCCTCATCATCGGTAAAGGCGGCATGGGTGAAGCCACGCTCAAGGCTTGCCAAGAACACGGATGCGTCTATTTGCAAGCGGTTGGCGGTGCTGCAACGAGCATTGCCAATGCCGTTGAGCGCGTGGAAGGGGTTGATTTCTTAGAAGAATTTGGTGCCGCCGAAGCAATGTGGCACCTGCGCGTGAAAAACTTCCCCGTTACGGTTGCGATGGATGCACACGGTAATAGCCTCTACAAGGCCGTACAGGCCCATTCCGCAGAGCAGCTCAAGCAGTTGCTCGCCCAGTAACGCACCGCAGCCCTGTCCTCTACCCGCACCCAAAAGGTGCGGGTTTCTTTTTATCTGCCCCAAACAATTCGCTTTTTAACAAATCCCCACACAACATACTAATGCTATACGCATTTCCTTTAGCCAGACTCCCCCCTCCCCCGTCCTCATAGCAATAAAGAAATCAGAGACCAATCTCCTGACAATAAAAAACCCTGTGCCACAGTGTAGCACAGGGTTATTTTTTTAAAAGTCTAATTACCAATTCACCTGAGCAGGGGAAGCATTGTAGGCCGCCTTCAAGATCTTCTTGATGTCAGTTGCCGTTGTCTTACGCGGATTTGCGCCCGTGCAAGGGTCAAGCTTTGCATTCTTAGAGATAAAGTCAAGATTCTTGGAGAAGACTTCTTCAGAGACGCCCGCTTCTTCCAATGTAGCAGGAATATCAAGAGATTCATTCAAGGCACAAATCTTATCAATCAAGACGTTGACCAACTGACGATCCGTTGCGCCAGGCAAGCCCAAAGCACGAGCGATGTCCGCATAGCGCGACTCGCAGGTCTTGCGATTAAACTGAATCACATAGGGCAAAAGAATGGCATTACAGAGGCCGTGGGGAAGGTTGAACTGAGCTCCAATCTTGTGAGCAATTGAGTGGGTAATACCCAAAAGTGCATTCGTGAATGCCATTCCTGCAAGGCACTGCGCCACATGCATTCTGCCACGTGCAGCCATGTCACCATTGTAAGACGCCACCAAATCATCATCAATCATCTGAATCGCCTTCAGTGCAAGCGGGTCAGAGAAATCACTGTGCAATCCCGCCACATAGGCTTCAACCGCATGCGTCAACGCATCCAAACCCGTGTGAGCCGTCAATTTCGGCGGCATTGTTTCGGCAAGATCAGAATCCACCACCGCAATGTCAGGCGTGATTTCATAGTCAGCCAACGGATACTTCACCTTTGTGGCATAATCCGTAATCACCGAAAAGGCCGTCACCTCGGTTGCTGTTCCAGAGGTAGAAGGCACCGCCACAAAAATAGCCTTTTGGCGCAACACCGGCATCGTGAATGGATCTTTAATATCATCAAAGGTCTTTTCGGGATATTCATAAAACACCCACATCGCCTTCGCCGCATCAATCGGGGAACCACCACCAATCGCAATAATCACATCAGGCTTAAATGCCGCCATCGCCTTCGCGCCCTTCATCACCGTCTCCACTGACGGATCAGGCTCAACGCCCTCAAAAAGTTTTACCTTCAGCCCAGCCTTCTTGAGAATCGCTTCTAATTTATCCAACGCACCACTCTTCCGCATCGAAGAACCACCCGTCACCACCATTGCGCGCTTGCAGGTTTTTCCCAGCACAGCCAATTCATTCATCGCCCCGGAGCCGAAATAGAGATCACGCGGAAGTGTAAACCGTGCCATAAGTCAGATTCCTTTATACATTCTATGATTAAACAAAAGCTCTTAACTGTGTGTGATTAAACAAAAGCTCTTAGTAATGTAACGACCAAGAGTTTTTAATAGTGTAGCGCACATTCCCCCATTTTGCAAGCCGAAAACACCCCACACCCACTTCAGAGGACCTCCCTTCTAACCATTCGATAATATCCTCTTAAGTGCGTCCTCCCCCTGCATCAGCACCTCGATCACCTGCACTGTCGGGTGACTCCTTTCCCCCTGTGCCCCCGAGCATCCTTCTCCCAGTCGCAGGCTGGCTCATTCGCCGCAGGTGTCTATCCCGCAGCCTCGCGGCATAGCATCCATCCCTAGACGCCCTTCTCCCAGCCGCAGGCTGGCTCATTCGCCACAGGCGTCTGTCTCCCTCTCTCCCCGTGAGCACTAAGCGTGGTGCGGCAGGGTGCGACGTCACCCTGCATCAGCATCTCGGTCACCCGCTCTGTCGGGTGACTCCTCTCCCCCTGCACCACCTAGCCCCTTTTCACAGTCACCTCCCAGAAAATACTTCTCTCACCACCTTCTCACCCCTCTCCCAACCATGGGCTGGCTCATTCGCCGCAGGCGTCTATCCCGCAGCCTCACTCCATGAGCACTAAGCGTGGTGCGGCAGGGTGCGATGTCACCCTGCATCAGCATCTCGATCACCCGCACTGTCGGGTGACTCCTCTCCCCCTGCTCCCTAGGTCCCTTTTCACAGCCACCTCGCAGGAGAGGCTCCTTCACATCCCTTCCCTCGCGCTGAGAAGCTTCACTCGCGCCTTTTTAACCCCAAACACAAAAAAAGAAAGCCTGACCTCTTGCGAGATCAGGCTTTGAAAAAACCCGGCAACGTGCTACTCTCCCACCAGCGAACCTGGCAGTACCCTCGCCGATGAGGCTCTTCACTTCCGTGTTCGGAATGGGAACGGGTGTTACATCCTCTCTATGGCCACCGGAAAAGCAATTGAACGTTTCTG
>JAZUPT010000039.1:0-23542 GCA_045605345.1 Candidatus Spyradenecus sp.
CCCGATCCATAGTCCAATGTAAATCCTCTTGGCAAAGTAAACGCTTTTTGACGTTTGGCAGACTAGTTGCCTTTTACCATTTGGCAACTTAAATGCACCCATTTTTACCCACTAAAGTGCATTTACTTTGAGAAATAACCATGAAATACTAAATGAATTTCAGTGAAATACTAAAAGAAATTCAGTCAAATACAGAATACGTTTCACAGAAACGATGATGCGAAAAGGATGCTTGGGAAGATGAGAACTGTCTCTAAGCCGCTTTTCTTCTGAAATTCATTTACAGAGAAAGAATCCTATACGATCGTGATCGTGTGTGGCATGGGAAAATGAATCGTGGGTATCCATGTTTAGATTGGCTTTCCACAGCAGTGTGCCATGTTGCCAAGTGTGGGGGGTGACCTGTGGCACGTTGTGTGCCACGGAGAAGCGCAAATGGCGCATTGGAGAAGCGAAAGGTGCTCTGGAAAAGGTCTTTTGCTGTGGAGAAAAGGGTTTGGCATGGGGCTTGCATTGAGAAGGGTGATGCGCCATGCTGCGTGTCAAGGAGGTTAAAATTATGGATATGAATAAGATGACTGAAAAGGTGCGCGAGGCAATTCAGCTGGCGCAACAGGAGGGGATTCGCCGCGGTCAACAGACGATTGAGGCAGAACATGTGCTTTGGGCGTTGTTGAATCAGGAGCGCGGCTTGGCGGAGGGGCTGCTCACGAAGTGTGCAGTTTCTGCTGAGATGGCGCGTGCGAAGACGGAGGAGGCGTTGGGAAAATTGCCACGTGTCTCGGGTGCAACGGAGGCGGACAAGGTTTATGTGTCGCAGACGTTGAACCAAGTGTTAGTGGATGCGTTTGATCGTGCGAAGCGGATGGGTGATGAATTCGTCTCTGTGGAGCATATGTTATTGGCGATGGCATCGCGCGTGGCGGTGTTGAAGTCGCTTGGCTTGACGGAACAGGCACTCTTGAAGGCGCTCAAGGAGGTGCGCGGTAACCAACGCATTACGAGCGATAATCCTGAGGATAGCTACGAAGCGCTGAAGAAATACGGCCAAGATTTGGTGGAATTAGCGCGCGCAGGGAAGTTGGATCCTGTGATTGGTCGCGATTCGGAGATTCGTGATGTCATTCGAATCTTGTCTCGCAAGACGAAGAATAACCCTGTTTTAATCGGCGAACCTGGCGTGGGTAAGACCGCGATTGTGGAGGGTTTGGCGCAGCGCATCTTGCGTGGTGACGTGCCTGAAGGGCTGAAGGATCGTTCAATTTTCGCCTTAGATATGACGGCACTAATGGCCGGTGCGAAGTATCGTGGCGACTTTGAAGAACGCTTAAAGGCGGTTTTGCGTGAAATCAAGGCAAGTGAGGGACGCATTATCCTCTTCATTGACGAAATCCATACGATTGTGGGCGCAGGTAAGACGGAAGGTTCAAGTGACGCGGGCAATATGCTAAAGCCGATGTTAGCGCGCGGCGAACTGCATTGTATCGGCGCGACCACCCTCGCAGAGCATCGTCTTTACATGGAGAAGGATAAGGCGTTAGAGCGTCGTTTCCAACCCGTCATGGTGGCCGCTCCGACGGTGGAGGATACCATCAGCATTTTGCGTGGGCTCAAAGAACGTTTTGAGGCGCATCACAATGTGCGAATTTTAGATACGGCCCTGGTGAATGCGGCGGTCTTAAGTGATCGTTACATCCAGGAGCGATTCCTTCCAGATAAGGCGATTGACCTGCTGGATGAGGCCTGCGCCGCGATTCGTACGGAGATGGACTCTATGCCGGCGGAGTTGGATGAGCTGAGCCGAAAGGTGATGCGATTGGAGATTGAAGAGGCGGCGCTTGCACGTGAAAAGGACGAAGCCTCGGCGAAACGATTAGAAGAGTTGCGTCGGGAATTAGCTGATGAGCGCGCCGCCGCAGATGCCTTGAAGGCGAAATGGCAGGAAGAAAAGAAGGCGCATGAGACGACAAAGGCGTTGCGCGAGAAGCTTGATGAGGCGCGTCATGCACTTGAAACGGCGCAACGCACCTATGACTACGCTCGCGCAGGGGAATTGCAATACAAGACAATTCCAGAATTGGAAGCACGGTTGAAGGCGAGTGCTGCTGGTGGCGATGATGCAATGTTGCGTGAGGTCGTTGGCCCAGAAGAGATCGCAGAGGCGGTGAGTCGTTGGTCAGGTGTGCCAGTCTCGAAGCTTTTGGAGGGTGAACGTGAAAAGTTGCTCGCCATGAGTGAAACGCTGAAAACACGTGTAATCGGCCAGGATGATGCAGTGGATGCAATCTCGGATGCGGTTCTGCGTGCGCGTGCAGGGATCCGAAATCGTCGCAAGCCAATCGGCGCATTCCTCTTCTTGGGCCCAACAGGGGTTGGAAAAACCGAGCTCGCCCGCGTCCTGGCAGAGCAACTCTTTGACAGCCGCGATGCAATGACGCGCATCGATATGTCCGAGTACATGGAGAAGCATAGCGTGAGCCGCCTTGTGGGCGCGCCTCCTGGATATGTAGGTTACGAAGAAGGGGGGCAACTCACTGAAGCTGTGCGGCGTAAACCTTACTCGGTCGTACTCTTAGACGAAATTGAAAAGGCGCATCCAGACGTCTTTAAACTCTTCTTGCAAGTCTTTGATGATGGTCGATTGACTGACAATAAGGGCACGACGGTGAGCTTTGCCAACACAATCATCATCATGACCTCTAACCTTGGGAGTGATCTGATTGCCCGAGCCGAACAGGAAAAGGACGGAGGCGAGGTGAAGGAATTGGTGGAAACATTGTTAAAAAGCAAATTCCCGCCCGAGTTCCTTAACCGATTGGATGAGACGCTCATCTTCAAACCGCTCACCAAGGCAAGCCTTGAAAAGATTCTTGATTTGCAGTTGAGCGACCTTGCTGCGCGCCTTGCTGAAGAGAATTTTACCTTAGAGGTAACGCCAGAAACGCGGGCTGCACTCATTGAAGAAGGATATGACCCAGACTTTGGTGCTCGTCCGCTCAAGCGAACCATTCAGCGTCGCCTTGAGACGCCGCTGGCGCGCAAAATTATCGCTGGCGAAGTTCTTCCAGGCGAAACGATTAAAATGTAATCGGCTTCGCCCCAAAGCGAATAAACTCATCGCGCAATTGTCCACAGAGGGCGATTGCGCGATGAGTTTTTAATAAAAGCAGTGTCAAGAAAATAAAAAACGGTTCCCGTTTTCGGAAACCGCCAAAGAATGGTGGGCTGTGCTGGACTCGAACCAGCGACCCCTACCGTGTGAAGGTAGTGCTCTAACCAACTGAGCTAACAGCCCGGAGCGGGCGAAGGGAATCGAACCCTCGTAAGAAGCATGGGAAGCTCCTATTCTGCCATTGAATTACGCCCGCAGAAGTGCCGAAAAAGATAGCAAACTTAAACCAAAAACGCAAACAAAAAGTGCAAAAACCGTAAAAATATCTCGTCTAATGGATGAATAAGTAAGTGGACAGGCAAATCCGTTCCGCCTGTCCACTTACTTTTTCAATCAACAATTTCTACTTTCTGTTGATGTAGTGGACAATCCAAATGCCAAAAAGTTTAATGCGAATACACTTTGGTTTAAGTTCAAAGTGGAAGAAATGGTTAAATGCGTAAGGAGCTAATTCCTTTGCAGAGACAAGTGCGGGGGAGTAAGGCTTGATTTCTGGATGATCTTTGAGCTTCTGCTTGATGTCTCGAATTGCTTGGTTGACATCGCGCCAATCAATTTCACCAAAGTCTGCCACGTCATATCGCCACCACTGCAAGTCCAAGAGTTCTTTAATTGTCTCTTCTGGGAAACGATATTTGATGACTCGGGCAGGAACGCCTCCGACGATTGCATACGGAGGGACGTCCTTTGTGACAATCGCCCCTGCAGCAACGATTGCACCATCGCCTATTTTAACTCCTGTCATGAGCGCAACATCGTTGCCAAGCCAAACGTCATTGCCGACTTCTGTAAACTTTTGCGATTGGAACTCATAGCTCTTAACCATTTTGCCGACAAATTTATGCCAATCGCACTCATAGGGATTATAAAAACGAGTAGAGGTGCCAATCCAATAAGGGGGATGTTGTAATAGCCCGACTTTCGCATGCTTGGCAATGGAACAATAACGTCCAATTCTTGCTCCAAAGACAATCCCTTCTTGCGTTTCCCCATTTGTTGCAGAAAATGCCCCCATGTGAATGGGAGATTTAAAGTCTGCAGAGGGCATAATTTTACAAGGCGGTTCAAAGGTATTTGTTTTTGCGATGTGAAAGACACCAGTGCCAAAACGGATGCCCGTCCCGTCAAAAACAATCTTTGCCGCACGCTTAGTTAAACGTAAAGTGATGTATGCGCCCATATTGATTCCTTCCAGGTGTTGTTATCACTCGTTGATTGATAGAGCCTTTGGGTAAATCCATGTGCCTCTTGTTGAATCACATATCACCAACATTTTATCACAGGAGAAGTGTTGATGTTTAGTGAGCATGAGGTTTTCGTTGATAAAGTTAAGCGGAGATCATTGTTTGAATGAGTGCTTCCCATTGGTTTAGAATTTGATCGCGTGAGTAGTAGGTTATGCAATGGTCATGCGCTTGCTGACCAAGCTTACTTCTATACGCATCGTCTGACATAAGTTTACGAAGAGATGCTGCGATAGCGGAGGGGGAGTTCTTGGCGACGAGTCCTGTTTGATTGTGTAAAACCATGTCATGGACTGCTGGAAGCTTATCTACAGCGATAACTGGAAGATTAAAGCACATGCCTTCAAGCATTGCGAGTGGAAATCCTTCCAGAAGAGAAGGATAGGCAAGAATGTTGGCTTGACGATAGACGGAGGCTAAATCATCGGTGAAGTCGAAAAACTTGATTTGGTCTTGAAGCCCTGCGGCTTTGACAAGGTTCACACACGTTGGGCCATAAGTTTTATGGTGACGACCATAGAGATGTAGTTCCCAATCTGGAAATTCCGTTGCAATTCGTGAAAAGCCTTTAATCAAGACAGACTGGTTCTTCAACTTATTGACTGCGGCGGGATAAAGGATTACCTTTTTCGTAGAAGGTGTTGCAGAAGAGGTATTGATTGGGTTCACACTGGTGGTTGCTTCGGCCCAATTACCAATTGTTACAATGGTTGGGGTTGGTGCAAAAGATCGCACATACGTCGCGTAAGAGGGGCATTGGATTTGGAGTACGTCTGAAAGATTAAAGGCGCGTTTCAAGCGAAAGTTTCGAATAAAACGCTTCCATTTGAAGAACCCCTTAGGATAGACGAGAAGCTCTGTGATGGTTTTGCATGGGGGGCGACACTTTCCTTCAGATGTTAAATCCATAATTTCATTTGGACCAGCGGCAATGCAAAGGTCAAACGTTGCGGAGAAGTCACGAATCTCTTTTCGCGATAAATAGACGAGTTGAACGCTGTCTGAGATTGTAAACGAAAGAGGTTTTTCTTGGGGACAAGTTACAACTGTGATGTTATAGCCACGCTCTGCTAAACCGTTTGCTAAGGAGCAAACAGCATGATCTGCACCACGTCCTGTAGAAAGATTGTCTTTGTAGAGTAGAATTCTCATAATCCCTCACTGTTTCGAATCCATTGTATTGTTCGAAGAAGTCCCTCTTCAAGAGAAACCTTGGGAGCCCAATCTAATTGGAGCTTGGCTTGGGTCACATCAAGAACATTGATGGGGACATCAAAACTACGGGAGTCGGTGTACGAGCGCGCAATAGGGTGGCCTAATACTTGTTCAATTGCTTGCAAGATGTCATTGAGAGAGTGAGCTTTTCCGCTCCCGATGTTAATTTCACCTGTCACGTTTGGGCGTTCCAATGCAGCAAGAATTGCATCAACCGTATCGCCAACGTAGAGAAAGTCTCGACTAATAGACCCATCACCCCAAATACTAATGGGTTCACTTTTCAGGGCTTTGTAACAAAAAACGGGAATCGCACCTTGTGTAGCTCGAACTCGCTGGTATTCGCCATAGGGATTGGCAACGCGAAGGCTACACGTTGAAAGCCCATACAGTTGTGTGTACAACCGCATATATTTTTCAATGGCAAGTTTAGTTACTCCATACGAACAATCTGGGTTGGTTGGCGAAGTTTCTTGGATTGGAATGCTATTGGGACGACCATAGACTGTGCCGCCAGACGAGATAAAGACAACGCGTTTAACCTGGTGTGTTCGCATTGCTTCAAGGAGGTTAACGGCGCCTCCGATATTGCT
This sequence comes from Candidatus Spyradenecus sp., assembly GCA_045605345.1. Lineage (GTDB taxonomy): Bacteria > Verrucomicrobiota > Kiritimatiellia > RFP12 > DVOR01 > Spyradenecus. Next base: position 6,225 of record JAZUPT010000039.1, read on the forward strand.
GACTACATCAAAGTAAGGGTCTTCGGTTGAGGACTTCGGCACAACAGAGCAAGCCATATGAACGATAGCGTCATGCCCAGGAACGGCATCCGCTAATGCATGCGGGCGAGCCATGTCGCCTTCAATAAAGGTAGCACCGCAAGCTTCAAGAAAAGGTGCTCTCCAACGATCAAAACATGTGACGGTATGTCCATCGCGACGCAATCTTTCAATGAGATTACGTCCCAAAAAACCACTGCCTCCAGTTACAAGAATCTTTTTCATGGCAGGCCTCTGTCCTTGGCTAATCTGCATAACTTTTTCATTTTAACATATTAGATATAAACAAAATATCTAAAAGTTGAAAAATCTTCTCCCCTTGTAGGTCGGAGATAGTTATGTTGAATAAAATGCTGACTTATGTTAAAGTGCTAACGTTCATATTTGGAGTGAGGGATTTTATGGAACAGATAAAACAGTATAACGCGATTGTTCCAATTGGGATGACATGCGCAACTGCATCACAATTAAAAAAGCGTAATTTGCGGTGGGAGCGTATTCATTATAAAATTTATCGTCATGTGCACAAATGGCTTGAACGTCATGGTGTATTACAGATTAGATATGATGATTAATCTGATTTGTACACGAATAGATGATTGCGATAGCATCGTACGCCTAATAGATGAATGGCTCATGTAGGTGTAAAAGTGTGTAACAAGGCTTTGTTACGGAGTGATAGATGAAAATTGCTTTCTACAAAGATACGTTTGCGAATAATCGTGGAGCAGATATTGCGGTTAAAAATCTTGCAGCGGGGCTTGTTGAACGCGGGCACCTTGTAACATTATTTACAAAGCCTGAGTTTGACGAGAAAGTTAAAGGGGATTATGATGTCATTTTGTCTGCAGGGACGAATGAAATTCAAGATTTAGCAAATGTGCCTAATTTACCTCCCGTGGTGCAACAGTTTCACACGGATGTAACATACCCTTTTCGTCATCCGTTGAAACGATGGTTGTGTCATTTACGGATAAAAAAGGCCTTAAAATTTGCCACGCGGATTCAGGTATTGGTTTCTGCTCATATGACAAAGCTTCAACGCTTACTCCGTGGCGTTACAGCGCAAGACATTTCGGTAATCGGGAATTGGAGCACATTTGAGGCACATTCAGAAAATGAACAAAGCCTCGCATCACAAAAGGTCATTCTCTATCCTGGTGCATTGAACAAAGACAAGAATCAAGCTTTGTTGGTGAAAGCTTTTGCCAAAGTGGCTGAAGAATTCCCAGAGTGGCAGGTTCACATTTATGGCAAGGGGACGGATCGAGAAGTTCTGGCATTGAAACGCTTAATTGCTCGGAGTAATCTTTCAGATCGTGTGTTGTTAAAGGGATATGCCGACCTTGCTCGCCCATACGCGGAATGTGCATTTGTGGCATTCCCGTCTAAAACAGAAGGATTTCCGCTCACGATTATTGATGCTGCGATGTTTTCAAAGCCTACAGTGATGATTCACGATTGGATTGGATGTGGAGTTGTTACTACAGAAAAAGCGTTTGCCGCTTCGTTACGTAAGTTGATGGCGGAAGAGGATTATCGAACAAAACTTGGTGCAGAGGCAAAAGCGTATTGTCTTTGTCACTATTCGCGTGAAAAGATTCTCTCTTTATGGGAGGAGGCCCTCGCAAAGGCTTTGAATGGAACGCCCATTAATACGCATGGTAATTCATAGACGGTAAGGCGCTACGATTTGGACAGAGGAATAGATTGGAGGTCTTGGAATGAAATGGTCTTGGGAAAAAGTTTTCGTTGTTGCAGGAATAGGTTGGGCTGCGGCGATTTTGGTGGCGTGTTGCTTGCCGGTGTCATTTGGTGTGCGCTGTGGGTGTGTTGTAGCACTGCTACTGCCTGCGATATGGCTGTCGTTACGATGGACATGGTGGTTCGCCCGTGTTCCGGCGCAGATTCCTGTATTCTTAATGCTTCACTCTGTTTCTGATGCAGTTGTGGATGATTCATGCGCAAATAACTCAATTCGTCCGCAAGAATTGGAACGTTTGATTGTGGATTTAAAGGCGGCAGGGTATGTTTTTCAGACCGCAACAGAAGCAGCGGAGAAGCCTCTGCGGCGGAGTATGGTGATGACCTTTGATGATGGCTATGTTGACAATTATAAATATCTCTTTCCGATTTTAAAGCAACATCAAGTGAAGGCTACCTGTTTTATTACAAATCGGGGCTCTGCTGACTCTGCATTTCTGACACCAGAACAGGTGCGGGAGATGTATGCGTCTGGATTGGTTGAGTTTGGCGGACACACGGTGGCGCATTCGGTACTTGATACGTTGACGCTGGAAGAGGCAGAAGTCGCTATTCGTGAAAATGTGAAGTGGTTGACAGAGGTTCTTGGAGTTGCACCTGTGAGCTTCGCCTATCCTTGCGGCGGGTATAATGATGCAATTGTAGATTTAGTGAAAGCCGCCGGTTATCGTTATGCATTTACGATGCATAAGCGGATGCGCCCTGTCGCACGCGCACCCTATCACATTCATCGTCAGATTATTCCTAGAGGTAAAACGCCGCTTCAGAACTATCTTTTGGCCACTCGTGGGAAGTACAAAGTTTAATTGGGAAGGAAATTTGTATGGGTGCTCGGAAATATTTGTCGCGTTATGCCGTTAAGGTGTTGCAAAAAAAGACAAAAGTAACACTAACGCCTGGACGTTATACTTTTGGAGAGGTATCGCTTGAGGCTCCCTGTCGTCTCTCAACGGCATGTTCGTTTTCGCGAGAATTTTCAATTGGAGCTTTTTCGGCCGTAACAAATGACCGAGTGAAGCGTTGGCCTCTTCAAATTATGACCGCGCGGATTGGGCGTTATTGTTCTATCGCTGCGAGTGCAATGCTTGCGCCAGGATGTCACCCTGCGGATTGGTTGTCTTCGTCCTTTTTCTTAGGAGACCTGAAGTTTAACGAGGTGGCAGATTGCACAACAGGCGCAACTTCTCGGGCGCACCGAACCGTTCAATTGGGCAATGATGTTTGGGTTGGCGCTAATGCGGTAGTAATGGACGGTGTGACGATTGGTGATGGCGCAATAGTGGCTGCCGGCGCAGTTGTGACAAAGGATGTGCCTCCGTATGCGATTGTTGGGGGTGTTCCAGCGAAAGTGATAAAGTATCGCTTTTCAGAGTCGTTAATTGAGCGGTTGTTAAAGGCTCGTTGGTGGCGATATTCCCCAGAAGTGCTACGACCATTGGGCGTTTCCAATCCAGAATTAGTCGTCTCTGCGATTGAAGAGGGTAAGTTGGAGAATGTTCCAGAGTATCAGGGTGTGATTGTTACGGATAAAACGCTGAAACAGATGTGTTCAAGCCTGAATGCCTTTTGTGTAAATTTGAACTTAAAAAAGCTTCAGTTTTGATCTAATTAACATTTCGTAGAAAAGAGGGACAAAGGGAAGAGGCTCGTCCTCTTCCCTTTGTCTATTATTTGTAGGTAGGTTTACATTTAGTGTGAAGAAATTAATGGGTAGGAATTTGGATGGTCTCCTTAATCAAAATGGTCGTTTTACGAGGTGTATAAGGTTTGCGAATGGGGGTGAACTTTTGGACCAAAGGTGGAGGTTGAGAAATAGGTTTTCGGAGCGTCTTTAAAAGTGAGGGGTGGTTGGTTTATCCAATTAATAAGGAGAGAGGGAGGGGAAATTAGCGTGAGGATTGGAAGATGCGATGGGGGGTGGATAAATTTAAAAGACTTGCTCAAAGTGGCGGGTTGTGATACTTTAGTGCCATATGATTGAGTTGGTGAAGAGGTTTTGTATGCGGAAATTAACGATTCCGCACACGGTAAAATGGGTTGCCGTGTGCGTGAGCTGTGTCATCGGAAGCCTGATTTTTCAAGGGTGCGGAGGGGATGACTCTTCGCAAGAGGCTAATCCGTATGCGGAGTTAGACGCGGCCTTTCCAAATGGGCGCGTAGCGATTACAGATGTCGCAACTCGCGCGCAGGATAAGGAATACATGGCAAAAATTTCCGATGGCGCGCAAAAAATTTCTGATCTTTCTGCGGCGCTTGCTAAGGTTGATGCCGAGTTGGCGCATATCCGTAAGGAAATGACAAAGAGTTTGACTTTGAAGATGGGCGAAGCGGTCCCAGAGGCGCTATTAGAGGATGCTTTACAGAAGGTCCCCTTGTATCGTGAAACGCTGGCGCAGCGAGCCGCAGCAGCTGAGGCGCTTGAAGCGCAACGTCGCGAGAATATGGCAATGATTCGCAACAAAATGACGGCGGCTGCCGATGCATATGATGCGATGCGTGCCGAAGCGGATGCCAAAGCGCGCGAAGCAGGTCTTCCTGTGCGTGGCGAACAAACCACAGATGCGCCCGTCAAATAAGGATTTTCATTACACTTTAACACACCCTCTTTCGTAGTGAGGTAACACGGTATGAAAAGAAAACAAACACTCCTGGTCATGATGACCGCATTGTTCTGCGTACTTGGCGTAGACAAGTTATGGGCACAAGCCCAAGACTTGGACTCCTCGTATTTTGCAGCAAACGTGAAAGTTCAGTCGGTGGAGAAGAAACTTCCCGCGAAGACAAAGCTTCCTGTAACGACGGAAGTTTACTTCGATGTGAAGTTGGCTGACACAGGCACTGGCGCAAAGTGGACGATTACTGGCAATAGTTATGATGTCAGTGCCACGGGAGAGCGCCCCCACTTGTTGCTGAAGATGCCGCTGATGGGCGACTCGATTTTGCCAGATGGCTCGACCTCGGAGACGCAGACGGCTGTGGCGTACTATGCAGGCTCGGGTGATACTGCCGATACCTTACGCTTCATCTACAAGGTACGTCCTGGCGACATAAGCACGGATATCACGTGGGATCTCGAGGATGGCGGTTTGGCGCTGGGCGGCGACCTTGGCGGAATCACGATCTCTGCGATTGACCCCGTGGATGGTGCAGGGAAAGTGAAGTTGGTCAAGAGCGTGTTACAAGGTAATGTGGATGACCCAGACACTGATGCTGCTGTGCCGGTAAGTGGCTACACGATTACGTTGGGTGATGGCAGCGACAACCCGAATCGTGGCAAGCTTTACGAAGGTCTCGTGCCTGTAACAGTGAAAACCATTAAGCCTGAGAGTGGCGTGCACACCGTGGTGCCTTCTGAATACGCATGCTACCTCTGGGCAGAAGATACAAATGGTAATTACTATAATGTGGGTGTGACCTCGTTGAATTCGCGTGCTGGCGAACAAGCTAAGATTATTGAAGCTGGCGCTCCTACCGCAGGAACGGCATTCCCCGCAAATTATGCTGCTGAACTTTCTGGTATGGATCAGGTGGCATTCACCGAACAGAAGTTCTTTGTTAACGTTCCGAAGGGCTTGCCTGGTACGAAGGTTCGTCTCTGCTATGGTATTTACAGTGATGACCCGGACGTGAAGAGCGTCTATGCGTATACTGATTACGATGTCATTGCGACGCCGGTCCCTGCGGTGGCTAAGGGCTACACGGTCCGTAGCGTGAACTTGGAGCCCGGTGATACGCTCACGCTTCCTGGCGCAGAAATGAAGTATACGAATCTCAATGGCGTGCCCGTGGATGGCATTATTGAGCTTGGTGCTGGCGAATCTACGCTCGTTACGATTGCAAAGAAGGGCGAAGAGGATCTTGCTGATAAGGGAACGCTTTACGCCTCCATTGAAATGGTTTCTGCTGCGAATAACGCAAGTGCGAAGTTTGAACGTTACTACGTGCCGATTGATGCATATGACGGTGACTATAAGGTCAATTTGTCGGTAGGCGAGGTGGACGCCTCTGGTGCAACCTATTTCCGCATCCGCGTCCCTGGCTTGGAAGATGCAAATGGCGCAGGAACGGAAGATAAGCCTTACTACTTGATGGTAAAGGCATTGCCGAAGCGTGAATCGATTACGCTCCTCGCAAGCGCCACAACGGATGGCACTGGTATTGAATACTATCAGCCGAAGGATGCAACGGCGGGTCAGACGCCGGGCTCCTTCAACGTGCTTGAATACACGCTTTCTGTGAAAGCCTCTGACGATCCTCGTTACTTCTTGATCTATCCGACGGATGCCACTGGTAAGTATCGTGTGGATTCGAATGCTACTGTGGCCGGTTTGACTTACAAACCCGATCCTGCCGTCAACACGACAAAGGATGTGAATGCTTACGATTTAATCGCATCCTATGTTACGCTTCAGGCAACGGGTGGTAGCGCGCCGCAGGGCACGGTTCCGGAAGTGCGTGTCTTGGTGCCCGCTGGTGCAACGAGCGTTAAGTTCTATGTGGGATGCAAGAACGATTACGCAGCATACAAAGATCTCTTCAAGACGAATGTGAACGTTCTTGATCCCCAGAATCCTGCCCAGCGTGTGGCAGTCCCCTTGGGCGGTCTCTACTTTACGGCAAAGCGTTGCGCTGCGAATAACACCATTATTGGTGATGGCGACGAGTGCAATTTGATTACTCCGTTTGTTGAAAACCGCGATCCTTCAATCCGCAATGTCTCTGCACCGACGAAGGTTGCTACCGGTGCGCAGGCCTCCTTCACCTTCACCGTGGCCGACACCGCCAGCGATTACCTCGTGATGATCATGGAATACGGTGATGGCATCCAGGAAGCCGCCTTGTTGGTGGACGAAGGTGCGATGAAGAAGCTCCGCGGTGATGCCGCTTGGGAAGATGAGTATGAGACCCTTGTTGACTTGTATGGTTATACAGGGGCTGATGGTCAAAAAACCTTGCCCATCGTGAGCCGTACGATTGATACACAGTCTTATACATTCAAGCATGCCTATGAATCCGGGACTTCGCAGGACTGGATGTTTACGGTGATTGACTCCTCCATGGGGATGGCAACACGTAACGGCACCATCACCCTTGATGCTTCTCAGCACTTTATCTTCAAGACGATTCATAACCTCACGGCCCCGGGCTCTGGTTATGTGCTTTGGGATACGGGTGCAGACGTTTTGACGAACTGGACCTTTGACACGGATAGCACGCGCAATTCGCGCTCTCGAAGCGGTGAAACGCTTCTGAAGGTGATTGCAGCGCCCTTCTCTGCAGGTGCTCGTCAGGATACGGCAACTGCTACTGCATTGGGTCGTTTCAATGGTCCTTCTGCAACGCACGACTCTTTCTTCTACATGTGGGATGCCGATGAAGACTTCGCTACAATCCTGCCGTCTGGCGAAAAGGCGCAGTATCAGCGTTATGAAGAAACGTTGACCTTCAATCGTGCGTATGTCAAGGAAGGCGAAGCCACGGATCCTACGAAGTGGCAGGATATCATGCTCTCCGCGATCTTCGTGGCAGAATATCTCCCTGGTGACTCAATTGAAGCAAAGCTCAAAGATCCGCAGAATCCCTACATGTACGAACTGGGTGACTACAACCAGGACGGCGTGCCGGATGGTTGGTTGCTCAAGCACATGGGCGTTGATAGCCGTGCATCCTTGGTGGAATCGACCACCTCTGTGGCGAATAACTCTCCGAGTGGCACTGAATACTTGCCGTACGTTGGCTTCGGCGCTGGCGATGGAGCCTATACCTTTGGCAATTCTACGGGCGCCCTGAATGGTTCTTGCGCTGCGGAAGCTGGCGCAACGCCTTTCGGTTACAAGCTTCGTATTCGTGGTCGCCATGAAGCATTGAACGCTGCAGACGGTGAAGGTAACTGGCTCTCCATCCCTGCATGGGTTGTGCTCGTACACCCTGAGCACAAGGACACGCCTGACACGGTCAATGTTGGTCGCGTGGATATTAAGGGCAAGTATACGCCTGCATGGGAGAAGATTGAACTCTTCTCGAACAATAAGTCTACTCAGACGAATATCATCACGGGTAAGCCCGTAAATGTCGCTTACACGGTTGAAAACAAGATTCCGTATGATGCCGAAACCGTCGATGCTGACGGATGGGCATATGTCGTGGATAATAGCGGTAACACGATTCAGGCTGGCGCAGGTCGCTATCGCTCGAACAATGTGATGGTCTATGTCGACGACCCGACTGACGTTCGCTATGAACAGATGAAGTACTTCTACAAGCACTGGGGTGCAGACGTTGAAGAATATGATGCAACCGGAGAGCTTGATGCCAAGTGGACTCCGCATTCTCAAGAAGAAGGCGCTCTCTTCCCCTTCATAACGAAGGCTGACGCAACAGATGCAGAGGGTAACACCACGCCTGGTTCTGATTCTGCAATGCTTGGCGCGCGCGTGGAAGAATGGTCCGGCGCGATGTTCTGTGGTGAATACCGCTTTGTGGATGGTCGTGCCATCGCAGGTATCTACCTCGACGAACCCTTCCGTATGCGCGCTGATAGCCGTGGCATGATTGATCCGCGTTTGACCTCCTGGTTGGATCGTTTTGCAGGTCAGTCCGCAGATACGGATGGTGATGGTATCAAGAATGGTGCAGAATATTTCTTCTGGTACTATGCATCCCGCATTGCTTACGGTTCTGTCTTTGCAAACAAGGATGGTGTTCAGTTGAATACTGACCTCTGGCCTGCAATTGATATTCGTAATCGCGATCACGCTAATCCTTGGAATAGGGATGTCCGTTACAGGACGGTTGAAAAGTTCACCATGGGTCGTCGCTTTAGGAATGACTTTGATCCAGATTTACAAGGTGAAGGCGCAGTCTATGGTGACTTTGAGCCGATAGGTACTACTCTTGACGGCAGCACGCGTTATCGTGAGGGTGCGGTCAACCCCGTTTCTGCCGGTAAGGGTAATTATTGGGAGCCCATCCGTGTTGAAGACGTGATGAATGCATTTGATCCATTTGAAGTCATCGACATGGATGTTTACGGTGATTTGGATAATGATGGCATTCTGGTTGTCGAAGAATTGGCTGTGGGTAGCAATCCGATTGACTGTGACTCTGATAATGACTGGATCCCCGACGGTTGGGAAATTCTGCAAGGCTTAGATCCGCTCAATGGTGGTGATGCAGAGCTCAATCCTGACGAAGACTACTTCGCTTATGCAGTGGTTGAAGAGGATCGCGACTATCATCACCTCTTCCCCATGAACTTGGTTTCTACGGATGCAGAGGGTAATGAGGTGAAAACGCCTCATTACTATGACTTCGAAACAAAGAAGGTGCTTCGTCTTACCGGTTTGTCTGCCAATGCAACGGTTTGCGATGAATCGAATATCGCTGAAGTTCAAGATTTCACGGATGAAGTGAAGGCTAAAACGGAATGGCTTAATGAAAATCCGTTAATGATGGCTGTCGCAGGGAAGTTGATTCGCTTGCGTGACCATGAAGTCTATCGAGCCTTTGGCTTTAACCCTGCTACGGCTTTGAGAGATGGCATGACGCAGAGCTTCATCTCTTATCCGAAGTTGAGCTTTGCTGCAGTGAATACGAAGAAGTTCTCCTCTCGTGAAGAATTCTTCTCTTCGCACCGTAACGAGTTGCTGTACCCGCTTAATCCCTTGAATGCCGATACAAATGGTGACGGTGTTCCTGACGGTTGGCAGCTCTATGTTAACCTTGATCCATCAAATCCTCGTGATCTGTCTGGAGTAGAGGATTATGACGCGGATGGCATGAGTGTTGCGCAAGAATTCGCGTGTGCAGCAGGTAACTTAATCGCTCAAGATTTGCGTGCTTTGGAAGCATTGGATCCTGGGTCATTAATCCCGTGGGGTGCTCAGTTGACTTCTGATGAGTACACAAATCGTTGGACAAATAAGATTTTACCGACCGATCCTTGGAATCCAGATACGGATAGTGACGGTATCTTGGATCTAGACGAAGGTAGATACACTTACGGTAGCCCAGACTGGAATGCTCTCATTGGTGGTGGTTGTAACCCCAACGCGATGGATACGGATGGCGATGGCATGTCCGATACTTGGGAATGCGCGTATTTCGTGAAGCCCACGCCAAACTTTGGCACCGTTTCTTATAATGGCGAAACCATTGGTATCTCTGGTGCTCCCGATCCGACCATTACTGGCTTTGATGGTGAGTTCACTGAATACGACTTTGACTATGACCATGACGGTTTGACGAACTATCAGGAATATCTTGTTTCCACGATGCGTCATTTGCGTTATGACCTCAGTCCTGCCGCGGCACGTCTTTATAAGGAAGATCTTGGCAAAAGGTCTGAAACAAACTCGGAAATCTCTGGTAAGTTGGAATGGATTGAACTTCCTGACCTCTATTCTCCGACCACAGACTTGGTAAACCCTGTCGCAGTGCGTTCGATTGAATTCGCAAGAAAGGGTACGTTAATTGGCGACATCCTTACGCTTGAAGGTGCACCGTTCTATGTAAATCCGTTGGGTTATGGCATGGCGGTCTCTTCACGTGTTGAGAATAAGACCCAGTATACGCAGTGGAAGCAGCAGATGATGCCTGGCGCAGCGGATTCAATCACGACCGCTTTCAACGCCATTTGGGCAAGCTCCATCATCTTCCCCTCGCCGACTCAGCTTGAAGCTTACGAGCTTGCTGAGGTTAAGGACGGACTCGAAAATGATCACTCGTTCAAGATTGCTCAGAATCGCGTTCTCGCGCTTGAGTCTGCACTGCTTCAGCTTGATGCTTCGTATCGTCGTATGTTGGTCGCCGCAAATATCGATCGTCTTGTTAATCCGGCGAAGGACCTTGATCGTGACAAGGCTATTCGCCAGATTCGCGGTTTGGTGATGAACATTGATGGCTTGTTGAAGGACTTGGCTCTGGATGCTAACGCAGGCAACTTGGGAGCAATCTTAACCGAAATGCTCAAGGATGGTGGCGAAACGCAGAAGCTTTGGGCGGCTCGTAAGAATCAGATCTTAGTAGCCGTGAAGGCTGTTGCTCCGACAGTGGCAATCAATACGGTCTATGGCGAAATGACCGCGATTTCGGGTGTTACCTACACAGATGATTTGCGCAATGCATTCGACAATGTCGTTGACGAACCGAAGGCTTACGAAGAAGCTGTCGCTACTTCGACGAATCCGCTCATTCAGGAACGCTATCGTAATGCGATTCGTGGTTTCAATGGTGGTTTCAATGGCGAAACGCTTCGCATGATGCCGACTTCTTGGCATTCGCCTGTGAAGTCTTTCCGTGAACGTAAGGAAAAGGGTACGGTCTTCTTGGGTACGCCCATTACCGAAGAGACGGTGTTGGGTGCGAACAAGCTTCCGCGCGATAGCCGCTTGCCGACGACCGACCCCTTGGTTGCAGATACCGACCATGACGGTATGGATGACTACTTTGAAGTCTTCCACGGTTTGAATCCGCTCTTGGGTGATATCGAAAACTCTTCTCATTCTGCAGAATCCATGGAATTGGACGTTATCGATGCCATGATTGATTTCAAGCAGCCGCGCACTTCCAATGCGAATGTCTGCTATCAAGAAATCAAGCATGCAGGAGTCAATGCCTTTGGTAATGAGGCGCTTTCGAATACGTCTCCGACGGGCTATGACTACTATGCTTATCCTTGGATGGCAGGTTTGCCGCAGGCAGACCCTGATGGTGACGGTCTCTTGAACAGTGAAGAAGCTGTCAATCCTGTGACCTCCAATCCGTCACATTATGGTACTGACCCCTCTGCATTGTGGATGACGGACGCAACCAATACGAACTCCTTCGTGGCTCGTTTCTATGGTTGCCAGAATGCAAACCTTGTAAAGGCTGGTTTGGGCGCTATTGATGCACTCCCGTTTGTGAGCAAGCCGAATGACAATGCTCCTACTGCGGGCGAATCGTGTCAGCCTTATGAAATTAACGAAGGTTATGATACCGACGGTGATGGTATCAGCGACTTGGTGGAACTCACCTCCAATGGTATCTTCCGTGGCGATCCTCAGACGCTTCGTTCGCCGTACCGTCAGCAGGCTGCTTACTTCGGTGGTAAGGGTGTCCTCCAGACGATGGAAGATACGCAGTTCGGTCCGCAGATGCTCACGACCTTCACGGTTGAATGTTGGGTCAAGCCTGAAGGCGTTCAGGCGACGCAGGATGTCATCTTGATTGACCGTCCTTGGCGTGCAAATGACTCGGAAGAAGCTACGCTTGAAGCGCTTCGTCACAACTTCGTTCTCGGTTTGAGAAAGAAGGATGGCGTTGACGGCCTCTTCCCCTTCACTTACTACACGGGTGCAGGCACAACTGAAATGGGTACGCCTGTTGCAGTGCCTCAAGCCTCTCCGACGGTGGTCGCTGGTAAGGCTATCGTCAAGGAAGCGAATGCAGAGGAATGGCCTTGGACGCATCTCGCAGTGACGTATGATGGAGCACGCTTGGTCTTGTACGTGAACGGTGTGGAATCGGGTTCAGATTCTTGCGGTTTGATTCCTGCAAATGGCGTCTACTCGGTCTACATTAAGGAAGATGTCCTTCGTATGACCTATCGTAAGGCACCGATTATGGTGGGCGCAACCGCCGCTCAGACGTGGTTCGCGGACCTCGGCGATCCTGAAGACAATAGCACATTCGAAACCTACTTCATGAATGGCTTCAAGGGCTTCATTGATGAAGTGCGTATTTGGAATGGTGCTCGTACGATGGCTCAGATTGCAGAAGCGTGTAGCCGTAATTTGACCCAGACGGAATTGTTGACAATGCGCTTGAATGCGTTTACTGCTCGCAAGAACGGCATGGGTTACTATGAAGCGAATACGCCGACCGAACCTTTGGCCATTTACACCTTCAATGACCTCCTCGCGGGTAAGCGTACGGATGGCTCTACTGCTGGAGACTCGCAGTCTTGGGAACGTTTCCCTGGCGATCAGCTCACGGGTGACGCTACAGTGCCGGGCTCCTTCATGTATCGTCGTAAGGGCTTCCTTGCAACGAAGAAGGCGATTGAGGGTGCTGTTGCGGCTGGCACTGATCATCCGTTGAGCGCATGTAAGTTCCCTGAAGAAACTGACCTCTTCACCTCTTACTACACCTTGACGGCTGCGAAGAACTTGCGTTCTGTGCAGTATGCTGAAAACCGCGAAGCCGAAGCACCGACATTGGCCACGGGTGATGCTCCGATTTCGGAATTTGTCCCCTTGGCACATAACACGGTGGCTCACTTGCCGTTGGCTGATGTGCAGCGTGATAATGATCACAATTTCGCACCAGTTGAATTGAAGGAAGGCAAATCTGCTTTGAAGATGCCTTCTGGTAAGGCTGAGAACTTGAAGGTGGCAGACTCCTTCTATTGGTCGCCTTATCGCGCTGGTGACGAAGTCTCCACGACGCCAATCTATCAGGTGAAGACCACGGGCAACCCGTATGTTTATCGTTACCATGGTACGGTCTTCTTCGACCTTCAGGACTACTACACCCGTCCTGCATTTACTACGCAGGTGCCGACAGACCTCTTGGTCTACGGTGACGTCTTCGCTAAGTATGAACGTGAAACGTGGGACAACTCTCCCTCGACTGACCCGTCCGCAGGCAACAAGACCAATGAGGGCCCGGCTGGTGCAGATTGGTTCCGCCATGAGGATGGTAAGGACGCTGGCTCGAAGTTGAATGACAAGCAGTATTCTCAGGGCGGTTATTGGCTCGAACAGAATATCGCTGCTGGTCAAACGAAGGATACCGACGGCGATCGTATGCCGAACTGGTGGGAAAATTACTATGGTCTCGATTCTGAAGATCCGGAAGGCATCAATGGTCCGCACGGCGATCAGGATGGTGACTTCCTCACCAACTACGCAGAACATCTCGCAAGCGCAAATCCGTTGAAGTACTCCACCGTGGGTAACGGCGTGCCGGACTACCAGATTCCGATGTGGTTCCGTCGTGGTGCACCCACCTTTGGTCTGCTCTACACGGACAATGACTTCATGGAAGATCATTGGGAAGCAAAGAATCGTTCGGAAAAACTCTCTGTTGACTCGAATGATGCTGCTGCTGACCCGGATAATGACGGTTGGAGCAACTGGGCTGAAGCGCGTGCAAACTTCCGCTCTGGTTATCACTCGACCAATCCGAATGCGGCCACGACCATTTCGCAGACGGGTAAGATTCAGCTTGAAATGCCAACGCCTGCATTGCGCATGACCGTGGACTACTTCGGCAACCAGAATGTGTACACCAATGCAACCGCAGAGGCGAAGATTGTGGTTCACACCTACACGGCGAAGAACAACAACTCTGCCCCTGATGCGACCTTCAACTTGCCGCTCGCTTTGACCGGTGGTCAGGGAAGCGACACGATTGAGTATGAAATTGGCGCCTGGAAGCGTGGTGTGATGTCGGGTTACTTCCACATTGGTAACATCAAGCCTGGCTCGCTCAAGATTAAGTTCACGCGTATGGCGGTGGATACGCCGTATGAAGAAGACCAGACGGACGAAAAAGACTATGGTTACTTCAATATCCTTAGCGATACGACCTCTGTGAATGACGTGGCAGAACTTTATGCCATGGAAGAAGTTTCATGGGTGGGTGGCGATGGCGAACAGGTCGGTGATGGCTATGCACGTCTTAAGGCCGGCTGGGTGAACTATCGTACGGGTGAATTCACGCTTGATTTCTCCAATACAGAAGATTGGCCAGAACAGGGTTCGCTTCAAGATGACGAAGGAAAGATTACGGTCTATGACCGCACCGAGTTTGTTGGTGTCGCCACCTATAGCTATGGTGTGGTGCCCGGTCAGACCAATACCTTCACGCTCGTAAACCCTGACGAAGGTCATGTCAAGGAAGGTCCGAACAACTTCTTCGTCTTTGCTGACCTTGATGGCAATGGCAAGTGGAATGACGGCGAACCTGCAGGTGTGCCCGATCAGCACGATGTGGAGATTGGCTTTGACCAGGTCAATGAAGTCCTTCACGTTGCGCTCTCTGAACAGGCTCCTGCTGGCGCAGTCCGCTTGGACGTGGACGCAATCCTCGGCGTGTTGTTGACTGAAAACGAAAACAACGACGTTGTGGCAGGTGACAATTCCTCGATTATCAATCCCTCCACGGATGCTCCGTTGCAGCCGTCGCTCTTCGCGACCAAGCAGAATTATCACCTGCTCCTTGCTGCGTACGAACGCATTGGTTCTACGGTTGCGACGGAAAATCCTGGCGCAGTGGTCTTCCAGAAGCCGTTCAATGTGAAGAAGCCGTATCTCACTGAAGATGACATCTTTAACAATGCGGATACTGCAGGCGGACTCGCAGATCTGGGTGGCGACCTCGTTGCAGTTTCCTATAAGGTCTATCTCTTGCCTGAAACGATGGCAGAAAGCTCAAGTTGGTCTGAACGTGAACCTTACAACATCGCAGTGGTGACCAATGCTTTTGGTACGCTTGATGATGCAAGCACGGCAATGGTCAGCCCTGTGGGTGGTGTCTTCGTGCACAATACGGAACTGACCTTCGAATGGAAGAGCAATATCCAGGTGCCTCAGTTCGACTTGATCATTCGCAAGACGGCGAATGGCGCTGGTGACGCAGAGTCCAAGACGGTCTTCAACAAGACGGGCATCCGCGGTGTCACGCCTTCGGCAACGGCCATTGGTACAGGTGCTGTGGAACAGTTTGTCTACCGTTATAAGTTGCCGCGCGGCATTGGTGAAATCAATTCCGAAGGCACCGCTCTGTTTGGTGACGGCTCGTACAGCTACGAACTTACGCTCAAGCCTTACTGCGGCAAGCCGAAGAAGATGAGCGGAAAGTTCAAGATTCAGCTGAATGCTTCCGGCGATGAAAACCTTGCCGAACTTGAAGGTACCACACGCGATACATCCTTCAATGTCCAGGATTCCTACTATGTCCGTACGCGCATCCGTTACAATGGTGTGCTCCGTACGCCTGCGGAATTTGGTTACAGAAGTCTCGTTGTGGAAGCACACTACTCGGGCTCCTTCAATGGTAACCCGGTCGCGTCGACGACGGATGTCTTGGTCTATGATGATACGACCGATCCTGAATTGGCAGACTTCCCGAAGTTGAACCGTTGCGTGAAGATGGTGAAGGATAAGACCACCAAGATTATGGTCGCAGGCGAAGAGAAGGATGAATTCTTCTCCACGCGCTTCGATGTGGAACTCCGTGGCTTGGCCACCAATCGCCCGGTTTACCTCTTGGCGTACTTTGACCTGAATGGCAACCGTAAGCGCGATGCTTGGGAACCTTGGGGCTATGCTACGCAGGGCTTGGATGCCGTTGGCGGCTTCTACTTCGATCCGCTCGCCGTTACGCCGCTCTCGAGTGGTGCCGCTTGGAATGCCGAATTCTACATCCAGGATGTGGATACGGATAATGACAAGCTCGCCGATGCTTGGGAATGGCTCCAGGGTGGTAAGAAGTCTGATAGCTTCCTGCCTGATGGTTCTACCAATAGCGGTTGGTGCAACACCTTCGGTGGTTCTCTCGCTGACTTCCAGCAGAGCGCCGCAATCTGGACCACGGATATTGATGGTAACCTCGCACTCACCTCATTCGGTGCTCAGCTCTATGGTTTGACCGTTGTGGGCGAACCTGATGAAAATGGCGCTGTTAAGGTTGAAGGTGTGGACGATGCCGCCGCCGCGAAGGAACTTCTTGACCTCCTCGGTAATGACGTTGCACTCAATCTCATCGAACAGGGTGTGAAGTCCTATGGCCTCACCGTCAATAAGATCTCCTTCAATGGCGATGTGATCACCTTGAACTGGGCGGTTACCGGTGCGGTTGGTCTCGATGGCGACATCTACGACCTCTCTGCACTCTTCGCTGAAGGTAAGAATACTTCTGCAACTTACTCCGTCTATGGTGCCGCCACCCTCGGTGGTACTTGGACCAAGCTCGCAGAGGTGAAGGTCGCTGGCGAACAGACTCCCGCGGTTGAGATCCCGACCTCCGCAGCCATCATCAATGGCACCGAACAGGCCACCTTCTTCAAGGTCATCCTCTCGGCTACCCCGATGACTGAGTCTCTCGACTAATTCAAGTCCTCAATTAACACAAGCGGCACACCACACGGTGTGCCGCTTTGTTTTATCTAAAGAGAATGGGGGCAGTGGGAGAGGGGAGGTGGAAGAGGGGAGAGAGATGCTTCGTGCGGGGCGGCGCGAGGGGGGCGGGAGTGTCCCCCGTCGTTTGGTGTCTCTTTGGAGGGCGGGTGGTGAAGAGGTGGAGCAGAAGGGCTTCGCGAGGGGGCGGTGAGGCTGTGGGAGTGCGGTCTCTCGAGGGCCATGCCTTCGCGGAGCGAAGGCCGCAGAACCTTTTTGGGTTTAACTGTTCACGGCCGTATGGAAGGTGGGCTTGAAAGCCGCCTGCAGTCCTCACCAGCCGAGGGTTTGACTGTCACAGAAGCAGAAGCGGGGCGCCGAGGTGGGGCGAGAGGGATGGTGTGTGAGGGG
>JAZUPT010000040.1:0-9413 GCA_045605345.1 Candidatus Spyradenecus sp.
CACGACAAAGGCACTGCTCATAAACCGACTCTAATAAGCCAGGGCCAATAACGCGCAAGACCTCTTCGGCTGAATTATAAATCTCTTTTGTTAATAAATCAGCTTGTTGATACTTTGGATGCATCGTAACCTCCTTGTTAACGAAATACTACTAAAATACTCTTGTTAACACAAAGATTTTTGCTATAGCGTTAAAATCACGCTTCGTAGAAGCACGAGCAAGCATCCACGGGGCCGAAGTCCGAAGGAGCTATGTCAACAGGCCATCGCGCCGTGGTGCGGTCGTGCGTATAGCGTAGATAGCGGTAAAAAACACACTGGCAGTGCAGCGCGTTAGCGCTAACTCAAAACGCTAGGGAGTGAAGCGACCAAACAGCTAACAGTCAACAGATGACAACCAGCCTTCACCCGCAAGCGGAGCAAGTGTAAAAAATCGGCGGGAGAAGGTAAGTGGAGGTGGTTTCTGTGGTATACTACGTGCTTTAATTATTAAATGGAGGTTTATATGACGGCAGAACAAAACACGTTGATTCCTTATGTTGTGGAACAGACTGCTCGGGGTGAGCGTTCGTATGACATTTATTCTCGTCTGTTATTGGATCGTATCATCTTTTTGGGTGGTCCAATTGATGATGCAGTGGCAAATGCAATCGTGGCACAGATGCTCTTTTTGCAGTCGCAGGATCCGAAGAAGGATATTTCGCTTTACATCAATTCGCCGGGTGGTGTGGTGACTGCAGGCTTGGCAATTTATGACACCATGCAGTTCCTCTCTTGTGATGTGGCAACGTATTGCATTGGCCAAGCGGCGAGCATGGGCGCAGTGCTCTTGACGGCGGGTGCTAAGGGGAAGCGTTATGCATTGCCCAACGCACGCATCATGATTCACCAACCCCTTGGTGGCGCAGAGGGTCAGTGCACCGACATCCAGATTCAGGCGGCTGAAATTCAGCGCATGAAGCAGACGCTCAACGAAATCATCGCCAAGCACACGGGTCAACCCCTTGAGCAGATTTTCAAGGATACGGAACGTGACAATTTCATGTCGGCGGAGCAGGCTTGCGCCTATGGGCTCGTTGACACGGTGGTCAGCGCAATCAATAAGTAAGGGGTGCTCCCGTGCCGCTCTACGAATTCTCTTGCGCCGATTGCGGTCATCGCTTTGAATACTTGGCTCGTACGTTGCGTGATCGCCCGGTGGCTTGTCCTTCCTGCGAAGGAAAAACGCTCAAAAAGGCATTTTCGACCTTCGCGGCAAAATCCTCCTCCTCTGGCGAGGGATGTGCCCATGCGGCACAGTGCGGACATGCACATGGTCCAGGGTGTGGATGTTGCTGCCACTAATCATCGTACGAGAACCGTCACAAATGCCTCCTTATGCCTCGCATTCGGGGGCATTTTTCTTTTCTGAGCCATCCCTTCCCATCACCTTTCCCGCGTGCCAACCCAAGTGAATCGGCCTTGATTTCATCGTACTTCTTCTCACGGAATGAAGGTCGACCAATGACGCAGTTTTTACTTTCCGGCGGTTTTTTAATTCTTTCCCCTAAAAAATTTTTAAGCCCGCGCATTATCATTTAAAAGCAATAAAGTCTATTATTTAAGGGGTGGAAAGGTATCCCCTCTGTCTATCACCCTTTTCTTTAGCGGGGGATTTCAGCATGGAGGGTTGCAATTCCAATGGCAAAATTGATATAGTTATTGTGCTGTTTTCTATGGAGAAAAAATGCACCGATTTTGTTTGATTATTTTGATTGCTTTGATGGCTTTCTGCGGATGTGAATCTGTGGATGGGCCCTTGCGTGTCACCGCAGACCAGTTGCAACCGGGTGTGATTGTCCCTCAATTGCGCACTGGTGTGAAGGTGCGAATTTCCGTTTTGGCCTCTGGCGAACCTGTTATGAAGGAAGAGGTGATGGAAGTTTCGGCTGGCGGGGACATCGTTTTACCCTACATTGACCGCGTTCCCTGCGCGGGGATGACCATTGAAGCCTTCCAGGAAGAGCTTACCAAGCGTTATCGTGAGTATTATGTTGAGCCACTCGTTAGCGTCTATTATGTGCCGATGAGTGAAGGCGGGTCCTCGCCGTATGGTTCGGTCTTAGTCACGGGATGCGTTGGTCGAGAAGGTGTGGTTGACATTCCGCAGACTTGCGACTTGACCGTGATGCAAGCATTGCAATTGGCTGGCGGCATGGGTCAGTGGGCGAATATCAACAGTGTTCGCCTCACGCGTAACCTTGCCAACGGCACGCGTCAGCAGGTCACCATTGACACCGAGCGCATCGGTCGTCGTGGTGCAACCGATCAGAACATTCTCCTTATGCCCGGCGACGTGCTTTATGTGCCGGAAAGCAATTGGTAAGTTCAGTTTTATCCAGAAAGTGAGTAACCTATGAATAAAGTTATGCTTTTGGCTGTTGCTGCGCTCTTTGGCGCGGGTGTTGTTTGTGCAGCACTGACGGCGGCCGATCTTACGCCTCAGGCCATTCGCACTGCTACTGCGGCACTTCAGCCCAAGCAGCGCCAAGACTATGCTCGTCAGATTATTGAAGCAGTGGCCGCCCGTCCTGAAGATGAAACGGCGAAGACGCAGGCGCTGACCACCACAGCACGCGCCCTCATCGCAGGTGCTCGTAGCGGTGGTGCACTGGCTGTAATCGCAGAAATCTTCAACTCCACGCCTGTGACCAATCTCCAGGGTGTCTCTGATTTGCTCGCCACGAATAACTTCGGCCAGAAGCTCAATGGCATGAGCGACGAACAGTTTGATGCGTTCGCCACCAAGCTCATCGCAAGCGCTTCTGAGTACATTATCGCCTCGGGCACGGATTCGCCGACCTTACGCGTTAGCATTCTTGCGGCCGCCTTCTCCAAGGCCTCTAATAATCCTGAGCGCACGCGTAGCGCTTTGATCGCCGCACTTCCAGCCTCAATGCAGGCAGCAGCGGGCACTTACATCGCCGCGTCGGAAAGCAACAACGCTAACGTCATCGCAGCCGCTGCGGGCGTGGATGCCGTTGAGCCCACTCCTGCTGACCCGGATGCAGGTAACGTCGTCCAACCGAAAGTAGAAACCTCCGCTGAAGCTCCCGCAGAAGATTTGCCGTCCGCTCCTGCCGCTCAAACGGACTATCTCGAACCGGAACCTGCCGCAACCGTGACCGCTACCGACCCCGCGGGAGATCCCGAAGCAAAGGTGCCGCTCATTGCACGTCTTTCCACGGATGTTCAGGGCATGACCATTGACGCAATGCACATGTCCATCTATGAATGGGACGCTATCGATCCTGAACAACGTGCAGATGACCCGAACATCGGCACCTTGCCAGGTCTCGGCGCTCCGGACGCAACACCTGGCGAAGCCGCCCCGAACACCCCCGCTATGCGCCCTGAGTTCCTCCCGGATCCCAGCCCCTCCTACGGCAACCAGCGCACCATGTAATCGACCTCCCTCCTCTTTAAGGATATACGAATGAAGAAACCTCTCCTTTTCGCCGCCTTTCTTTGTGGTTGCCTCTTGAGCACCACGGCGCTCGCAGGTTCTGAACACCAGCCCGGCTTTAAGTTCTGCGCTGGTAAGTTAGTCGTCTCCCCGACGGTCAACGCCGGTATCACTTGGGAGTCGAATATGAATGACACGTACAGCCATGAAGAATCTGGTTTCATGTGGCGTGTTCAGCCCGCACTCGCAATTCAGTACAATGCAAAGCGCACCACCCTCGGCATGAATGCTTTCTATACGATGGAACGTGCCTTTGATAGCAATAAGGGTGGCGATAGCGACTCCTACGGCATCAACTTCTCGTTGTTGCAGCAGCTCAATGAACGCACCCGCTTGACCGTGACGGGCGCTTACGTGCGTTCGGAAGATGACCAGTTCTATTGGACTGGCGACCCGACTCGCCCTGGCACAATTGACAAGGACGAAACCGAAAACTACAACTTCAACGCTGCCTTGGGTTACACAGCCAAGAAGTGGCACCTCTCGCTCGGTACTGGTTGGCGCCGCACGAAGCAGTTGGATGGTGCTAAGCAGGTCTCTGACGCGCTCAACATCAACGGCATGTGGGGTAAGGCAATTGGCGCACACACCTACTGGGATGTCTCCTTGGGTGCAACGCTTGACCGTCCGGATGATGGCGATGACTCCATCTCCTACACCCTCATGACCGGTGTCAGCGGCGACATCAGCGAACGCACCTCCTACTCCGCAATGCTCGGTGTGACGATGTATGACTACAGCGGCTACGTGGATGACACCGCCTTTGGTCCTGCTTACAACATCAGCGGTTCTTACCGTTTGACCCGTAAGATCACCCTCTCGCTCGCGGCCAGCTCTCGTTATGAGTCTGAATACGCAGGTTATGGCGCGTCGGAACGCTATTATGTGTTCAACCACTCCATCACTGCGGCAGCCAACTTCCAGTGGACCGACATCATCTCCTCCCGCTTGGACCTCCGCTACAACTTTGAACAGCATGAAGATGCAGGCGCGGGCGCAGGCGATACGGATCGCACCTACTACCAGATCTCTGCAAGCACCTACTACAAGTTCAACGAGTTCGCCACCCTTTATGGGCGCCTTGCCTACTCGAAGGATGAGTATGATGGTGGCAACAGCAAGGATAATGTCCGCTGCGAACTCGGTCTCTCCTTCCGTTTCTAATAAGGTGAGCATCCTCCTGTGATTCGGATACTTTTAACAAAGTACTGGGTGCTTGCCCACCTTTTGGTGACCGCAGGCACCCTTTGCTTTAATCCCGCTCCCTCGGTGGGGTTAACGCTCTGGAGTGTTGTGTCGCTCCTCCTCTTCACGCTTTGTTTGCCACCGGTCTTCCGCGGCGAAAGTTTCTGGATCGCTCGCCAACGCGTCTCCTTGGCAATGCGCAATGATGCGTTGCTTTGGATGTCAATCGTCGCAGTGGTCTTTGTGGGTATCCAACTCTGCAATGGTCCGCGCGCCTTGGAGTATGCCTCCGAACTCAAGCGGTGGGTCTTCTCTACGCCTCCGCTCCGGTTCTTCCCCTCCTCCATTGAGCCTGCGCAGGGCGTCCCCTTCCTCACAGGGTTAATTGGCGGTTTAGCCATCGCTGTCACCGTTCGATGCGCACTTCCGCGTAAGCAACGCCTCTTTGCGCTCATCGGCGTCACGCTGATGACAGGTTTACTTGCCCTTTTTGGGAGCATGACCGCGCTCTTCTCCGAAGCGCTGCCTACATTTGATTGGGTGGGAGGACCTTATAACGTGGCCGTGCTGTGGATTCTCGCAGGCTGCACAGCGCTCGGCATTACTGGCGAAACCTTCTTGGAAGGGCACCCGCGCACCATGACGGTGGCCTATGCAGCGGCGTTGCTCAACTTCTTCGGCATCTTCGCCTTCGGCCCCGCAGTGACGGTTTGTTTTGCCGCGGTCATTGCGCTCGGCTGGATCTTCTTTGCTTTGATCGCAATCAACGCGAGTGGACGTCATCCGCGCCTTGTATGGCGTTGCGCCCTATTGCTGCCCATTCTCTTTGCTATTGGGTTCGGTCTCATTCTGACGCCTGGCGCGGACACCTTCCGTCCGGAACTCAATATGGAGTTATGGGCAGATCGCTTAAGTACCTTTTTCTCCCAATGGACCTTCCGCTCAAACCTCGCCATGCAGGTCTTTACCACTGATCCGATGTTGGGCAATGGTCCCGAGAGCTTCCAACACTATGCACGCTTTTTCGTGAAAGGTGCTCTCAATTGGTCTTATTGGAAATCTGGCGGCAATGGGCTCCCCTGCGATTTCCTGCGCCTGCTCACCGACTGTGGGATGATTGGCTCCCTCTTACTCCTCTTGCCTGGTGGGGCGATGTTGGGGCGCTGCTTGATGCGTTGGGTTGAGTACAATCAGAGCAACCGCCGTCACTATAGCCTTCGTTATATCGTTGTATTTGGCGGCTCCTTTGTCGGTGTCGTTAGCACGTTGATTTTGGCAACCTTTGGGACGCCGTTGCACGCGCCGGCAGTCTTAGGTGTATTTCTTTTGGTTTGCGCCTGTATGGGCGGATGGATGCCGCGTCCCCGGTGACGTGAAGATGCGTTGTTTTTGAAAGGATTGATTGAGCATGTCGGACAACAACAATCAAAAAGGGCGTAGCCTTTATTACCATCGCTACACCCCTCAGACCATGGGCAGTGGGAGCTCTTATGGTGCGCCCGCCTATGGCGGTCAGGCTTACGGTGGTGGCGCCTACGGTGGCAATGCCTATGGCGGCAGCGCCTATGGTGCACCGAATACAGATGATGGTTCTGGAGCGTTTAGTATCGGTCGCATCCTGCGCGTTTGCGCAAGCCACTGGATGACGATTTTCGTCTTCTTAATCTTGGGTCTTCTTGCCGCATTCGTCATCTTCCAGCTTCTCCCGACCAAGTGGGAAGCAACGGCTTACTACGAAATGAGCGTTCGTGGTCCCTCCTTGATTCAAGGTCAGGTATATGCCGATGAAGGGGGCGGTTATTCTTCGGCCACCCCGCTCAAGGAAGTCTTCAATACCCGCCGCGAACAGTTCAACACGCCAGCCGTGCATAAGGCCATTATCGACCTCTACCGCACCGAGCACAGCGGTTCGGCGGTCTCCACCGAAGAACTGCTTGAGATTCTTCGTGAAAACATGGAGATGGAGCTCGTCCCGCAGTCGCGCCTCGTTGAGGTGATCGTCACAGCTAAGGATGCAGCCCTCGCGACCGACCTTGCCAACGCAATTATCACCACCTGTAAGACCTTCATGGGCGAACAGAATAAGGCAACCTCCGAAACTGCGGTAGCGTGGCTCACGGCGATGTTGGATAATGAAGAGCACATCCTCGCACAGATGGATGCCCAGTTGCTTGACTTGCGCAAGAGCCGTCAGATTGAATCACTCAAGCGCGAACGTGAATCGACCCAGAGCCGCCTCAATGCCCTTGAAGCCCGCTCTAACACCCTTGAAAGCGAAATCTCGCAAGCATCTGAATTGCTCGCCGCATTGGCAGTCATCAAGGAAGATCCCACCAAGTTCGGCACCCTGCCCGAATCCATTCCGCGCTCGGCAGAAATCTCGACCACCTTCCAACGTTGGCAAGAAGCCGCCATCGCCAAGAAGACCCTCCTCACCCGCTTGACCGAAAATCACCCCGACGTGAAGCTCAAAGCACGCGAGGAAGAGGTCTATCGCGAACAATTCATTGAAACCGCTCAGCGTGCCTATGACACGGGCAAGGCTCAGTTGGGCTTCCTTGAACGTCAGCGTCAGCCTGTCGTGGAAGAAGCCTCTGGCCTCCGCGCCCGTCTCGTGACCCTCGACACGGATATCATCTCTGCCGAAATGGCAATCCAACAGCTTGAACGTGCCCGCGAAATTGAAGTGCAGAAGGCTACCGACCTTCAGGCTCGCGTCCGCGTGGCAGAACTTAAGGCAGACGAAAATGCGGCCACCATTAAGCTCGTCCGCGAGGCATTGATTCCCGAAAAGCCGGTCAGCCCCAATCCCTACATCGTCTTCACGGCGGGCATCTTAATTGGTGTTGTCTTCGGCACCCTCTTCGTGCTCTTGCTCGATAAGATGGAAGATAAGCTCGTGGGCGTGACCGATATCGAACAGCGCCTCCGCTTGAAGGCGCTCGGCGTCTTCCCGCACTTGCGTCGCAAACAGCGTGCACAGGTCGCACTCACCACCCACGACGACCCCTTCTCGCAGTATGCTGAATCGATGGCTGGTCTCCGTAACCTCCTTGACTCCCCGCGTTACCATGACGTAACCAAGGCCATCCTCGTGATGTCCACCCAGCCGGGCGAAGGTAAGACCTGTTCGTCGACCAACCTCGCCATCGCCTATGCGCAGTCTGGCCAGAAGACCTTGCTCGTGGACTTTGATATGCGCCGTCCGCGTTTGGCAGGTGTCTTTGGTCGCGAAGTGGACTCCTTCCCCTCGTTGCCGCACATCCTTGCGCGCAACGACTCCTCGCTCTTTGCCTCCCTGCCCCAGCAGACGCAAGTGCCGAGCCTTGATGTGGTCTACTCTCGCGCATCGCGTTCCATCTCGCCGTCTGTGTTGATGGGTACCAATATCATCACTGACTTCTTCGCATGGGCACGCGCCAACTACGACCACATCATCATCGACTCCCCGCCCTTCGGCCTTGTCGGTGACGTGATCGTGCTCGCTAACCTCGTGGACTCCGTCCTTCTCGTGGCAACCCCGGATAAGACCCGCTTCGGGCCCATCCAGTTCGCCTCTCGCCGCTTGACGGAAGTGGGCGCACGTCTCCTCGGCGTCGTGGTCAACAATGTCGACTTCGGCCGTTGGGGTGGCTTCGGCAAGTATGAAACTCGCTATGGTTACTCTGCCGCCACCTACATCCCCCGTGCGACAAAGACGGAAGAGCCCAAGGAAGAACTCCGCCAGGCAGTCTTTACCGTGGATAGCACCGCCGCGGCTCCCGTGCCGGAACTCTCCCCGGATGATCGTCCCGTAGATGACGCCTTCACTTCTGACGACGACTAAACAAGCGTCTGCACAAGATAAAAGCGCCCCTTTGTTGCAACAAGAGGGCGCTTTTATTTTTGCGCCTGCGACGCAGATGTTAGTTTCGTTCGCTGCGCTCACTGGGGTTCGAAGTTCAGAGTTAAGCGCTTCACGCTGCACTACTAGTGTGTTTTTCACGAGTCGCACAGTCGTGCTCGCTGCTCATGTTGTAAACCATAAGTCGAGCGAAGCGAGTACAACAATCAACTCTCAACTGCAAGCGAAGCGAACTTGGAACTATCAACTGCGACATTGTCGCTTTGGCACATATCCGTGCTCCGTCAGCGAGAGTCTGCGAATAGCAAGCACTGCCAACATGATGCACTGCCAGTGTAGTTTTCCGCGAACTACGCGAGGCGCACAACCGCACCACGGCGCGATGGCCTGCGGCCCCGTGGATGCTTGATCGTGCTTCTACCAACTCCAATTAGCTTCATTCGTTGTACGCGGAGGGCATACCATCATCAGCCCCTCTCAAAATGACACGCTTGTAACGTGAGGCCGATGTGGCGCCAAAGTTAATGATGAGTCCTAGAGGGATATTCATCAATTTTAAATAGGACAATACCTGCAACCTAAATTCAGGTCGAATATTCCCCTCAACAGATTTCAATTCAACAACCACGCAATCATCAACTATCAAATCCGTTCGGAGAAGGTGCTCAAATACATAACCCTTATAGTCAATCGTGACTCGTTTTTCTTTCGCGACCGAATGACCACGCAACTCAAGTTCACGACAAAGGCACTGCTCATAAACCGACTCTAATAAGCCAGGGCCAATAACGCGCAAGACCTCTTCGGCTGAATTATAAATCTCTTTTGTTAATAAATCAGCTTGTTGATACTTTGGATGCATCGTAACCTCCTTGTTAA
>JAZUPT010000041.1:0-22616 GCA_045605345.1 Candidatus Spyradenecus sp.
AGCAGGAATACTGACATTTTTCATTTTTCCGCGCCGCCCCCCGGGGGGCGTAGAGATGTCTCCCTTCATTTTCCTTGACTGTTGAACTATCTTCTTTGACTTCACCTTTTTACCTGCGCAAATACATTGTGCATTTTTCAATTTCATGTCTACCTAAAATGACGATTTGACAACTTTGCTCTGTTTTGCTACACTTTTAGTGTGTGTGAAGAGAAGAATGTGGCTTTGCCATGGTTTGGTGCTCGGTGTTCGGGGGATGGTAGGTGCTTTCTTTGGGTTACGTCCTGTCTCCAAGACCTCTTCTCCTCTGAAATCAATTTACAGAAAGAATCATACACTATCGTCTGAAGTTGATAAAACAATTGTTTTTTGGTAATTTTTGGTAGGATGTAAGAATGAAATTGTTGAGGATAGTTGTCGTATGGTTGCTTGTAGGTGTAAGCATTGCCTTGGGTGAGGGGGCGATGTTAGATTGGTCAGCATATCGACAGATGATGAGCGACAAGTCGTCTTCATTTATTGTGGGTAGTCATTTCTTAATTGATGCAATAGAGGTCGTTGGTAAAACAGTTGAAAATGCGGTTTTAGGTCAGCACAAGATCATAGGGTGTGGACATTTCTATGATAGGAAGGCCTCTCAAATGTACTTCTTTTGTGAGGTCGTCTATAGGACGGAGTTGGATAAAACACTCTATCGTGTTTTTGTCTTTAGATGTGAGAAAACGCTCTTGTTAGAACGACAGACTGAAAAAAAGCCGTATTGGAGAACGGCTGCTATTCCACCATTTCAAAATTGCGTAGATTTGCGTATATGTCCCTTGAGACGCGGTGTCGCACTCTTTGAAAAAACAATACGCGAATGGGATAAAATCCCAAGTCTCGTTGCAGTTTATGCAATTCCAGAAAAAGATACCATCCAATGGTGTTTTTATGGTGGAATGGTATGGGCAGAAGCGGCTAAAGAGATGGGATTAGGTGGCGATTACAACATTTTTTTGGATAAGCCGATGCGATGTGTGGTTCAGTTTCTGGGTGGGAAGTAAGGGATAGGCTTTAGTTTTAGGATTGCGCAGGGTCTTTCTGTAAGTTGTTTAGGAGGGTGTTTGCATTAGAAGTCGGCTTAGCCTCGGCTTCTTTTGACAAGGCGGGGTGGTTATGAGAGAATAGACCCCGTATTTCTCTTTGGATGCCTTGGAATGAGGTTGGAATGGTTCGCAGGTGATCTGCGAATATGATGAGTGGATTGATGGGTATGATGACCTTTCTCAAACGGGCTGCAACATTTTTGACGACGTATACGTCTGCAATCATTATTTTGGTTTCGGTGGTGACCTTTTGGCAACCCCAACTCTTCATGTGGGTGAAGGGGGATTGGCAGACGGTGGTTTTGGGTATTATCATGCTTACGATGGGCATGACGTTGAAGCCGCAGGATTTTGCAGTGTTGGTTCAGCGACCAGTGGATTTATTAATCGGTGCGTGTGCTCAGTTTACTTTGATGCCTTTGCTCGCGTTTGGCCTGGTTCATCTCTTTCAATTGCCAACGGGAATTGCCGTGGGGCTTGTCTTGGTGGGGTGCTCACCAGGGGGTGTTTCTTCGAATTTGATTACCTTTTTGAGTAAGGGGGATATCGCATTTTCGGTGGGGATGACCACAGTTTCGACGTTGCTCTCGCCGATTTTGACGCCGTTATTGATGGTGCTCCTTATTGGTAATCGCGTGGATATTCACGCGGTGGCGCTCTTTAAATCAATCCTAATTGTCACCCTTTTGCCGATTGGCTTGGGATTGGTGGCGAATCTCTTATGGGGGAAGTCGAGCCGTTATCAGGCGATTTGTGGCGTTATGCCTGGGGTGTCGGTGCTTGCCTTTGCTTGTATTGTGGGCGGTGTCGTGGCGTATAACGGCGCACGCTTCTTTGATTCGGGCCTGCTCATCTTTGTGGGTGTCTTTTTACACAATCTCTTAGGGTATGGTACAGGCTATTTGGCCGCCTTGGCGGCGCGAATGCCTTTGGCCAAACGTCGCACGGTGGCCATTGAGGTGGGGATTCAGAATGCGGGTTTAGCCACGAATCTGGCTACGAATCACTTCGCGTTTCACCCTGAGGCGGCAATTGCGGCGGCGGTGAGTTGCGTTTGGCACTCTATCTCTGGAACGCTAATCGCGACCTTCTTCCAATTGATTGACGCGCGCAAACAGAAGCAAGGACATCGTGCGTGAGGGGACTCACGCAGTGCGTGGGCTAGCTTTAGGAGAGCAGGGAGCGGAATTTGAGGTTGAATTTCGCGAGGTATTTTGAGAGTCGGTCAGTGTGATTGGCCGACTTTTTTGCGCGCATGGAGACGGCATAGAGTTTGCGAGCGGCATCTGCCATGGAGTCTGAGGTGCGGCAGACGCGAATGACGTGGGCGAGCTGCACGAGGTCAAAGGCGTCGTACTGTTCGGCATAGTCTGCGCCGAGGTGGGTGGCGAGGAGACTCTGCGTCTCGGCATCGTCGGATGCTTGGTCTGCGGGGGTGGGGGTGACGCGCGCAATTTCTTCTTCTACAAGGTCTAAGGTGATACGACCGCCATCGGCGAGGGTTCCCATGCGAGTGACCATGGCATTGAGATCACGGAAGTTCCCCTCCCATTGCGTGGTGGGATGCAAGGCGTAGTCTAAAAAGCGTTCGCGCGCTTGTTTGTTAAAGGAGATAAATTTTCCAGTGCGGGAGGCGTAACGATTGAGTTCGTATTCAAGGTTGGGGGCGATGTCTTCGCGGCGTGCGGCCAACCCCGGGAGGCAGAAGCTCCAGAGGTTGATACGTGCCAAGAGGTCACGACGGAATTTGTTATTACGCACTTCGGCTTCCAGATCACGATTGGTGCCACAGATGAGCTGGAAGTCGCTGGTCTCATCGGCGGTGGCACCGAGGGGTCGGAAGCTTTTTTCTTCGATTGCCTTAAGGAGAAGGGTCTGCGCTTCTAAGGGGAGTTCGCCGATCTCATCCAAGAAGATAATGCCGCCATCGGCCTCTTTTAGGAAGCCAGTGTGGTCGGTGCCCGCGCCAGAGAAGGAACCCTTTTTATGACCAAAGAGGGCAGATTTTGCCAAGTCGCCACCGAGGGTGGCGCAGTTGACAGCGACGAAGCGGCCCTTGACTTTACCCGTTTGCTTCTTGAGGAGATAGATTTGCTTGGCGAGCTGGGTCTTGCCGGCGCCCGTGGGACCGCTGAGGAGAATGGGGTCAATTGAACGCACGGCAACGCGTTCAATCGTTTCAATCAACCTATTGAAGGCGGGATTTTTGGTGTCAATGCCTTGCTTTAAGAAGGTAAGGTCGTCTTGACGTTCGGATTCAAAGCGCGTGGCGAGTTTGTCATAACGCGACAGGTCGAGATCAATGATCGTGTGAGTGCCCTTGGGGTCTTTGGAGTGGCGGACGTGACCCTCTTTCGGGGTGGTCTGAATGAGTTTGGCAGGGAAGTGTCTGGATTCTGCTAAGAGAAAGAGGCAGATCTGCTCCACGTGTGAACCCGTGGTCATATGGATGTAATAATCAGTCTTTTCCTCATGGAAACAGGGGCTTTTGGAGTAGTCATAGAATTTTTCATAGACCTCTTCAAAGTCCCATGGGTTCTGAAGCTCAATATTGTCAAAGATGACTTCAGTCTCAGGGGAGACGGAGGCAATGTCTTCTTTAATGCGGTTGGCAAGGGGTAAAAATTCGCGATTGAAGATGAGGTGCAACTCATCAATGGGCAGGGTGTCTTGTTGGACAAGGCCAATGGTGGGGCGCCAGGTGTCCCAACGGGTGGGGCCGTAGCCGCCATGTGCGTCTTTTTGTGTGCCAAGCACGGAGATAACGGTGGTCTTCATGAGGATAAGTTAACATAAAACTGGATAGTTTGTCTATTTTTTTAGATAGTTTTTGTGGATAGATGCTGTTTTATTGAAGGGGATGTTTGGAGGTCGGCATTCCTTTCTTGTACGCATATTCTTCTATTATGGTAAGGGCGTGGGGGTGTTTTCATGTTTTTTTTGATGAAAAAAAGATTTTTGTTTTTTACTTTGGCATTTGGCACGACAGGTGCAATAAAGACAGTGCTGGTTTGTCAATAAAGGTTTTGGCACACAAGAAGAAAGGAATTTAAAAATGAAAAAGAACGTATCAATTGCGCGAGCATTGAAGGAAAAGAATCGTATCGCAGGGCGATTGCGACAGGCCTTGGAGGAAGTGGGAAAGGAAAATGCTCAAGATGTGCGTATTCCGCGTGGGATTGATGTCTTGGAGATGTACGAACAAGCCAAGCAATTGCGGGCACGATTGTTGGCTACGAAGCGTGCGATTGCGGAGGCCAACCATGCGATCGTCGGGAAGATTCTGGAGTTGGATGAGGTTAAGGCGCAGATTGCCTTCTTGAATGGTCTGAATGTGAAGGAGGGGCGGTTTGTGACGACACGTTATTCGGAGACGATTGAAGCGGAGGTGACGGCCGTAATTCAGAAGGCGCAAGTCTTGAAAGAAGTGGAGGCACTTCAAAAACAAGCGGATGCGCTTCAAGATGAGTTGGATAACTTTAATGCAACAACGTTTGTGGAGATTGAAGTGGACTGAGTAGGATTTAAAAAAGTCACACCGCTACATCTTCTGCAGGCTTATACCTGCATGACAATTAACGGGATTGAAACGCCCTCGCATGAGGTTTAAACCTTAAAGGGTAAGTGCTTAATCCGTAAATTGAAAAACTTAAATTGTAAACCTTATCTTTAGATGGAGTGATGTGACTTTCTCTCAAGGGAATTAGGGTGAAAACGTTATGAACCTTGGGAGTTTTCTTTTGATTTTTGGATGAACAGCATGAGTGATGAGTAATTTCACTAAAAACTTGAACAAGGAGGTGACAGATGAACATTATTAAGACTGGTGAATATTATCGTATTTTTGGCAATGGAGTTCAGGTTGGGAAGGTTTTATCCCCAGCGATGTATGAAGTCGTCTTTGTAAAGAATGATGGGTTTTATTTGCGTGCAACCCCGAATCCAGTGGTACAAATTGGGAAGGTGTATGGTCGCATAACCGAACGGATTGAGAAGGTGTTAAAGAGTTATACGCTTTCACAACGTAATTTAGGCGTGATTCTTTCTGGTGCGAAGGGCATTGGGAAGTCGCTCTTTGCAAAGTTAATTTCGTTACGGGCGATTGACGAGGGGCTGCCTGTTATTATGGTAAACCAATACTATGAGGGTCTTCCGCAATTCCTGGCGTCAATTGAACAACGGTGCATGGTGTTGTTTGATGAGTTTGATAAGAACTTCTTTGACCCTTCACGTGAAACAGAAGATCATACTGCTGTACAAGATTCGTTTTTAACCTTGTTCGATGGCGTGTATGCGTCAAATAAGTTGTTTGTGATTACAGCGAATTCTTTGGGAAGACTTTCGGAATTCTTAATTAATCGTCCAGGACGTTTTCGTTATCACTTACGCTTTACTTATCCCGATGAGGCAGAGATTCGCCAATTTTTAAAGGATCAATTAGGCGAGGCCGCAAATCCAGAAGAGGTTGATAATGTGGTTAAGTTTTCCACGATGGTCCCATTATCGTATGACTGTCTTACTGCGATTGCTTCGGAATTGGCTTTAGGAGAGAGTTTTGATGCGTGCCTTGAAGTGCTCAATATTTTGAATGTGACGGGTTATCACTACTACAGTGCACGGATGCGCTTTGCAAGTGGTGAAGAATTGCAACAGCGTTGGGTTGGGCAGCATAACTTCTTTGATAAGTCGCGCGATGCGAGGTATCTGAATATTGATCTTGAAGGAATTTCAGGCACTCAGGAGGTGGAACTTGGCACACTCTTAATGAAATGTGGTGATGTTCGAAAGTGTGGCACGTTTTTGCAGGATGGTAGTATTGTTATTCCATACGAAAACGGTCGTAACTTTCGTTGGGTACAAAAGAGCTCAAAGGGTCGTCAATTGGATGAGCGCTACAAGACACCAATAGAATTGATCTTAGAGTCTGGGTCTGGCCACCGTCAAGTTTCATTTAAGGATTTGTTTTAAGGTCTAATCGCATAAGAAAGAGGTGTAATATGAACAAACAAACACGTAAATTTGATATCTATCAAGGGCATGGTGATCACAATGAATGCGTGAATGGCTATGAGAATGAGGCGGAGTTTTTTGGCGAGTGGTTGCCTCGTGCGTGCCAAGAAGGTATCGTTTTGGCTGCTACAACTGAAAAGGTACAATGGTATCGTGAAGCGGATGAAGACGTTAAAGACGGCTTGAAAACGCTTGAAGAAGGGCATGTAGTATTGCTTGGAGATGGCTCCGGTCCTGTACGTTTGGCAGTTTTGTTGGTAGGGGATAAGGAAGAGAAAAAGTTTGAACTCGCCTCTTTCTATCCCGAATGCGATGGTGTCGCGGTTCGTATCCGTTTGACGGAGATTCATGAATGGGCGGCAGGGTTAGAGGCGACGTTAGAAGGTGAACTGGTTGACTGTGAAGATCGGCAAGTGGCTTTTTTTGACACGCGTTATGTCTTCAACAAAGATCAGTATAAGGTCGGTGAAATTTATACGTTTAATTTGGCGGCGCTTGCCAATACTGCGGAAGTTTTGCCAGAGGAGAGTCGTGAGATTCGCATTGAAGGTGAACGTGCGGTGGAACACTATCGGATGAGAGGTGAAGAAATTTCCTATGATGAATCGGGTAAGGTGAAGCCGCTAATCTTTCGCTTGGATGAGATGGTAGCATTGTTTCAATTGGATGCAGCTTATCCAGATGATGCGGAGTTTCAGTCTCCAGTAATTGATGATGTCGAAACATTTGAGAAATTCAATACATCGTTTTACCAATTCAAGATTGGTATTGCGCGAGGGTGTGAAGAATCGGTTGAGATTCCCTTGATTGCAAAACAGGCACTGTTTAACGAAGTGCCAACCGTTGGTGAGCCTGTTCGTGGACATCTGTGGTTACATGGGCATTTGGTTTTAGGCTAAAAAAGTAGAAAGGATTTGAGAGATGAGTGATGAAATGATTGTGATTGATGGTGCCATGGGTGAAGGTGGTGGACAGATGCTGCGCACGGCGTTAACGATGAGTGCGGTAACTGGAAAGCCCTTTGAGATGGTGAATATTCGTGCGAAGCGCGAGGTGCCAGGATTGCGGCGCCAACACTTGACGGGATTGCGCGCTGCTGCTGCAATCTGCGGTGCAGAGGTGACGGGGGATGAGGTTAAGTCGATGCGCGTGACCTTTCGTCCAGGTGCGATTAAGGCGGGCGACTATCGCTTTAGTATCGGGACGGCTGGGAGTGTGACCTTGGTGGCGCAGACCGTGGTGCCGATTCTCTTGTGCGCAGATGCACCTTCGAAGGTGGTCATCACGGGCGGAACACATGTATCAATGGCTCCTACGTGGGAATTCTTTGAGAAGACCTACGTGCCGCAGTTGCAGGCAATGGGAGCAGAGGTTAAGGTAAAGTTGCGCAAGTATGGCTTCTATCCTGCTGGCGGCGGTGAGGTGGTTTTGGAAATCCAACCCTGGAAGGTGGCAAAGCCTTTGGAACTGCTTACGCGTGGGCCGAAGGTGGAAAGTTGGATTACGGCAAAGGTGGCACATCTCTCGTTAGGGATTGCTTCGACAGAGGCGCGGATTGTGTATGATCAATTGCCTGGGCGTGAGATGCGCATGCAAGTGGAGGAAGCCGCTTCGCATGGAACGGGCAACTACTGTTTGTTCGTGAAAAAGTGTCAAAACATCACGGCGGTCTTCTCGGAGATCGGAACGTATGGGAAGTCGCGTAAGGCGGTGGCGAATAGCGTGGCGCAACAAGCAAAGGCCTATCTACGGGCAGGTTTCGTGGCGGATACGCACTTGAGTGATCAATTGTTGCTCCCCATTGTGCTCGCAGCTGATCGCGTGCCCGCAGAGAGTCTCTATTGGGGGAAGTTCTCAATGCCCCGAAAACATTCGCAACATTTTGATACGAATTGGGAGATCTTAAAATTGTTCCGTGAAGACTGTGCAATGGTAGAGGTGCCATCGAAACGATGCAAGTATACGACGAAGGTTTATATTGGTAAGAAAGGATTTGAAAATGAAGTGGCAGAAGATTGAGGAAGGATTTCGCATCCCGGTGAAGAGTTGGTGCGAAAATTGCGAAGAGGGGGCCGTCCAGCAGGCGGCGAATTTGGCGAAGCATCCGGTGCTCTTTAGTCATGTGGCATTGATGCCGGACGCACACCAAGGGTATGGAATGCCGATCGGCGGCGTGGTTGCCGCGGAACAAGCTGTGATTCCGGCGGCGGTCGGGGTGGATATCGGGTGCGGTATGATTGCCGTTGAGACGGATATCCCGGCAGAACGTTTCGCAGAGATGTCTTTTCGGCGTGCCTTCCAGGAACGGTTGAAGGAGCGTATTCCGGTTGGGGATGGTGTTTCTCATCAGACGACCCAAGATTGGGAAGGCTTTGAGGCGTACACGGCCAATAATTCCATGCGTGCAGATCTCTGGCCATCGAAGTTGGACCGTAAGAACTTAGGAACGCTCGGGGGTGGCAACCACTTCATTGAGTTGCAGAAGTCTACGGCCTTAGATGGGCAGGGAGAACCTGAAGGTGGAAGCAAGATTTGGTTGATGATTCACTCGGG
Source organism: Candidatus Spyradenecus sp. (assembly GCA_045605345.1). Taxonomy (GTDB): domain Bacteria; phylum Verrucomicrobiota; class Kiritimatiellia; order RFP12; family DVOR01; genus Spyradenecus. The sequence continues at coordinate 8,649 of JAZUPT010000041.1, forward strand.
ATCACGCAACTTAGGAAAGCGGATTGAGGAACACTATCACCGCATTGCCAAGCGACTGTGCACGCGCTTCCATGTGCCGTTGGCGGATCCTGATTTGGCATTTTTGCCGATTGAGGAGGCAGAGGGACACCGTTACTTTACGGATATGCTCTTTGCGCTGCGTTACGCGAAGGAAAATCGTCGTCGCATGATGGAGGTGATGAAGGAAACGTTGGCCGAATTTGTGCCAGAGGTGAATTTCATCCAAACGATTGATATCCATCATAACTATGCTGCCTTCGAAGAACATTTTGGGAAGAAGGTTTGCGTGCACCGCAAGGGGGCTACATCGGCGAAGCTTGATGAGATTGGGATTATCCCTGGATCTATGGGAGCCGCCTCCTACATCGTGCGAGGATTGGGAAATCCGCAGTCCTTCATGTCTTGCTCCCATGGAGCAGGACGAAAGATGAGCCGAATCTCGGCCTCTAGAAATCTCACGGTAGAGGAGTGCGATAAGGCCATGGAAGGCATTGTGTGCGAACGGTGGCATGCGTATAAGGGTTATGGAAAGGCGAAGGGATGCCTCGACCTTTCGGAAGCGCCACAGGCCTATAAGGATATTGAAGAGGTCATCACTGCTGAGACTGACTTGGTAGAGCCTCTCGTACGTCTGGTGCCCTTGGCCTCGCTAAAGGGATAATCCTGCGGCGTCCTCCCTCGGGGTGCGGTGGTGTGTCACAGGCAGTGGGGCGTGTGATCTGTCGGAGAAATTGAGAATGTAGGGGCCCATTGGGCATGAAGCAAGACGCGTAGAGGCGTCTTGCTTCATTTTTTATGTGGGAGTGGTGGGGTGTGCGGTGCAGTGGAGGGGGATGAAATGGAGGTTAAAAATGCAACGTCGGGGGTACTTTTTGTAGTTTTTAGGGTGAAAGGGTGAATTTTCAAGGTTTACATTACATTTGGAGTTGTGATATCATAACCCCATCTCTGATGTAAGATGTAGGCGGATAAATCCGTATTTTCTTGTTTCTCCCAATTTGTATTTATGTCATTAGCATTTGCGTTGACTGGTGGTATAGCATGCGGCAAAAGTATGGCTGAGGCCTGTTTTGCGGCGTGTGGGTGTCGCGTTTTGGACGCAGATCAGGTGGTGCGTGATTTGGAATCTGCCGGTGGGGCGGCGGTGGCACCGATTGTGGCACGATTTGGAGAAGGGGTGTTGGCTGCGGATGGCGGCATAGATCGTCAGGCGCTCGCATCAGAAGTCTTTAGCAATTCTGCGGCACGAAGGGAATTGGAACACATTGTTCATCCACTCGTGCGGCGTGCAACAGAAGTGTGGTTGGGTCAAGCGGGGGCAGGGGAGATTTCGGTCTTCTCGGCAGCGCTATTGTATGAGTGTGGGTGGGAAAAATCCTGGCGAGGCGTGGTGTGTGTGAAGGCTTCGCGTGAAACGCAAGTGCGCCGGATGTGTCAGGCGCGCGGAATGACAGAGGCCGCCGCCGAAGCGCGCTTGAATGCGCAAATGCCTTTGGCGGAAAAGGTGAAACGTTCGGATTGGATTTTAGAGAATGATCATGACGATCCAGAGGCATTGAAACGCCAAGTCGAAGCATTGGTCGCCTCCTGGAAACGTAATCTCGATTGAAAGTAAGCAGAAATTATGGAAGAAGAAGCTCAAAAGTTACAAGGACCTGCAAGTCGAGCCCGTCGCGTCGCAAGACCCAAAACGTTAGGTGAAAATACGCATCCGCGCGCTACACGGCCAATCGCAAAACCAAGAGCACCTGCAAAAACGAAAAGTGTCCCTGTGCCTGAGCCAGACTTCCCTACACCTGAAAAGGTTATTTCTGGAGAAGAATTTCCCTCAATGTTGCCCACCGAGCAGACCATCGCCGAGTGCACCTCGCATGAGGTGGAGACTGATGTTGGGATGCCTATTGATGGAATGGTGGCCCCTGCACCCGCACCTGTGGTGGAACAACCCGAAGTGGTGATGCCGGAAGACCAAGGTGCCCCAGTGCAGGGGGGCGAGGGCGGCCAACAGCAACGTTGGGAAGCGCGTAAAAATAAGTGGGATCGAAACGATAAGCGCAATAAGCAACAACGTCAAGGTGGGGATCGTCAACCGCCCGCACCGCAATATGAACCGCTCCCAGAAGATGCGCCGCCGCTTTACCTTAAGAAGTTGGACAATGTCCCCTTTGAAGAATTAGTGGCGATGTTACCACCAGATCGCGCAGAAGATGCGATTAATTTGCGTCGTCACGAAGTGATTATGGAGTTGATTCGTACGTATTTGCGCCGTAAAGGGACGGTGATTGCAACGGGGACGTTGGAGACGTTAAATGAAGGCTTTGGTTTCTTGCGTTCGGCGGCAAACAACTATTTGCAGTGCCCGGAAGATGTCTATGTGAGCCAACAGCAGATTCGTCGTCATGGCTTGCGCACGGGTGATTTGATTGAAGGACCTTTGCGTGAACCGCGTGATCGCGACCGTTTCTTCGCATTGTCGAGTGTTTCCTTAATCAATGAACTCCCCGTGGAGCAGGCGAAGCGTATCGCACACTTCGAATATTTGACGCCAGTCTTCCCGAATCGTCGTATTTTGTTGGAAACCGAACACGCCGAGTATTCCACTCGTGTGATGGACCTCTTCACGCCGGTGGGCTTTGGCCAACGTGGTTTGATTGTGGCGCCGCCGCGCACGGGTAAGACGGTGTTGTTGCAGAAGATTGCCAATGCAATCAGCAAAAACTATCCTGACGTGGAGTTGATTGTTTTGCTCATTGATGAACGTCCGGAAGAAGTGACCGATATGCAGCGCAATACGAAGGCGCAGGTCTTCTCGTCGACCTTCGATGAAGAACCGCAACGTCATTGTGCGGTCTCCGAAATGGTGATTGAAGTGGCGAAACGTAAGGTGGAGAGCGGCAAAGATGTGGTGATTCTCTTGGACTCCATCACCCGTCTGGCGCGTGCTTACAATACCGCCGCGCCGCACTCCGGAAAGATCCTTTCGGGTGGTTTGGATGCCAATGCGATGCACAAGCCGAAACGTTTCTTCGGCGCGGCGCGCAACATCGAAAATGGCGGTTCGTTGACCATTTTGGCCACGGCTTTGATTGAAACTGGTAGTAAGATGGATGATGTGATCTTTGAAGAATTCAAAGGCACGGGCAACATGGAACTGAAGTTGGATCGCGGTCTTTCGGATCGTCGTATCTTCCCTGCAATCAATATCGAACTCTCGGGTACGCGTAAGGAAGATTTGTTGTTGCATCCTGATGAACTGTCGCGTATTTGGTCGATGCGTAAGGTGCTCACCCCTGTTGGACCCAATGAGGCAATGGATATCTTGTTGAAGCGCTTGCGCTTGACGGAAAATAATATTGAATTCTTGATGAGTATCAAGGAAAATTGAGGCGATGGGCACGTATCAACGCAATAATGGCACCTATGGCCGCGTCTACCACCGCAGTGCGAAACCACGCAAGGGGGTGGCGCGTACCTTTGGTGAGAGTGCCGATTGGTCAGATCATCAGGGGTGTGAAGCACTTTACACCAATAAACTGAGCGACTTAATCAAGTGTCTACGCCCAGGGCAGTGGATAAAAAATAGCCTCTTGTTGGCGGCGCCATTCTTTGCGTTTTTTGATCGTTCACAGGCAGAGGGGGCCTTTGTGAAGGCAATGAAGGCAGACCCCGTAGCGGTCTTGTTGACGATTGGTGCATCGATCCTCGCCTTTATTTTGATTTCTGCTGCGACGTATGTGGTGAATGACCTACGTGATGTCGCCACCGATAGCAAGCATCCCGTGAAGCAACACCGTCCTATTGTGGCACGGAAGGTCTCCTTGGGTGCCGCGATTCCTTTGGCTGTACTCTGTTGTGGCAGTGGTCTTTCCTTGGCTGCTTGGATCGGGCTACGCGGTGGGCAGATGGACTTTTTCTTCGTCTGCGTGGGCTATGGTGTGTTGCAACTCATCTATACGTTCCTTGCGAAGCGCATAAAGGATCTCGGCGTGCTCGTGCTTGCGACAGGATTTCTTTTGCGTGCGCTCGCAGGTGCGGTGGTGGTGCAAGTGCATCTCTCGGCATGGTTAATCCTCTGCGTCTTTATGGGGGCACTCTTTGTGGCGTTGTGCAAACGCAGGAGTGTATGCTTCGTGAAAGGGCAGGAACCTCCCTCTGCACAAGAGGCGCGTATTTTGGATTTTGAAATTCTGATTGCGGCGGCGGTCACGGTGGCATGCTATGCACTCTATACACTTGCCCCGAACACCGTGGCGCACTTCGGCACAGAGGCTCTGATCTATACGTTGCCACTCGTGGTCCTCGGGATTTTCCGTTATCTGCGCTTAACGTACCAAGAACAGCGCGCCAGTGTTCCTGAGAATTTATTCTTGAAAGATCCCGTATTGATTTTGTCTGGTATCGTGTGGGTCGTTTCATGTGGTCTAATTTTAGTTTTTGCGGCCTAAAGGTGTCAAATTGTGCTATACTAAAAGGGAACTTGGAGAGTGGCATGCACACTGCGGTGGAAAAACCTTTTGAACTGACGGCGAGCCTTGAAGACTATCTTGAGGCGATTAAAGAGTTAATTGATGAAAATGTGCATGGCCATGCGCATACGAGTGAAATCGCGCGTCGTCTTAAAGTGAAGATGCCTTCTGTGACGAATGCATTGGGGATTTTGCGCCGTCACGGGTATATCAATTACGACTCGAGTTATCCAGTTACCTTGACTGAAGCGGGTGTTGTCGCCGCCGAACGCGTGATTAATCGTCACCGCATCTTAAAAACCTTTTTGCAGGATGTACTGTGTTTGCCCGAAGAAGACGCCAGTGCGGCGGCTTGTCGGATGGAACACATTATGGATGATCGCTTAATCGTTCGCCTTAATGCACTGATTGAAGTGCTTGCGGATGAAACGTCTGGCGCAACGGTGCGCCAACGCATTGCACAGCGTTTAGAGAATGAATGATTGAGTAGAGTGCTTTTTCTGGAGGTCTTACCATGACACATGATGAAATGTTGGCTCGTGCCCATGAAGTGATTGCGGTGGAAATTGAAGGTTTGCGTAAAACTAATGCCGCGCTTGATGAAACGTTTTGCCAGATTACTGAGGCTATCCTCTCTGCATTGGAGCGGGGTGGAAAGATGGTGGTGACTGGTGTTGGCAAAAACATCCATGTGGGTGAAAAGATTGCGGCGACGATGGCCAGTACTGGCACGACATCGGTATTGCTGAATCCTGTGCAGGCAATGCACGGCGATTTGGGTATGGTGACCGAAAAGGACATCGTTTTGGCAATCAGCTTCTCTGGTGAATCGGACGAAGTGATTCGCTTGTTGCCGTCGTTGCGTCGCATCGGCGTGAAGATTATCGGCATGACGGGCAATAAGGAGTCTTCGCTTGCGAAGGATTCTGACTGGGTGTATCACATTGATTGCGGCCCGGAAGCGTGCCCGTTCAATATGGCTCCGACCACCTCGACCACCGCCACGCTTGCTCTGGGTGATGCCTTGGCAATGGTGCTCTTGGAGGCACGTGGCTTTAAGAAGGAGAACTTTGCGCTCTATCATCCAGCGGGTGCAATTGGTCGTGCATTACTCTTCCGCGTGAAGGATATTATGCGCACTGGCGAACGTTTGGTGTCGTTGCCTGAGACGGCTTCGGTGAAGGATGCCGTGGTGGCGATGACCTCTGCGAAGGCGGGTTGCGCCTGCGTGGTGGACGCAGCGGGTAAGTTGCTTGGTATCTTCACCGATGGTGACTTGCGTCGCCTCTTCTCGGATGTGGATGACAACCCCATGGCTCGCAAGATTACCGATGTGATGATCCATAATCCCATTAGTGTCTCGTTGGGCGCATTGGCAGTAGAAGTGCTGCATATCTTTGAACACCACAAGGTGGATGACCTCCCAGTAGTGGACGAGACAGGTCGTTTGGTCGGCACGATTGACATCCAAGATTTGCCGCGCATGAAGATCCTCTAAGGATAGACAGAAAGAGACGGTGCGCGTTCAACTGAACCGTGCCGTCTTTTTGTATAAGGGCGACGTGACGTGATCTATCTTTTTGCCGGACCAGATGAATACCTGAAGACTGAGGGAGCGAAACGTATCATCGACCAACTCGTTCCTGCGACTGAGCGGGATTTCGGGTTGGAGACGATTGATGCGCGGTGCGATAAGTGCGAAGAGGTGCTCAGTGTGCTGAATCGCGCGGAGGAAGCCCTGTTTACAGATAGTTTCTTTGGGGGCGGCAAGGTCGTGTGGTTGCGCGATGTGAACTTTCTGCCTGGTGTGAAGAGTCGGGCCGTGGAGGCACAGGCGGCGAAGGATGCCGTGGCAGCATTTTGTGAAAATCTGCAAGCGCACCCACTCCCAGAAGGACACCATTTGGTGATGACTGCGGAGAGTTGCCCGCAGACCACGCGTTTTGGTAAATGGGTGAAGTCGGCGGGCCACTTTGAAGTGTGTGGCGTTGAGGTCCGTTCGTTCAATTTAGAGAAGATTGCCTTAGAAAATCTCGCGCCCTTATTGGAAGCAAAGCAACTCAAAATGGCGGCGCCTATCCGCTCTGCTTTTGTCCAACAGGTCGGTGCCGATACGCGTACGCTTCATTCTGAACTTGAAAAGTTGAAGACCTACATCGGCCCGGAGCGAGATGTGGTGACTGTGGAAGATCTTGAGGCGGTGACCTCTTCTTCGGCGGGCGGTGAACCACTGGATTTGGCCACTGCGCTTCAACAGCGCTCCCCGTCTCAGGTCACCCGCGTGATTGAAAAACTTCGCATAGATAAGAATGCCGCCTTTGCCGCGGCTGCGGTGCTCATCAATACGTTAAATGACCTTTGTGCGCTCGCAGATGCACTTGAACATCAATGGATTTCGGGTGGGCAGTGGCACTTGCCGGCGGATCACTTGCCGCAACGCTTAGCGCGATTGCAGGGGTGGGGCTTCTCAAAACTGTTGGATGCCGCTAAGCGTTATACGTTGAATGAACTTCGTGCCGCGCGACACTATGCCATTGAGATGCGCTTTAAGTTGGTGGACTCCACCGAACAAGATCCCTGGGCAATCGTTGAGCCCGTCCTCTTACGTATTGTGGCGCGTCGTCCTGTGCGCCAACGCTAATGCGCACTTTTCTCCATTGTGCCATTGAGCACACAGCAGAAAATGAACGTAAGTTCTCCGCCTCTTCCGCTTCAGTTTGGGGTATACTTTAGGCATTCGAGTAGTTTGTTACGATAAGTATATTTTTAAGGAAATAAAATGCAAGCGGACATCGCCTCCAATGCGAATACTCAAGCGTCCACCGCTTCTCGCGTCCATATGTTAGACGTGGTGCGTGGATGGAGCATGTTCTTCATCGCGGGGGGAGATGCGCTCCTGTTGGCCGTGTGTCTTGCATTTCCCAATCTTCCTGGCGCCGCGTGGATGCGGTTTCATCTCGGCCATGTGCAGTGGGAGGGCTTTACCTTTTACGATGCGCTCTTTCCCACGTTTCTGCTGATTTCTGGTGCATCGTTTACCTATTCGTGGCAACGTCAATGTGCCCAAGGTCTTTCCTTTACTTATCGGTGGGGACGTCTTTTGTTACGAACGCTGCTCTTCATTGTCTTAGGGGTGCTTTACAATGGTGCGCTCTCGGCCTCGTCATTTGCAGAGATTCGCTATGCGAGTGTGTTAGGACGCATCGGGGTGGGCGTCTTGCTTGCGGCGATTGCCTATGTCAATTTACCTGAACGGTGGCGATGGGTCTTCTTCCCCGTGGGCCTTTTGGCCTATGCGGGGCTCTTTGAACTCTGCGGTGGGGATGCGCCTTATGCGATGAATCACAATTGGGCTGCGAGTATTGATCGTCACTTTTTGCCGGGGCGGATTGATGCGAGTGGGATTGATGGACTTGATCCCGAGGGGCTGGTCTCTACTTTGGGCGCGCTCTTCACAGCGTACTTGGGCATGTTACTCGCGGATTTCTTACGGAAAAAGGTGCCGCTAAAGGCGTTGTGGATTGCGCTTGCGGGGGCAGGTTTATTGGCGCTTGGCTTTGGTGGTGCTCCGTGGGTGCCGATTGTTAAGAAGTTATGGACTTCTACCTATGTCTGTGTGGCGGGGGGATGGACGCTACTCTTCTGCGCAGGCATCTATCTGCTAACGGATATCTTCCACCTTAAACGGTGTTTTGCGCCGATTACCTTCTTTGGCACTGCCGCACTTTGGTTTTACCTTCTTCCTAAACTCTTTGACTTCCGTTCGGCGGCGTGGAAACTCCTCAATGGGGTGACCACCGCATGGACAACGAATCAAGCTATTCAGGCTGTGATTTGTTCGTTTGGATCACTTGTTTTATTGTGGATTACCGTTCGTCTTTTGCGAAAAGGGGTGCAAAAGTCTTAAGCGAAAAAGCTCGCATGAGGGGTTGGCAAAAGACACATCGTGCGTTTTAAATTGGAGTTTTGAAGATGTCACAAGTTACACGAAGGGATTGGTTGCGCATGCTGGTGGCGGCTGGGGTACTTCCCGCAGTCCCCAACGTGGTGCGTGCAACTGCTCAGGAGACGTACACGTGCACAGATGTCCGCGTGCCAATTGCCTCCACAAACCCCGCGATTATCTTTGATGAGGCGAAGTGTATCTACTGTGGTGCGTGCAAACGTGTCTGCCATCGTACGATGTCGGTGGATGGTTATTTTGATTTGAAAAAGAATGGAAATAAGCCCATTTGCATTCACTGTGGTCAGTGCTCTACCGTTTGTGAGGGTGAGGCGATCCTCATGCGTCCTGAGTGGCAGGCGGTGAAGGCGGCGAAGGCTGCGGGGAAGACGATTGTCGTGTCGCTCTCACCTGCGGTTCGCGTGAGCGTATCGGAGGCATTTGGCAAACCCGCAGGGGCGTTTTGCGAGGGTGAAGTGATTGCCGCCTTGCGTGCGTTAGGGGCGGATTACGTGTTGGATACGTGCTTTGGTGCCGATTTAACGATTGTGGAGGAGGCGAAGGAATTGGTCGAACGCCTCAAAAACCGCACCGCGCCTTTGCCGCAGTTTACGAGTTGCTGCCCCGCATGGGTGGAGTTTTGCGAAACGTATTTCCCAAAAGAACTTCCTCATCTCTCTACGGCAAAGAGCCCCATCGCATTGCAGGGTGAAGCGATTAAGACCTTTTTCGCTAAGCAGAAGGGGATTGATCCCAAAACCATCTTTAATGTTGCCCTGACGCCTTGCCCTGCGAAGAAGTTTGAAATTCGTCGTCCTGAGTTTGAGGTCGATGGCATGCGTGGCATGGATGCCGTCGTCACGGTGCGCGAACTCGCCGAATGGATTGTGGCAGAGGGCGTGGATTATCAATCGCTCCAACCTTCCGCATACGATTCTTTGTTGGGCACGGCAAGTGGCGCGGGGATTATTTTTGGCAATACTGGTGGTGTGGCGGAGGCAGTATTGCGTTCGGCATATGCATTTTACACGGGTGAAAATCCGCCAGAGGATTTTCTGCAGTTCGCCCCTGTGCGTGGCTTATTGGGCACCGAAAGTCCGCGTCCCGGCGCATTGAAGCGCGCCAGAGTAGTCTTTTCTGGGACGTGCGTCGTAGAGGTGCTTGTCGTACAGGGATGCGCTAACGCACGCAAGGTGTTGGAGCAACTCCAAAAGGGCGATTTAAAGGCTGACTTGATTGAGGTTATGGCCTGCGAGGGTGGGTGCATCGGTGGAGCCGGTTTACCCCGCGCGCAGACGGTGCCTTACCTAACACGTGCTATGCGAAACGCACGTATTGATGCGCTTTATGCGTGTGATGCAGATAAAAAAGTTCGCTTGGCGCATGAGAATCCAGTCGTGAAGCAATTTTATGCCGAGACGGTCGGGGAGATTGGGTCGCCTGCCGCAAAGGCGAGACTTCACACGACCTACCTCTCTCGCGCCGCAGATTTAGGCGAATAAGGCGGGTAGGCACAAGTTCAAACGCGGCGACAGGGGATTCTGTCGCCGCTTTGCTTTTTTTGAAATGTTAGGGATTTAGAGGACGGGCAAGAGCGAGGACATAGACCGCCTTTGCGCCTGCGGAGCGGAGGAGGGAGGCGCAAGCATTACAGGTCGCGCCCGTGGTCACTACGTCATCTACCAAAAGGACTGTTTGCCCCTCCAGATGGGCATGGCGCGTCAAGCGATAGGCGCGTTTAGCATTTTGGAGTCGTTCGCCACGACGGAGACGTGTTTGGGAGAGGGTGTCGGTGCGGACGCGCTTCAAATCATGTTTGTGAACGGGTAGATTGAGATGACGCGCGAGGTAGGCGGTGAGGAGTTCGGTTTGGTTGTAACCGCGCTTGCGGAGCTTGGCGGGTTGGCTCGGCACGGGGATGAGGAGGTCAACGTGGATGCCTTTGCCCTGGATGCGTTCAAGATAGGTCGCTAAGAGATAGCGCCCTAAGTCTTCGGTTAACCAAAGTCCCTTGCGATATTTGAAGGTGTGAATCAAATCTCGAAAGGCATTTTCGTAGCGGGCCACGATAAAGGTGCGTTCAATCGGTGGGGGATGGCGGAGGCATTCGGAACAGGTAAAGTCAGCCCCTTCACGGAGTGTAGACTCCATACCGCAACGGATGCAGGAGGGATTGCGATGGAGGGAGAGCCGTTCAAGGCAGGATTGGCAAATATGCCCTTCGTCCCCCGCGGGTTTTCGACAGAAATAGCAGTCGCGTGGATAGCACAGATCCAAAAGGGTCTGGTAGCACGCCCTTAGGAAATGGCAAATCTTTAGAAGGAGAGCCCGCATAGTTGCAATGCCACCCCTGCGGCGGCTCCACAGAGAATCAATGTGATGGCGCCGAGTTTAAAGACGCGTACGAGCGTAAATAACCCTGCCGCTAAAAGGAGCGCCGTGAGATTGAGCTCGCCTTCTCCTTTGAAAAAGGCGTGCCCCGCCAAGGAAAAGGCCGCCACCGCGAGCAGACCCACTACGGCAGGTTTTGCACCTTGGAGTGCAGATTTGGTGGACCAGTGGCTTAAGACGCGATTGGCCATGCTGGCAATGAGCAGAATGATGATGACCGAGGGGAGAACGACCCCCGCGGTGGCGCAGAGGCTCCCCCAAAAGCCCGCCGTGGTGACGCCGCAGAAGGTGGAGATGTTGACGGCGAAGGGGCCTGGTGTGCTTTCGGCGATGCCTACGAATTCCGCGAATTGTTCAAGCGTCATCCACCCGTGGCGGTCAATCACTTCTGCTTGAATTAGGGGAATCATGGCATATCCACCGCCTAAGGTGAAGAGGCCAATTTTGAAGAAGGTCAAGAAGAGTGTGAGGTAAATCATGGTTGCTCCTCTTGATTCGCGAGGAGGAATCGGGGCCGAATCCCATGCCAGAGCAACCCAATGAGTAGCGCCCCCATAATGACATAAAATGCACTCACAGAGGGAAACGCCACCAAGTAGAAGGAGGCGGTGAGCATAATGCCATTAAACCAATTGCGCTTCAACTTCATGCCCATGCGTAAGCAGGCTTGGATAATGAGAACAATGGCCGCCACGCGGATGCCCCCTAATGCCGCCGCCACCCAAGGATTGTCGCGGAGGGTGAGGTAACACCCACTAATCGCAACGATGACTGCCCACGCTGGAAGCACTAAAGCAATTACCGCCACGATGCTCCCAATTAACCCCGCGAGCTTGTATCCGACAAAGGTCGCCGTATTCACGGCAATCGGGCCAGGCGTACTCTCACCGATGGCAATTAAGTCCATCAGTTCATCCGTGGTCATCCAGTGTCGCCGATGGACAATCTCGTCTTCCATCAGGGCAATAATGGCATAGCCACCACCAAAGGTCAACGCACCAAACTTGCCGAAGACAAGCATTAATGCAAATAATCTGCGGAAAAGGGTCGGCTTTTCCGCAGATTCTTGAAGGGGGGATTCTGTTTTGTTGCTCACAGGAGAATCCGTAGCGCGCTTAGAAACCCGCGTCGAGGCGTTGCTTGAGCGCCGCGAGGTCGGTGTCCGCAGGGGCGGCGCCAGACTTCACTGCCGCTTCTGCCACGGCATAGGAGACCACGCTGTACAGACGACGGTCAAAGGCCTTGGGGATGATGTACTGTGTGCCGAATTCAAGCTGTTCGCCAGGATAGACTGCCTGCACATCTGCCGGCACAGGTTCACGGGCCAACATCGCCAATGCCGTGGAGGCTGCCACCTTCATTTCGGTATTAATTGTGCGTGCCTTCACGTCCAAAGCGCCACGGAAGAGGAAGGGGAAGCCGAGCACGTTGTTGATCTGGTTCGGATAGTCCGAACGCCCCGTTGCCATGATGTAGGGCTTGTCGCCCATCGCTTCTGCCACCACCGCCGGTTCAATTTCAGGGTCGGGGTTTGCCATTGCGAAGATGGCAGGGAAGTCTGCCATCGTCTTCACATCATCGCCAGAGAGCACATTTGCTGCCGAAACGCCGATGAATACGTGAGCCCCTGCGATGGCATCCTTGAGCGTGCGCTTATCGGTTGCCACGGCATGGCGACGCTTGTGGGAGGTCAAATCATCGCGATCTTCGCGGATGATGCCCTTCGAGTCACACATGGTGAGATGCTTCACACCTGCCGCCTTGCACATATCGGCGATACGAATGCCAGCCGCACCTGCGCCATTGACCACCACATTCAGGTCGCCCAAATCGCGCTTGCTGATGTAAGCATAGTTGATCACACCTGCCACCGTAATCACGGCCGTGCCCCACTGGTCATCGTGGAAAACAGGGATGTCCAATTCGGCATCAAGTGTGTCTTCGATTTCAAAGCAAGCCGGCGCGGCGATATCTTCCAAGTTGATGCCGCCATACATCGGTGCCAAAGCACGCACCGCTTCAATCACGCGCTGCGGATCGGTCTTGCCCGTGTCCTTGCCATCCTTACGGCAGCAACCCAACGGCACCGGCCACGCATCCACATTAGCAAAGGTCTTAAAGAGTGCCGCCTTACCTTCCATCACAGGAATCGAAGCCGCCGCACCCAAATCACCCAAACCCAAAATAGCCGTGCCATCAGAGACCACAGCCACCAAGTTCTTCTTGCTTGTAAGATTGTAAACCGTTTCAGGCTTTGCGGCAATTTCCTTCACAGCCTGCGCCACACCGGGCGTATAAGCAAGACAGAGATCCTTCTGTGTGGCCAGAGGCTTCGAGAGCGCCACGCGCACCTTGCCACCATCATGAAATTCGAACACTTCTTCCTTCGTAATCTGAATCGCCATCTTAAACCTCAAACGTTAAGCTGAAATAATGAAAAATAAACGCGAACAGTATACCATAATTAATAACCCCCTCGCATCTGAAAAAACGCCACGTAAACCGAAATCACTCTTGCCCCTACACCCCCTTTAAAGTCCCCACGCCATTCTCGCCTCACCTAGCAGCCTTTCCCCAGCCACCCGCAGTCCAGAGAGGCACCAAACAACGGGGACGCTGCGCTCCCCGCAAATGCGCCCCTGCCGAAGGCACGGGGAACACCCCTCGCACCCTTGCATTTCTCCAGTCTCCTCACCATCATGTCATCCTCCCATTTCCTCGCCTCCACCATCCCTTCCATCGTTTTTATCCCCTTAAAATCCCTTACGCAGGTTTGTTACTTTTTCGAAAATTTTGGCAATTTTTCGGCTGTTGAAAACTTTTTTGAGTTATCAACAAGTTATCAACAATTCATCTTTTTCGACGCAGTTTTTTGAAAATCCTTCGGCGAATCGGCCCATTTTAGGCACTTTTGCTTAACTTCGTTAAAAATGCATAACTTCTTGAGAAATAAAGAGATAAAGTGAAAATAGGGTGAAATCAACTTCGCTACAGCGGCTTCCTTGCGAAAAAATGGTCCCGAAGGGGAGGAAAAGTTATCAACAATTTGCCCGTTTTTTAGGGAAGTCTAAAGAAATTCTGGGTCAATATGGGCGAAATTGAGTCGCAATATGGGCGAAATTGGGTACCCAAAACAGGCGAAATTAC
>JAZUPT010000042.1:0-22853 GCA_045605345.1 Candidatus Spyradenecus sp.
CCATCTGACCTTTGTCACGCAATTCGCGTGCAACGTAAGCGCACGCTGGCGAAAAATATGTTTTGTGCAGGTCCATTGTTGGACCTGTTCATTGATTTATGAAAACCACGCCCATCCCCCCATCCCCCGAACACTGAACACTGAACACTGAACACTGAACACCGAACCCAGAACACTGAACCCCGCACAGAAACTTAAGCGTATAGACTCAACGCACGCTTTTAGCTTTAGAGAATCCACACTTCTTCCCAATTACCACCTCATGTGAGACAAAATAACTAAGCAATAAGGGCAAATTTCAATCTCAGTTTGTTACAAACTTAAATCTAGTTTGTTACAAACTCAAATCCAGTTTGTTACAAACTCAAATCCAGTTTGTTACAAACTCAAGTGCAGTTTGTTACAAACTCAAAGCTGATTTCGCCCTTTTCCCCAACCAAAGCTATGCAAAAGTAAAGGAAAATCTCCCCATATATTGAATTTTAACCACGAATTTTAGAGTCCACGGAGCACACGGAATAACACGAAAAAAAGGACTGCGTGTGGATTTTCCGCCAGCCACGCTATGCGGGCAGCAGCTAATCGCGGCGCGATGGCGCTTTCAGCGCCCCACGATTACTGCTCGCCCTCTAAGGACTGCATATAAAAGGACTGCATGTGTTTAGGTTTTCCACGGTGGAGCACAATCTTGCACGCTGCGAGAAATGGGCACATATCCATTTCTTCGCCAGCGTGCGCTCAGGACTGCATGTGAGGCGCCTGCGGCGCAGGACAGCTTATGCAAAGGACTGCAGGTGGATTTTCCGCCAGCAACGCCATGCGGGCAGCAGCTAATCGCGGCGCGATGGCGCTTTCAGCGCCCCACGATTACTGCTCGCCCTCTAAGGACTGTATGTGGGGTGGCAAAGCCACAGTTGTGCGTGCGCTCGCAAGGCTCGCTTTTAGTGGCGAGTGGCGAGTGGGCGCCTGCAGCGCAGGACAGCAGGTGGATAGATTAGACGGGCAACCGCCCGTCGCTCAAATAGATTGTGAATAGGTTAAGGATAGATTAACCATTTACGAAGCCAGCCCCATCTCTCACTTCTTTCTTTCTCACTCCTTACTTTCTCCCTTTTCCCCTTTTTCTCCGTGAGCACCTGTAAAAGCATCCGTTAGGATGCGTCGCGTGCAGGGCTCAGCCCTGCCTGAGGGGTGTGGGGGCGAAGTTAGCCCCCACATCTCCCACCTCTCTCCTTACTTCTTTCTCCCCTTTTCCCTTTTTCTCCGTGAGCACCAGTAAAAGCATCCGTCAGGATGCGTAGCGTGCAGGACTCAGTCCTGCCGCGGGTGCAGGGGTGCGAACCCCTGCCTTGGGGGCGTGGGGTCGTCCACTGGTCGGCGCATGGCGGTGCAAAAGTTGCGCGAGTACGCTTGCGCGCGTAACGCGTTTGGTATAATGAGAGCATGCGAAGAGTTTCCCGTTTTGTTTCTATTCATCTGCCGCTGTGTGCGACATTGACGCTTTTGGCGTTCAGTGCGGTGGCGATTGTTTTGGCTTTCCCTGCGATGCGTTCGCTCTTACAGTCTCCTTGGGCGAATGGTGTGATGTGGGCATTTTTGGTGTGTTTGGGGTGTGTTACGCTGCGGGCGCTGTGGCGGAAGCGTTGGGTTAGTGCATTGTTTCACCTTGGGACAATCTTGATTATCATCGGCGGTGGGCTGACTGCGGGTTACGCGAAAGAGGGGCAACTCATCTTTACCGATGCGTCTTATGCGCCGCCAGAGTATCGCCAGTGTCTTATTGATGGAGATCGGGTGGCGTTACACTCCTTTGAAGTGCCGACCTACCCTGACGGGATGCCGAAGCAATACATTACACATTTAGTTTTCCCTGAGGGGACACGGACGGTTTCTGTGAATGCGCCTTTGCGTCGGAAGGGATGGACGTATTACCAGATGTCCTACCAACAGGTCGAGGGCTACTATGGCGAACCCGTGTACAACACGATTCTTACGGTTCGCAAAGACCCTGGGGCAACGGTGACCTTCTGCGGTTATGGCACGGTTATTTTGGCCGCTTTTCTCTTAGCCCTTCGCGAGACGGCGCGTCGCAATCAGCTTCGCCGACAGGAGGTGGTGGCATGACACTCAAAACAGACACTCTGGGTCTGCTCCTCACCCTGCAGGTCGCCCTTGCGGCGATTAGCATTTTCCTTCCCAAGCCCGCCAATAAGTGGACGTGGCGAGCGATTCTCCCCTTAGCCCTTACCATTCTCACGATGCGATGGTGGCAGGTGGATCACCCGCCGATGCGTAATCTCTTTGAGGCATTCTTGTGGTTGCCCCCACTACTCACAAGCATGACGTTTTATAGTCAATGGCGCGATCGCACGGATACTACGCGTTTGGACGCGGCTTTATGTTTTTTGGTTGCCTTTCCGCTTGCCTTTGTCTTCGATGCGACCCCTGGGCGACTGCCACCTGTTTTACAGAGTCCGCTCTTCGTACCCCACGTCTTAGGATACATGATTTCTTACGTTTTACTTACGCGTGCGTTTGCCTTAGAGTGTCTCAAACAGTCCGATGCAGCGCGCGAAAATGCGGCATGGGGCTTTGCCTGCATCTCACTCTCGCTTGCGCTCGGCTCCTACTGGGGCAACGAAGCGTGGGGAGCTTATTGGCAATGGGACCCTAAGGAACAGTGGTCACTCGCCACATGGTGCGTTTATGCCGCCTATCTTCACCTTCCTGGTCGACGCAAATGGCGTCTCTCCCTACTGGGGGTGGGCGTGCTCTTTATCGTCTTGACCGTCACTTGGATTAATCTTTCAAAGCTCTTTTCGGGGATGCATAGCTATGCAGGAGTCTGATTTCGCCAATCATCCCGCCGTACAAGCCATTGATTCGGCCATTGATGCCCTTACCGTTTTACGCGAGAACGGCACCAAATTAGTCCCCGTCTCGCCCGAAGTGTGGCGCGACTTCATTGCTCCTGCGGCAGCCAAACCCACCGCCGCCCCTGCCCCTCAAGCGGCCCCGCTCCCCGCAGTGCCCCCACCCGCGCAGGCCAATCGCGCCGCTCAAACCAAGGCGAGCGACACACCCGAAGAACGTGCGACCGCAATGGCAGAATTGACGGCAACCATTACCGCCTGCAAGGGATGTCCCTACGCCGCAGAACACCGTTATATCGGCCATGGCACGGTCTACCATCCGCGCGTCATGGTGGTCAATGGCGCGTGCCTCGCAGGAGATTCTGCGATGGCCGTGGGGTCGCGCCTGGAAGGTGCAGCAGGTGAATTACTCCGAAAGATGTTTTCGGCCATTGGCCTCTCCGACAACGATCTCTACATTACCTCCGTCCTCAAGTGCCCCGTGCAAGGTCGCCCCGAAGGCCCCGCGCTCAAGACGTGCAATGCCTTTTTGCAGAAAGAGATTGCCACCATTAAGCCGCAGGTCATTGTGATGTTGGGCGATATCGCCGCGAAGGCGGTTATTCCTCGCGGGGGTGCAGCCACGAGCAAGGTGGGACAATTACATCTTTACGGCCAGCACATTCCGGCAATCAAACTTTATCACCCCATGCGCATCTTGATGTTGGACGATCTCCTCGCCCGCCCCCTGAAGCAGGAAAACTGGGATGCGCTCAAACTCTTGAAGACGCGGTTGAAGTTCGACAACTAACCCCTTACCGCAGAAAGCCTCTTATGTCTCGATTTATCATCAAAGGCGGCAATCGCATCTCCGGGACCCACCAAGTCCCTGGCAACAAAAATGCCGCGCTCCCGATGCTCGCTGCCACCCTCCTCGCCTCTGAACCTGTCACCCTTGAAAATGTGCCCGACATCTTAGACGTGCGCAAGATGGTGGAAGGTCTCCGCGAACTCGGTGCCCTCGTGGAAGGGTCTCCCGCCGAACATCGTATTACGATTGACGCTCGCCAACTCAAGATACCCGCCACAGTGTCGGCCAAGATTTGCACCAGTATCCGCACCTCCTTCCTCTTCGCGGGGCCCTGTTTGGCCCGTTGCGGAAGTATTCTCCTCGGAGGGGCTCCTGGTGGTGACAGCATTGGGCGGCGACGCCTCGACACGCACGTCAATGGGTTCCGAGAAATGGGCGCAGAGACCCTCTTCAAACACTCTGGCGCGATTACCCTCACCTGCAAGGCAGGACTGACAGGGACGCACTTCGTCTTAGATGAAACCTCTGTGATGGCCACCGAAAACTTAGTGATGGCGGCGGTTTTAGCCAAGGGGACAACGACGCTCTACAACGTTGCCTGCGAACCGCACGTGCAAAACCTCTGCAATATGCTCGTGGCAATGGGCGCAAACATTGAAGGCATCAGCACCAACCGCCTCATCATCCACGGGGTCGAACGCTTAGGCGGCGGCACCTTTCGCGTTGGGGGGGATGCGATTGAAGCGGCAAGCTACATCGTGGCGGCACTGGTCACAAAGGGTGAACTCACCCTTCAAGGCGTGGAAAAGGAAGACATGGATATCCTCCTGCCCGTCTTCCGCAAGTTTGGGGTAACTTGGACGGTTGATGCCGCCACACGCACCCTCTACCTCCCGCCCAACCAGAAATTGCGCACGACCTACGACCTCGGTAAGGCCATTCCGAAGATTGAAGATGGGCCCTGGCCCATGACCCCCTCAGATCTTCTGAGCGTGCTCATCGTGCTTGCCACCCAGACACGTGGCACCGAACTCTTCTTTGAAAAAATGTTTGAAAGCCGCCTCTACTTCGTGGATCACCTTATCGGCATGGGCGCACGCATCGTGCAATGTGATCCCCATCGTGCGGTGGTGACAGGCCCCACCCATCTGCATGGCGGCACAGTTTCCAGTCCGGACATCCGCGCAGGTATCGCCCTCATTATCGCGGCACTCTGCGCAAAGGGCGAAACCATCATTCACAATGCCGAATCCATCGACCGTGGCTACGAACGCGTGGAAGAAAACCTTCAAGCGCTTGGTGCGCGGATTGTCCGAAAGCCCTAACACCTCGTATTACGCCCACCGCTGAAGTCTGTTTCATCTATCGCATCCTTGCGCCGAATCCTATGCGTAAAACCCTTGCCCAACTCCTCGCAATCGCCCGCTTCTCCGCCCTGGAGCTTCTGGGGACGCCAGCGGTCTTGCTCCTGATGTTGACCGCGTCCGTCGGCACCTTAGTCCTGCCCCTCTTCCAATTCCAACGCTTTTCGGAAGATGGACGTCTGGCCCGAGACTGCGGTTTAGCCACCGCCTTCCTCTTTGGGCTCTTTTTGGTGGCGGGCAGTGCGGGGCGACTGCGCAGGGCACTCACCGATGGCACAGCGGCAATTGCCCTCACCAAGCCCCTCTCACGCAGCGTGTGGTTCTGCGGGCAACTCTTGGGTTCGGCGGGGATGCTCCTCTGGTTCTTACTCGGTATGAGCGCGGCTACACTCACAGCAGAAGCCTTTTCACCGCAGTATCACACCACAGGAGCTTATGCAGACGTTCGCGGGGTACTTTCTTCGCTCCTCTTCCCCGTGGCGGCCTTACTTCTGGGCGCACTCAACAACCGTTTTCTGCGTGGCCGCTTCACCCTCACCGCGACGCTCGCCCTACCTCCCCTCCTCTGGGCCTCCACCCTCCTCACGCCCGACCTTCACCTCGGCATCCTCTCCTTCCCGCCGATTATTTTCCTCTTTTTAATCCAAATGCTTGCCCTCTCGGGCGCGGCGGCAGTGGCGCTTTCACCTGGGCTCTTAGCCTGCCTCACCTTAGGCAGCGCCTTTTTGGTCTTGATTCTTCCAGGCGGTTCGGCATGGTTGCCCTTAGATCGCCTCGCCTATGGGGGCGCGGTCCCACTTGATACAATGCTTTGTTTACTTCCGCAGACGCTCACCTTCACCGCACTCTGTCTCTGGGTCGGTAGCATCCTCCTGCGCAGAAAGGAATCGGTATGACGCACGAAACGGTTCTTGAACTCTCTGACGTCCGCAAAACCTTCCGAGACTTTTGGGGCCGCCCCACCGTAGAAGCGGTCAAAGGGGTCACCTTTTCCGTCCATGCGGGGGAAGTTTTTGGGTTGCTCGGACCCAATGGTTCGGGGAAAAGTACAACGATTCGCATGCTCTTGGGATTGCTCAAAGCCGACAGTGGGGCGATTCGTATCTTTGGTCAATCCCCCGACTCAGCCGAAGCGCGCCGCGCCATCGGTTATCTGCCAGAGATTACCTATCTGCATCCCTTCCTAACGCCGCGCGAGACGTTGCGCTACTACGGGCGCCTCTCGGGATTAACGCGCGACATCTTGGAAGCGCGCATCGAAGACCTTCTCAATCTCACAGGGCTCAGCCACGCAGGTAATCGCCATGTGGGCACCTTCTCAAAGGGCATGACCCGACGCGTGGGATTGGCGCAAGCCCTGCTCAATGCACCCAAACTCCTCGTGCTTGACGAGCCAACCTCGGGCTTGGATCCCGTTGGCACGCGTGAGGTGAAAGATTTGATTTTAGCCCTCCGCGAACGCGGAATCTCCGTTTTAATGAGTTCACATTTGCTGGGCGACGTGCAAGAGTGTTCGGACCGCGTATTGATTCTCGACCGCGGGGAGACCCGTGCGCAGGGAGAAGTGCAAGCACTCAAAGGAACGCTTG
The DNA here is from genome assembly GCA_045605345.1 of Candidatus Spyradenecus sp. Classification (GTDB taxonomy): domain Bacteria; phylum Verrucomicrobiota; class Kiritimatiellia; order RFP12; family DVOR01; genus Spyradenecus. The sequence continues at coordinate 6,617 of JAZUPT010000042.1, forward strand.
AATCCTTCTTCCTCCACTCCATTGACGCAGCAGAGCAGACACCACCCTTAGAAGCGGCGGGCGGCCTGCCGTGGTTAGGACAGTGCAAGGCATGAAAGCACTTATCGGAGAGATGATTTTGGGGTGGCACCGTGCGACGCGCGGTCCCTTAATGGGCACACTGCTTGCCACAGCCGTGCTCTGTTTAGGCGTAATCCCTCGCACAAGCGACCCAGGATTAGTTTACACTGGCTATGGGCTCGGGCTCTACTGGGCCCTTCTCCTCTTAGCCTCGCTCTGGTGTGGTGGCACCGCCTATGCGCTTGATCGCGAACGCCACCGCCTCGCCCTCACCTTCACCAAGCCCATCCACCGCTTGACGCTTTGGTGGGGACGTTGGCTCGCGGTGTGGGTGCCCTTTGCAGTCGCGGCGATTGCGGCCTGCGTCATGCTCGCCTTCCGCGCGTTACCAGAAGGCCGACACCTCACCTCGCCCCTCCTCCCCGACCTTCATCAAGCCTCGATTACCGAACTCGCGCGTTTGCGTTCGCTCAATCGCGTCCCGAGTGGCATCCCAGAGGCGCGCCTCTTGAAGGCAGTCTACGAAGACCTTGAATCTCGTTATACCGAATTACGCCCCGATGCACCGCGCACCTATCGTTTTCCCCTCCCTAAAACCCTCCCCGAAGGCGCGGAAGCCACCCTACGCCTCTCTGGTGCCCCCTTTCCCGGTGCAAAGGATGCGCTCAACCTCATCGCCACCCTCACCCTCCCCGATGGCAGCACTGCCCAACTCAAACCCGAGCGGTTATTAGACACAGGCATGAGCATTCAATTGCCCCCTGCGGCACTCATTCCTGGTCAACCCCTTGCCATCACCTTGCAACGTCTGGACCACACCAGCGCGGCAAGCGTGATCTATCGAGAATACCATGACCTGCATCTCCTCCTGCCAGGGCGTGCACCCTTAGGTAATTTGACCGCTTTTCTGGTGGTGCTCCTCCTCACGACAGCGCTCACCACAGCTTTAGGCGTCTCCCTCGGGTGTATGTTCTCACTCCCTGTGACCCTCTTTACGGGCGTTTTGGCGCTTTTAGCCTGCACAATCGCCATCCTCTCCCCCTCAATTTCTGCAGTAGATAGCGCCGCCTCCCTCTGGTCAAACCTGAGCACCATTATCTCAGAATCGCTCGCAAATCCCTTTAGAGACTTGACACAACTCAACCCGCTCCACGCCCTTTTAGAGGGTGAAGCCTTACAGCTTATGCTCATTGTGAAATTTACTGGCCGCGTCGTCGTGCCAGCGCTATTGCTCTGTTCGGCCTTTTCGCTCTTCTCTGCGGTGCGCGACGAAGACCGTTAAGGTGCATTAACGCACAGGGATCACACGCACCAATGCCGCACCATTATCTTGAATCGGCAGGCGAACACGTGTATCCCACGGCAGGGCGCAATCCGTTCGCGCGGGCACACCATCGGCCTCTGTCACGAAATCGGCAAATTCAAACGCCGTCTCTGGTGGAAGATGTTCAATTAAATCCGCAGTTCTAAAGGTCAATGCCGCGGGCTTTCCACACGGCAAAACGAAGGCTCCAAGCGTATAGCTTCCATCTGCCTCACGCAATCCAAACTGCAAAAACCACCCAGGTTCCCCACGAACACACCAACGTTGCTCTGGCGGTAAGCGCAACATCCGCAACAGTGCGGCAAAGGTCGCGCGATAAACCTCGCTCATCTCCGTTCCATTCAATTGCCAAGCCAAGTGCGGTGCGAGCGGCATCGCACGGAAGGCCGCAAAGAGCACCGCCGCAGGCGTGTTCAAGTCCTGCACGGTAACCGCCGCTTCCGCATCGGGAGCAGAGGTTAATAATTGCGCAGGAAAGGCGGCGGAGCGTTCCGCAACGCTCCCGTCACGGCGCCAATAACGTAACGCCGTCGAGCCATCGGGTTTGAAATAGAGATTAACCGGACGCATGGTGCAAAGCGGGCTTCACGATCATTTTATCGTGAAGCCCTTTTAAGATTTCCTTAGAGAGAAAGCGAAGCGAAGGGATTATTGCCCATTCCTGCATTCTTTACCTTGTTGGTACGAATCCATTCCATGGGGTCATCCTGTGCTTCAGCTTCCGCAGTGGCATCAGCCTTTGCGGCGGGAGCCGCTTCAGCGACTACAGGGCGCAACGCAATCTTGTGTGCGTCAGCATCAATGCTATCAATCTTCACTTCCAAGATTTGACCCTCTTCCACCACTTCATGTGCGGAAGCGATACGATTCGTCTTCGAAAGTGCGGCCAAGCGACCATTGGAAAGCAAACCATCCACGCCCGGCATCAACTGCGCAAAGGCACCAAAGGTGGCGATACGCACAATCTTTGCCTTCAGCACATCGCCAGCGCGATACTGCGCCATAAAGGCATCCCAAGGATTCTGACGCAATGCGCGCAACGAAAGGGAGATGCGTTCCGTCACCTGATCCACGCGCTGCACCAAGACTTCCACCGTGTCACCAGGCTTCACCAAATCTTCAGCCTTGACATTGCGCTCCCAAGAGAGTTCGCGCATCGACACCAAGCCCTCTGCGCCTCCGAGGTCAACAAAGACGCCAAAGTCCATAATGCGCGTCACAGTGCCTTCACGGGTCTGGCCCTCTGCGAGTTCAGCAAAGAGCGCCGTGCGCTTCTCGGTGCGTTCCTTTTCCAAGAGCACGCGACGCGACACGAGCACGTTCAGGCCACGTTCATCTTCAGCATATTCCGTAATCAAGAAGGTTTGACGCGTACCCACCACTTCGGAGGGTTCCGTACGATAGAGACCAATCTGCGAATAGGGGCAGAACGCACGCTGGCCTGCGAGATCAATCTCATAGCCCCCCTTCACCTCTACCTTCACGATGCCGTCAATCGGTGTCTTTGCATCGTAGGCCTGCTGCAAGACTGCATTGCCACGACCGACCGCCTTATTGCGCGCAGTAAAGGTCATATTGCCCTGACGCATGCCAACGAACCACACCTTAATGCGTTCGCCCTCCTGCGCACGGAGCGTACCATCATCTAAAATGAATTCTTCCTTGCTGAGGATACCTTCATCCTTCGCGCCCACATCCAACACCACATAATTTCCCTTTGTGGACACCACGCGCGCCGTAACGGCTTCACCGGGATTAAACCCCTTACGATAATTCAAGCCACCCGCGGCAAGCATCGCCGCAAAATCTGCCTTAGCATCTGCCATATTTCGTTATCCTTTCAACTAAAAACGCGCGGTATTTTACCATAAAACCCCGCCCCTGCGAACGTTTTCTTCACTTCCACCACACAAGAACGCACACCTTATTGCGAAAACACAAACCCACCCGCCACACCAATCGGTGGTAAAAACAAATGCGGCGCTCAAATCAAACGAGCGCCGCATCAGTCTGTATGCTTACTTCTTCAGCTTACTTCTTAGGAAGCGAATCGGGATATTTTGCGTTTAGGGCTTCCAGACGTTCAGCATAGGGCGCAAGCTGGGCGTTCAGACGTTTCCAAACAGCAGTCTTCTTCACTGCCGAGTCATCAAAGGGATGTTCCGCCACCCATGTCTCTGCAATGGCCTCCAATCGCTTAATCTCTTGTTGCAAACCCGTGGCCTGATAACGGAGTTCCTTACGCAAGTCGCGGTATTTGATGCGTTGGCCATCAGTTTTTGCAGCCTTTTGTGCGGCTTCATACTTGCGATCCAAAGCAGGAATACCCGCGAGCTCCTTTTTCAACTTGGGCAAGTTTTTAGCGGGTGACTTGGCGAGGTGTTGCTCACGTTTGCGTTCCACCAAGGCATCTCGCATGGCGCAACGCGAATAGTACTCTGCACAAAAATCCTGATCTGCCTTAAATTCATCGTATCCTGCGGCACCAGCCACAAAGATTGCGCTCGCAAAGAAACGGCTTTCGGCAGCAGAAATGATGCCCTTTGCCTCCACACCTTTACGTGTGACCGAGATGTAATACGCAGGCGCCTTATCCATTTTGACTTCGCGTAAGACATTGAACAATTCGCCACCAAAGAGGTCGCAGGTCGACTTTCCAGTCTTATCGTAGAGCGTCGTTGAGGGCACCACCACGACACCCCACCCGATCGGCGCAAGTTCAGCAGCAGTGAGCATGAAGGGAATCAACAAAAACAACATCAGTAAGCGCTTCATAGCGAAATCCAATCTGATTTGAATCGATTAGTTCTTGTAGAAGATGTACGTCCCGGCGGGAACGCGCTTCATATCAATTGAAGCGGCGGCCTGAAGGGGTTTGCCGGGGAAGAGATAGTACGTGTCGGGAGCATCCCAACGCGTTGGGCAAAGTTTTGACGGAAGATTTTTACTCGTCACAGGGCCACACATAGCGTAACCCGTGAGAATCTTCGTGCCAGGAGGCAAAGCTTGCAGCGTCTTTGCCGTCAACTTTGAGCCCTGAATGCGGCCACCTGTTGGGCGCACATACCACGTGTCCGCCGCCATCACCGCATCACCAATCAAGGCCTTCGGGTGCGTACCCGCGGTTAAAGTCTGCACAGGTGCAGCATTTTCATCCCCTAAGACGACCTTCGTACCAGCGACCAAGGCCTCCCAGTCCGTGATTTTATCACCAGTGATTCGTTTGCCATCGGGGAAAATGTAGAGCGTCGTAGCGGCATTGTAGGCTTCACGCGCCACGTCCCATGCAGTCTGCCCCTTCGCAATCAAGATTTCCTTGGCGCGCGTTTGCACGGGCACCACCGCCTTCACCTTTGAGACAGCCTTTGCCACCACAGAAGTCTTCTTCGGCGTTGCCTTTACACCCTTCGCGCCTGGCAATTTGTAAGGTAAGAGTTGATCGCCATTTTTGGCGTACAACACCTTCGCCAAAAAGTCATCACCCACCGTCAAACGGCGCGCCTTTACGTCAGGATCGGAGAGCCAACGCTCCTTGAGCCCGAGCAACTTCCGCACGCCTGGCGTAGCATAACCCATGCCACAGCGTTTTCTGCCGCGATGACTGCGCCGATGCCAACGGTTCGGCGTGCCATAAGCGACCTGCGCATGGGGCATGACATTGGCATCTTTAACGTTGTAAAGCTTCTGTAAGAGCAGCACCAATTCCTTCAAGGCAGCATACTGCGCCGAGGTCAAGGCGCGGTCATGGTAACCCACCACCTCAATGCCCACCGAGACTTCGTCAATGTTTCGGCGGCCAGACCACATACTCGTGCCACAGTGATAGGCCACCTTTCGGCGGTCAACAATGCGATAGACCTTGCCATCACGATCCACACAATAGTGCGCTTCGCCATTCTTACTTAGCTTGCGTAAGGAGGACTTCGCTTCGGCTTCGGTGGTGTGAAGAATGATGTATTGCGTTTTTGCGCGCACAGCGCGTTCGGAATTGCGAGGAGAGAGATACGCATTGCTGAGGTTTAGCGCACGGCAAAGGCCGCACGCTAAAACCAACAACACTGCGAGAAGGCCCCGCACCTTAGAGCATTCCCTGAAGTTTTTCGTCGGCGGCGTTTACCTTCTCCGCCATTTCGCGCTTGAAAGCATGGAGCTTTTCACGCAAGGTAGCGTCAGAGAGCGCCAGGATCTGTGCGGCCAAAACGCCGGCATTGGTAGCGCCGGCATTGCCAAGGGCGAGGGTCGCGACAGGGATACCGCCAGGCATCTGGACCGTTGCGAGCAACGCATCCAAACCATCCATAGCGCCACCCTTCATCGGCACGCCCAGAACAGGCAACGTCGTGTGGCCTGCAATGACACCCGCCAAGTGAGCCGCCATACCCGCAGCGCAGATCAACACCTTCAAGCCACGTGCTTCTGCTTCCTCTGCATAAGCCGCGGCCTGCACCGGCGTGCGGTGTGCGCTCATAATATGTGCTTCAAAGGGAATTTCAAATTTCTTCAGCGTATCGGTGCACTTCTGCATTGTGCCCCAGTCCGAATCGCTGCCCATGATAATGCCGACGAGCGGATTAGCCATCCTGATCCGTCCTTTCTTTCCAAAAATTAGAGATACTTAAATGCCTTAGCGGCGATGTCACGACGGTAATGTGCACCTTCAAAGTGGATGCAGTTCACGCCTTCATAGGCGCGAGCCACAGCATCACGCAGGTCCTTACCGAACGCCGTCACGGTCAATACGCGCCCACCAGAGGTCACGACCTTACCATCTTTCAACGTTGTCCCTGCGTGGAAGACCAAGCATCCTGCCGCTTCTGCAGCTTCAAGGCCCGTAATCTCTGCACCCTTTGCATAGGCACCCGGATAACCAGGAGATGCCATCACCACCGTGGTGGCGGATTCCGTGCGAAGCGAGACGAGGTCATCAGAGAGCGTGCCATCAGCGCAAGCCATCAAAATCGGTACCAAGTCCGAAGCAATGCTCGGCACGACCACCTCGGTTTCTGGGTCACCGAAACGGCAATTGAATTCCAACACATTGATGCCCTTGCGGCCAATCATCAAACCACAGAAGAGGACACCCTTGTAGACAATGCCGCGCGACTTCAGTTCACGCAACACCGGAAGAACGATTTCTTCCTTCGTAAAGCGCATCACTTCATACGTGGCGATCGGCGCAGGCGTGTAAGCACCCATACCTCCGGTATTCGGGCCTTCATCATTATCAAAGACACGCTTGTGATCCTGTGCAGGCGGCAACAACACGACGTGTTCACCATCGCACAGCGCAAAGACAGAGGCCTCTTCACCTTCCAAGAATTCTTCAATCACCACTTCAGCACCTGCGGCACCGAAACGGCCATCATCAAGCATGTCATAAATTGCAGACTCTGCCTCTTCACGCGTCTGAGCAATGACCACGCCCTTACCTGCGGCCAAGCCATCTGCCTTAATCACCACGGGGAAACCGAAGTCTTCCAATTCATCAATCGCCGTAGCAGAATCAGTATAGACGCGGAAACGTGCGGTCGGCACACCAGCCTTTTCCATCACATCTTTCGAGAAAGCCTTGCTACCTTCCAAACGTGCCGCAGCTTCGCAGGGACCAAAGACCTTGAGACCTTCCGCTTCCAATGCGTCGGTAATGCCCAAGCACAAGGGTGCTTCAGGACCCACGACGACCAAATCGGGTTGATTTTCTTTTGCCCAAGCCACCAATGCAGGGACATCCTCTGCCCCGATAGGCAGGTTTTCTGCAAGGGCTGCAGTGCCGGCATTACCCGGTGCACAATAGAGATTTGGACGGCTTGCGTCCTGGGAGAGTTTCCACACAAGCGCGTGTTCGCGCCCGCCATTACCGATAACGAGAATTTTCATAGTGTTGTATTTTACCAAACTTATAGTCTTTCAGGGTGGAAAAGCGTTGTTTTAGGGGGATACCTCAAGGGGAGTAGCACCCTCCTTTAGCGGTTATGCATTCAACAAATGCACAATCTCTTCGGGCCAAAGGGCATCATCGGGTGTTTCAATAATGAGCGGAATGTTCTCAAATCGCACATCTCGAGCGATGCGTTCAAAGAGCGGCCAGCCGATGTAACCCTTACCAAGGGACTCGTGGCGGTCATGATGTGAGGCAAGATCGCTCTTTGAGTCGTTCAGATGCATGCCGCGAAGGTAGTTTAATCCAATTCGCGCATCCAATTCAGCAAAGAAGGCCTCAAAAATCTTCTCATCGCGCAGGTCATACCCTGCGGCGAAAGTATGCGCCGTATCAATACAGAACCCGATACGCGAGGAATCATTAACGCCCGCGATGATGCGTTGGAGCTCTTCGGGTTTTGACCCCAAATAGGCACCCTGCCCTGCCGTATTTTCAATCACAATCGTCACACCTTGTGTTTCGGAAAGGGCGCGATTAATACTCTCTGCCACGCGATCGCAAGCCGCCTCCACGGAGAGTTTTTTCAGGTGCGAGCCAGGATGCAGGTTTAAGCGATCCAACCCCAACGCCTCGCAACGATGCAACTCGTCCAAAAAGGAGCCCATGCTCTTCTCGTGCAACTCGGGATCTGGATTCGCTAAATTGATAAGATAGCCCGCATGAGGCAAGACTTGCGTGGGAACATAAGGCGCCGCCTGCATTGCGTCGCGGAAGGAAGCCACATCAGCAGAGGCGAGGGGTTTACCAATCCATTGACGTTGGTTCTTCACAAAGAGCGCAAAGCCCGTGGCACCCACCGCCAAGGCGTTGGCAATTGCCGCCGCGGGGGCGCCTGCAGCAGAGACGTGAGGTCCAATAAAACGCATAAAAACCTCCTAATTAAACAAAATCAACGGTGATCAAACGGCACCACACCGCACGGCATTCGGCGTGAAATCACCCCTTGAATAAAGCGAATGCCATACCACACATGCGTGGCGACTAAGCCAATCCAAAAGAGCAATGCCTGTCGAAATGAGGACGACTCCAAGAGCGCATCGGCGGCAGTGAGCAACGCATAAGCCGCCACCACCGGCACATACACCCACCATAAACACGGCAACAGGAGGCACACTGGCACGCCAAAGACAAGCCCTAAGACGAAAAAGCTCGGAATCATGTAGGACAAGCGACGCGAATTAAGACCAATCCGTCGCGCAAAATAACCGCGATGCAGTGCATAACGTCCCACTTGGCGCAAGTGCGGCCCAAAGACGGGGCGGCGATGATGGTACACCACGGCACGGGGTTCGTACCACAAAGCGTAGCCTTGACGTTGGATATCAGCGCAGAGCAAGGTATCCTCTCCTGGCCAAAAGTCCTCTCTAAAACCGCGAATTTCCTCAAATATCGCCCGACGCACAAAAAGGTTGCAACTCGGAAAATCCTCCACGCGCCGCAAGGGGCCCTGGATGAAGTAGCGGCACCGGAAGTTGCCAGAGACTAAAGGAGAGGCAAAAATCGCACCAGAGAGTTGGGCCGCGGGGGGGTCTTCTGGCGGGGTCAATCCCGGCCCACCCAAGGCATGGATGGCAGAATCGGTAAAGCGTGCCGCCGCCGTGGCGAGCCAATCTTCCCGTGGATAGGCATCATCATCAATAAAGACGAGCACATCGCCTGTAGCAATCGCCGCGCCCATATTACGTTTGCGGGCGGGACGCACGGCGCCTGTGGCGAGGATGCGAAAGCGATAGTTCACCTCAGGGCGCACCAAGAGGCGATCTGGCAGGAAGATGACTTCAAAGTTGCGATAGGTCTGATGGGTCAACGCCTCAATCAACCGACGCAATACCGTGCTATCCCCAGGGCATGCCACAATCAAACTAAAGCGCGGTCCCGTCTCAGGCGAGGGTGTCTTCGGGAGTGGCGTAAGCCCTTCGTAGTAGTGCAAGAAACGCGAACGATAGGCAATGGCCAACGTATCCACAAAGGTGCGCCACAGCATACGGCACGAGAGACATCCCCAGCGCAAGCCAAAATCAATGCGCACTGGTGCCTCTGCGAAGGTAAATCCGCCCCCTTGCATCACGGCAAAGAGTTCTAAATCAAAGGCAAAGCGTTTGACCAAAACGCGATCTGCGGCGTAATCCAAAGCGGCCCTACGAACCAACTTCATCCCGCTCTGCGTATCACGCACAGGCAAGCGAAGGCATTTTTGCGTTAATCCATGGTAAAGGGCACTGAATAAGCGACGGCGCAGAGGGTAATTCACCTGCGCTTGTGGGTGAAGTTTACTCCCCGCAATGACATCTGCTCCAGTCTGTTCTGCCACATCGCAGAAGGCGGGCAAGACCATTGGGTCTAAGTCAAAATCACCATCTAAGAGTAAGACCCACGCCTGTTCGGCGCGTTGAATACCCGCCAAAACCGCGGCACCCTTACCACGATTCTCGCGAAAGACGATGGGGTGCACCGTGGGTAACCGTTCGGCAAGCGACATGAGGCACTGCCCCGTACCGTCGGTACTCCCATCATCCACGGGAATCAATTGATACGCAAACCCTTGCGCCGCCAATAACGCATCTAATCGCGCGAGATTGGCCTCAATTGAGGTCACTAAATTGTGACAGGGTAAGACAACAGAAAGGCCGCCTTCATCGAAAAGGCGGCGAGCGGATGTCCAGTCGCTATCATTCAGCAATGACATAACCTCTACTTCAAATCGTCCTACCCTGGGGCACAAACGATTACGGATCAAGGTTCGTCAACGTTTCACCATCGTCCAAGTTGATGGAGCGATAGTAGCAGTTGCGCGGCACCCCTGCGCTATTCTTCGTGTGGCAGATATTGCTACGGCGCGGACGGACGAAGTAAACAAGAGAGTTCTGTTCACAGTTCACGCGTGCTTCCAAGACTTCAAAGCTTTCGCCAGAGGTCTTACCCTTTTCCCAGAGCACATTACGCGAGGTCGACCAAAGCGTGAGCGTGCGCGTCTTGAAGGTCAATTCCATCGCCTGACGATTGGTATAGGCCAACAAAATGACCTCTTTCGTGTCGGCGTGCTGAATAGCCACAGGGATGACGTGATCCTTCTCTTCTTTGATATTTGCGGCAACTTTAGCGATTTTGGTGAAATCCAGGTTGAGCGTCAAACCTTCTTCGAGTTCGTGTGACATCTTTTTCTCTTTCACTATCATTATTAAAAAACATCCGTGTAGTCGCACACTTTGGCGCTACACGGATTTAACAAGGCTCACTTATTCTGCGAGGTCCGTGGTGCCAAGCACAGGAAGCTTCTGCTTCACGGGTGCCTGTTCGCCAGCGGTGGCAAACTTTGCGGGCGCCTTGAGGGGTTGGGCCGGCTTTGCCTTCGCCGTCGCCTTCGGGGTTGCCTTAGCCGGCTTTTCAGCCGTTGCTTCTGCCTTCGAAGCAACCTTACCACCGCAGAGAGCGATAATTTCATCGGTGATATCAAGTGCTTCAGAAACATACGGCACCATGTTCTTGTAAATCACGGCGTCATAACCCTTTGCCTTCGCATAGGCCTTCACGTGTTCAGTCACCTCTTCGGAGGTGCGCTTAATCAAGCGACGTTCCAATTCAGAGAGTTCACGGCTACGGGCCTGCATCTGCTCTTCAGCCTTCATGCGCTGCTCTTCGAGCTCCATGTAAGCCTTTTCGCACTTCGCCTTCAACTCCGCCACCTTCGCAGGTGCGAGCATCGGGTTCTGGGCGCTCTGCATCATCTTTTCAAGGGCGGCCTGCTTCTCTTCCAACTTCGCACGAAGGGCGTCACGCTCTTCGCTATAGTCTTCCAAAGTCGTTTCCAACAACTTCTTGTCATTGGGCGTATTCGGATGCGCCTCAAGAATCGTTTCCATGTCAATCACAGCGATGTTGCTAGCGCACACCGTAGCGGCGAGCATCAATGCCGAGAGGGAGGTCAATACAGTCTTCATCTTTTTATCCTTTCAAAAATAACATTCTTCAGCGACGCATCAGATTAATCCACGCCAATCCAGAAGGTGAAGGTTTCTTCTTCCGTATCGTCGTCGTTCGTGATCGGGAAGGCCACGTCCAAGCGAATCGGGAAGCCTGGCAGATTCAAGCGCAGACCGCAACCCGCCGACCAGAGCAAATCATCGCCGAAGTCGCAGAAGCTATCCCCTGCAGAACCAATATCCGTGAAGACGGCGAAGCTCAACGAAGAGACCAAGGGGATCGTGAATTCCAACGTTGCGCACCAGCGCGACTGACCACCGATACCCACATGTTCGTTACCACGATAGGCCTTCGGACCACCATCGCGGAATTCAAAACCGCGCACCGTGCGGCCACCGCCGAGGAAGAAGCGGTCAAAGATCGGCACCTCGCCACTGTAAGCCTCCACCGTGTCAAAGCGGAAGCGCGTCAAGACCACGTGATCCGACCAAGCATCCCACCACTTCGAGAAGGAGAAGCCGAAGCCATAGTCCTTCGCATCGCCGCCCACGCCCACTTCAACGTAGGCATCGCTTTCCCAACCCGACGTCGGGAAGTACGGACGATTACGATGGTTTTCACTCCAGAAGAAGCGGAACTTGCTATTAATGCCCTCTTCCAAATCCGTGAAGCGGAAGGGATCGCCAGATGCGGTGTACCACGTACCCTGATCTTCGTCTTCGTAGCCCACCTGTTCAAGCGTGTACTTCAAGCCAATGCGGTCCAACTGCAAATCGCCGAAGGGTGTCGGGATTGGATTCGGCTTCCACGAAAGGGTGAATGCCGCACCCGTACGGATTTCATCATAGTGGTCATACCAGCGCATCTTGCGATAACCATTGACCGTGAAGGACAAGGGCATCTCAAAGAGCCAAGGCTGCGTCCAGCTCACGTCAATCGTCTGACGACGCGAACCCCATTCCACGCCCACGCTAGCACGCTGACCGCCGCCACGGAAGCCATTGGAGGGATTGAAGAGGTCAAAGTTGCGCTGGGTAATCTTCGCAAAGACGAAGACGTTATCCACGGTGCTCGCACCAGCACCCACGCCCCATTCAGCCGTACGATCTTCACGCACATTAAAGACCAAGTCGCGTTCACCCTTGTTCGGCGTCTTCACCGTGAAGGAGGTGACACCACTTTCGGGCGTAAAGTAATTGAGGTTGCGAACGCGCGCTTCAGAGCGTTCAATTAAACGGCTATCATAGAGTTCACCCGGCTGAATCACCAATTCGCGACGGATCACCTTGTCCTGCGTAATGGAGTTGCCACGGATTTCAATATTGCGGATGCGGACTTGTTCACCCTCATGCAATTCATAGGCGAGGTCCACCACGGGAGCATCGGCATGCGCCGTCAACTTCAGGTTGGCATAGGTGTCCACGTAACCACGCGAACCATAATACCCTTCAATCGCTTGGCGCACTGCATCCAATGCCGCACCTGTTGCCACCTGGTCACCCGTTGCTTCCAATGCTGCACGGCCGGCCGCTTCAATCGCCGCGGCATCATAGGTCTCTGCACCCTGCACACTGATTGAGCCCACGGTGTAGCGTTCACCTTCTTCCACGGTGAACACGGCATTACAGTGCCCCTCTTCCTTGCCTTCAATCTGACGCAATTCAGGGGAATTAATCACCGCATCCAAATAGCCTGCCTTGATGTAGACATCCGTCATTGCCGCACGTGCGTCGTCCAACTTCGCATCGCTCACCGGCAAGTCAACGAACCAACTCACAGGGTTGTAAAACGGACGCCATCCAAAGGTGCTCGCCAACGTTTCATCGTCGAAAATCGTATTCCCTTCAAAGGCATATTCATGAATGACACGGCGCGTCCCCGCATTCACCAAGAAGGTCACAAAGGCATAACCCGGAGCTTCTGCATGGCGAATTTCAAAGGTCACCTCTGCGTGCACGTAGCCATTGTCTTCAATCTCTGCACGCAAGCGGCCCGCCGCAGCCGCCGCAATCGCTTCATCCACGCGATCATTGCGGACCAACTTCAGCGCCTTTTCCGCCTTGCTAAGGCGCAGCACGCCATCAATGCCGTCAATCGCCGGATCTGCCGCCAACTGCGGACGACGGCTCACCACGTATTCCACGACCCAGCCGCCCTGCTCGTCAATGCCGAGCATTGCGTCAGCCTTCGCGTAAAACGGCGTAGAGAGCAATGCCTTTACGTCTGCACTGATTGCCTTCTGTACGTCGACCTGTTTCGCACGAAAGCCCGACTGCACCGAGCACATCGCCAAAACCGCCTCTGCAGGATCAATCCCAAAGGTATCTTCTGCACGCACTCGCACGGAACTCACCGTGATATACGCATCAGTCGCATCCGACTGTGCACAGAGTTGGAAGGGAAGTCCCAACCCCACAAGCGCAATGAGAAGAAGAAGTACTTTTTTCATCATTATCATTCCTCGGTTAAGGAGTAGGAAGATTATCTGCCGGCACCATATCTCCTGTCAATGCTTCAGGATTGGTTTCGACGCGATCTTTAAAGCGAGTAATCGGGCCATTGAAGTTCAACCGCACTTCACCTGTGGCACCGTTACGATTCTTTGAAACATCGACAATCGCCAAAAGCGGATCGTTATGTTCCGGCACGCGTGCACTCATAAAGCTCGGACGACGCAATAGCATAATCACGTCAGCATCCTGTTCAATTGCACCTGAGTCACGCAAATCGGAGTTCTTCGGCTTTTCGTCGCCACCACGTTGCTCATTCGCACGCGAGAGCTGCGACAACACTAAGACGGGCACGTTCAATTCCTTGGCCATCGCCTTAATTTCACCGGAAATCTTTGACACCATCACCTGTTGGCCCTGTTGCGCGAACTCGCGATGACCCAACAACTGCAAGTAGTCAATCACAATCAATTCAATCGATTGTTTCTTGCAGAGATGGCGTGCTCGGGCTCGCAGTTCCATCACATCCAAGCCACCCTGGTCATCACAGAAAATCGGCATCTCTGCCAATTCCTTGGCCGCCGCCTGCAACTTTGGCAACACCACACTCTTCTTGATGAACTGGCCTCCGCGCTCCACTTCACGCGCCGAAATCTCAGCCATACCGCACAGCATACGCGTGGTCAACTGCACCTGGGGCATTTCGCAGGAGAAGACGAGGACGCCACGTTTTGGATGCGTCTTGTTGCCCGTACGCATCGGGATACCATTGATATCACGACCACGCGCCACGCATTCCGCAATGTTCATCGCCAACGATGTCTTACCCATTGAAGGACGTGCTGCCAACACAATCATCGCGCCCTTCTGCAAGCCGCGCAACTGATTATCCAACGCCTTAAAGCCCGTTGGGATACCCGACAATTCACCCGGCGACTCCAAGTGTTTGGTCAACATCTGCAGCGTATCCTGCACCGAGGTCTTCCACTCCACCGTTGTCGCACGGCGATTCTTTCCCTCGCCAATGCTGAGAATCGTCTGCTCTGCATTGCCCAAGACATAATCTGGGCTCTGCGATGCATCGTAGACATTCTGTTCAATCTGACGCACCGCACCCAAAATGCTTCGGCGCACAAACTGGTCTATCACCAAGTCAGCATAGTACCCCGCATGCGCACTCGTCGGCGTGCGATCCATCAAGAGCTTCAACGTCTGTAAACCACCCACCGTCTCTGACTCATTCGTCCCACGGAGGTAGTTATCAATCGTGATGCCATCAATCGGTTGGCCCTTCGCCATCAAGCGTTCCATCGCGCCATAAATGCTGCGATGCGCAGGCTCCACAAATGCCTCCGAAACCACCCCTCGCATCGTGCACAAGTCCCACACACGCTCTGGGTCAATCAAAATCGATCCCAAAAGCCCACGCTCCGCCTCAATATCCTGCGGCAATACACGACGCAACGGCGCCTCTCCAGCAAGCTCAGAAAGAGGCTGAGCCGCCGAAGCTGAATCTATACGTTTTTTACGAGGTGCCATAGTTAAAAACTCACACAAAAAATCTACTCAAAAAGAAAGGGCAAACAGTATACCATAAAATTAATCTATAAAAATACCCTATAAGAAAATATCAAAAAATACTCCTAAAAAACGCACAAACCAGCCCCAGCGGCCCGCTTCTGCTTCTGTGACAGTCACCCCTCGGCTGGTGAGGACTGCAGGCGGCTTTCAAGCTTACCTTCCGTACGGCGATTCACCCCTGCACCCCGCTTGTTTAGCCGACCTCCGCGCCGACGGAAGTCACCATACTCCACGAACATCCCGCACTCCCACAGACCCACCACACACCTCAAAGTCCCTTCACCCCCTCCTCACCCATTATCTCCACTATGCACGGAAGGCGCCGCCAAGCATACGCACATGGCACTCCTCATCCCTCATGCGCTACATGTGTCAAAAGGAGCGTAAAGCGCTCCGTCCGTTCATCGGCTCAGCCGTGGTGAGACACTTTAAAAACATATCCCGAATGCCTTCTCTCTACACACACTAAAAGTGTAGCAAAACGGAGACAAGTCGACAACTCCGCTTACCCGAGTCAGTTAAAATCCCGCGAAAAGTAGGCGGTTTTCCCTTGGGAAAATGGGCGACTTTGCCTACCCAATTTCGCCCATTTTGCTCATCAATTTCGCCCATATTGCAACTCAATTTCGCCCATATTGACCCGGAATTCCTTTAGCTTTCCCCCAAAAAGCTCCCAATTGTTGATAACTTTTCTACCACTTCTACCCCAAATTTTCGCAAGGAAGCCACTGTAGCGGAGTTGATTTCGCCCTATTTTCGTCTTATCTCTTTATCTATCAAGAAGTTATACAGTTTTAACAAAGCTGAGCAAAAGTGCCGAAAAACCGCCGCCATGCCGAAGCATTTTCAAAAAACTGCGTCGAAAAACTCGCATTGTTGATAACTTGTTGATAACTCAAAAAAGTTTTCAACAGCCGAAAAATCGCCAAAATTTTCGAAAAAGTGACAAACCTGCGTAAG
>JAZUPT010000043.1:0-190193 GCA_045605345.1 Candidatus Spyradenecus sp.
CTTCGCCGGAAACACTACCCTGCGAGCTGTAGAAGTTCAAGCTGATGGTTTCTTTGTCTTCCGGCGCGGCAGGAGCTTCTGCAGCTTCATCCGTTACCCACACCTGAACACCGGCAATCGTCAAACGGGAAACACCCTGGTCATCCATCGCACTCGTAATGGAAATCGCGCCACCGGAGAGCCCTTCCACAAACATCACATTTGTGCCTTCCACAAGTCCTGCTGCGGCAGCAGACGCGGCACGGCTTCCCCAATATTGAATGGCTTTCGCCTCATCGCCCTTCACGAGCGTTGTCTCACTGTTGTAGGCATACACTTCGTTATTGATCCAAACCGGCGAGAAGCGATTGTTAAAGTTGGCATCCCCATTACCATCACCGGAGAGCACCAGAGCCACGGCATATTTCTTATTCTCTGGCAGGCCGGAAATCGTTACGGTTGCCTTTGTGCGACCACTATTCGCGACATCGTCCAAATACCCATAGAGCAATTTGCCTGCGTCTGTATCGGTGGAGCAGCTGCTGTAATAACTGCCACGGGCAACCCAAGAAACATCAATCGCCGTAGCGTCAATCGTATAAGTGGCATGATTGCCGCCATCTGCCGTGTAATTCGCCCAGTTGATGGGAGCCGCGTAATCACCCTTGGCAAAGCCAGCGCCTGTCGTCGTAGAGATATTCTGCGCATCGCCAGTCTTGAAGTTCACACCAAAGGAGAAAGGTTGCACATCAAGCGTAATGCCACCGGAGACCTTGATGTTACCATTGTGACTGGGCGGATTATTCGTCACCTTGAGCATTGCCTGCAAGGTATAGACCTTGTTCGCAGTAAACCCTGCTTCATTGGTGAAAGTGTAGATATTGTGATAGTTATTACCACCCGAATAGGAGGCGCCTTCCACTACAACCTCGGTACCCTCCGTGCCTGTCGCCTCTGCGGTGTATTCCGTTTCGCCATCAAGCAACTTCACGCTGAGAATCTCAACGCGATGACTGCCGCCTGCATAGCGGATGGTCGTGGTAAAGGACATCAAAGCTTCACTCGGCATCTTCACCTGATATTCAAACGGGACATCGGTGTTACCAGTCTTGCCGTCAAACGAATACGGAATAACTAATTCCGCCGCCCAAGACCAACTTGTCAATGTCGCTAAGGCAACACTTAGCACCGCAGTGCAGGGTAATGCCTTCAGACCTGCGGTTAAAAACGATTTGATCCATGCAGTTTTCATAGTCGGACTCCTTAGGCGGTTCGGACGTTTAGGCGACCGCCGCCATACTCTACGGTCAGCTCGAAAAATTGGTCAAGGTGAAAAAATGATGACTGAATACGCGCAATCACGCACGCAAAGGCGCGCGTAAAAAAGAAAACTGCGTCGGTGAATGTTTCCACCGAATACAAGTCACGCACATCGTTCACTTGTCGCATAGGCTCTTTCTCTGCGCCACTAAGCCATCATTAAGTCATTAAAAATCAATAAGATATCACATGTATATCGCACGCCAGTCCAATCCGACGCGCCTTTGCGCTTCCGCAAAACTATACTTCGTGCATATCTCATACCACATCATTAGTTTATCAAATTCACCCCCGCAAGCAAACTTTTTTCTTTACTTATTAAAGAGAGTGTAATTTTGTGTCATTTTATCGACCCCATTGCCGCCTCCCTACTGATGCACCGCACACCTCAAATGTCACTCCTCCCCTCTCCTCCCCTGCCCACACTCCACGCACAACACACATCAGTAAGATCATCCACACACCTCCAGACGAGTCCCACCACACACTTTTCACACGCTGTGTGTCAGAAAGAGCGAAAGTGCTCCGTCCATTCATCGGCTCCGTCGTGGCGAAGTCTTTTCCCTCTCAATGAGAACGCCCCTGCCCCCACTCCACCCCACACAAATTTCTTCACCCATCACCCTAAAAATTTGATAGAATAATTCCGTAAATCAAAAATAAGACACTTCTCTCCACTTACACTTATAGTGTAGCAAAATCTTTTAAAGTTGTCAAATCGTCATTTTAGAATCAGCTGAAATGAGACAAAAAGTGAGCCAAAATCGGTCTTGAAAAAGGGCGAAATTGAGTCGCAGTTTCGCCCTTTTTGGTTCCCAATTTCGCCCATATTGAGATCCAATTTCGCCCATATTGACCCAAAATTTCTGCAGACCTCCCTCAAAAAAAGGCAAATTGTTGATAACTTTTCTCTCCCACGACCCATTTTTTTCGCAAGGAAGCCGCTGTAGCGGACTTAATTTCGCTCTATTTTTGCATTATCTCATTGCTTCTAAAGGTGTTATGCATTTTTAGTAAAACCTCGTGAGCGCCGCCAAAAACTGGCGTTCTGCCCAAAAAAATCTGAAAAACTGCGTCGAAAAACCCGCATTGTTGATAACTTGTTGATAACTCAAAAAAGTTTTCAACAGCCGAAAAATCGATGAAAAAGTGAAAAAAGTGAACTTTTCGCGCATGGAATTTTAAAGAGACAAAAGGGATGGAAGAGATGACGTGGGGCTTGCGCCGCCCCACACCCCGCGGGAGCGTGGTACGCTCTACCCCGTGCTCGTCCTACGGACTCGCCTTTACAAAAACTGCGAAGAAAAGAATCTCCACCCTCACTTCTTTCTCCCTTTCTCCCCGTGAGCACAAAAAAGCATCCGTTAGGATGCGTAGCGTGCAGGACTTAGTCCTGCCTGAGGGGCATGGGGGCGAAGTAGCCCCCACCATAAACCGCTCCTACAAGAGCGTACTCACACAGGGGTGCGAGGGTTGTGGTGCGGGTGGCCGTGGAGGAACTGTCAATCAACTGTCAATTTTACTGTCAATGCGAAGTCGTTGATTGACAAGGGGTTATGTGTAATTTTTGCACCAACTGTCAAAATTTTAAAAATTGACAGTTGGTGTTTTTGGAGTTGAGGGGAGGGCTACACCAATTATGAATGATGAATTGATTCCACTCCCTTCTTTCTCCTCACTCCTTACCCTCCCCTCTTTATCTCTCCTGTGAACACAAAAAAGCATCCGTCAGGATGCGTAGCGTGCAGGACTCAGTCCTGCCTGAGGGGCGTGGGGGCGAAGTAGCCCCCACATCAATCACTCCTTATCCCCTCTCCTTTTTATCTTTCCCGTGAGCACCAGTAAAAGCATCCGTTAGGATGCGTAGCGTGCAGGACTCAGTCCTGCCGCGGGTGCAGGGGTGCGAACCCCTGCCTGGGGGCGTGGGGGCGAAGTAGCCCCCACCTCAAACATCCTTTATCCCCGCTTCTCTCGATTCTTCTTATTTTCCTTTTTACGGGGAGCTCTTTTAGGGGTGGGGGTGAGGCGGAGTTCGGTGCCTTTGATGGTGGGGTCTTGGTAGAGGCGAACGTAATCCACGGAGAAGGTGCGGGGGTAATCTTCGGGGACGGGGGTCTCGGCCCAACCATCCAGTGCGAGGTTTAAGATTAGGAAATAGCGGCCGTCGCGGAAGGGATTTTTGCCATCAGCTTGGGTGGCTTCATCAAGGGCGTGGGAGAAGACAACTGCACCATCGAGGGTAAGTTCGATTTTTTCGGGTGTCCAATTCATGCCATAGAGGTGCCAATCGCCAGCGAGCGGGGTGGCGGTGGTGTGGGGCGTGGAGGGGTTTAAGTATTGACCATTTTTGGTGTAGTGCAAGGTGGCGTGATGAGTTTGGGGATTTTGCGAAACGTACTCAAGGATATCGATTTCGCCACAAGAGGGCCAACCGCCAGGATTATTGCCAATCAACCACAAGGCGGGCCAAACACCACGGCCGTGTTCAATCTTCGCACGGATTTCAACGCGTCCATAGCGAAATTCCACCTTACCACGGCTATTGATGGAACCCGACGTGTAGTCGGCCTCCTTCCGGCTCTCCCACCAGTGGGGGCTTTCGGGCTTCCAATTTGTGTTTTCAAAATGTTCGTGATGCGCGGTCAATGTGAGGGCTCCGCGCGTAAGCTTGAGATTTTTGGGACGAGCTGTGTAAATTTGAGCGGCTTCAATATTACGCACAAAGTTAACTTCAGGTGTCCAGAAACGGGAATTTAACTTCGTATCATTAAATTCATCATGCCAAACCATCCGTTCGACGGCGAAGGTGGGGAGCGTTACTCCGAGAAACAGAAGCGCGATGAGGCTATTACGCATGACAGGCATCCTGATGGCGGGAGAGGAGAAAAAAGGCCGACAGAAGAAATTCTGTCGGCGCAGGAGAACCGGTTAACCGAGGATTTGGCGGTGCAGTGCGGCGAGCTCATCCATCGTTGGGGCGGGCGTTTTCGGCGTCCAATCAATTGGCGTGCCTGCATAACGCGGAATCAAATGGAAGTGAACGTGAAAAACCGTCTGACCAGCGGCTTCACCATTGAGTTGGGAAAGGGCGAGACCATCGCAACCCAACTTCTTCTTCAGGAGCGTGGCGGTGCGTTGGATCGCAGGCATCACGCCGGCAAGCTCTTCAGGCGGAAGGAAGAAGAGCTCCTTCGCGTGGAACTTTGGGATGACCAAGGTGTGGCCACGTTCAATAGGATTGATATCAAGAAAGGCAAAGGCGTGGTCATCTTCAAAGATTTTGAAGCAGGGGATTTCACCCTTGATAATTTTACAAAAGATGCAGTCGTTCATGTGAGGAGCCCTTTCTGAGTAAAACGGAAGAAAAAAGCGGCGATTAATGGTCATGCGTGGCTTCACCGTGCCAAGCCTCTGCGGCGGGCGGCGTAATCTGACCTGAGAGGATGCGCTGACGCACCACTTCAGAGAGGAGAATCGTGGCGGCGGCCGAAACATTGAGCGAGTCAGCGGTGCCGAGCATGGGAATACGCACGCGCAGGTCGGCATTATTCATAAATTCGGCGGTGAGCCCATACTGTTCACTCCCGAGGCAGAGCGCCACACGACCGGTGAGATTCTGCTCAAAGTAGAGTTTTTCGGCGTGAGGCGTAGCGGCCATAATGGCAAATCCGCGCGCCTTGAGCCATGCAAGGGTGTCGGAAGCCGATGCCACCGCCACAGGGAGGGTGAAGAGCGTACCCGTGGAGGCGCGGACAACGTTTGGATTGTGAATATCCGTGCAGGGGTCACACACAATGACTGCCGCCACGCCAGACGCATCTGCGCTGCGCAACATCGTGCCGAGATTGCCAGGTTTTTCAATGGATTCACAAACCAAGACGAGCGCGTCTTCGGGCAGGTCAAGATCATCGAGCGACTTCGTCACGAGCGGCCCCGTGGCAAGCAGACCATCTGGGCGCTCTCTGTAGGCAATCTTTGCAAAAACCTGCTCTGTACAAGCATAGAGACGCGCACCGAGACGTTCGCACTCGCGCACCACGGCGGGTTCGTTCTCATGTTTGAGCCAGAGTTTTTCGCAGTAAAAGAGGGCTTCTGGACGGTAGCCATGGTCCAGTGCGCGGCGAATCTCGCGGTAGCCTTCGGTCAGCATTACGCCGGCATCATCGCGGTGACTGCGTTGACGTAATTTGACAATTTGCTTGATTTTCGGGTTAGCAAGGCTGGTAATTTCAGTAATCATGGTATGTATTATAACTCAGAACGAGTGTTTTTTGGTATCATTCTCGCATTATTTAAGGAGTTAGACATGCGTATTCTCACCGGTATCCAACCTTCCGGCAAGTTACATTGGGGCAACTATTTCGGCGCGATGCAGCCCTCCATCTCCATGCAGGAGAAGGGAGACGCCTTCATTTTTATCGCACAATATCATGCATTGACCACGGTCCATGACGCGGCGGCATTGCGTCAAGCCACCTTTGATGTGGCGGCAGACTTCTTAGCCTGCGGGCTTGACCCTGCAAAGGCATGCCTCTTCCGTCAGGCAGATGTGCCAGAAGTGCACGAATTGGCGTGGTTGCTCTCCACCGTGACGCCGATGGGACTCTTGGAACGTTGCCACTCCTACAAAGACAAGCTTGCACGCGGGATTACTGCGAGCCACGGCCTTTTCGCCTATCCAGTGTTGATGGCAGCAGATATTTTGGCCTATCAGAGCGACGTGGTGCCCGTGGGGCGCGACCAGAAGCAACACGTTGAAGTGACACGTGATATCGCGGCGAAGTTCAACCAAGCTTACGGCGCGGAAGTCTTTAAACTTCCCGAACCGATGATTTCGGAATCCGTCGCCGTCATTCCTGGCCTTGATGGTCAGAAGATGAGCAAGAGCTACAACAACACCATTGGCCTTTTTGATGCGCCGAAGGAAGTCAAGGGCAAGATTATGAAGATTGCCACAGACTCCACGCCGCTTGAAGACCCCAAGGATCCCGACACCTGCCGCGTCTTCGCGCTCTACAAACTCTTCGCCAACGAAGCCGAACTCGAAAAGATGCGCGCCAACTACCTGCGCGGTGGCTACGGTTATGGCCATGCTAAGAAGGCGCTCTTTGAGATTTACCAACGCAAATTTGGCCCCTTCCGCGAGCGCAGAGAGTATCTCGTGGCGCACCCCGAAGAAGTGGAAGCCGTCCTGCAGGCAGGCGCTGAAAAGGCGCGCGCTCAGGCACGTCTCACCTTGACGGCTGCTCGTCAGGCCGCGGGTCTCGATTAACCTTTAGCCCTTCCCCTCGGCGATGGACGCCACCCTGCCGCTCTTCGATGACTACAAGGTCGCCCTCGACGCCTTCGAAGGGCCGTTGGATTTATTGTTGCACCTCATTCGCAAGGAAGAGGTGGATATTTATAACATCCCCATCGGCCGCATCACAGGGCAGTACCTCGCCTACTTAGAGCGCATGAGAGCGCTTGATATCAACGTGGCGGGGGAATTTATCGTGATGGCAGCGACATTGATGCTCATCAAGAGTCGCATGCTCTTACCCGTTGATGACCGCACCGAGGGGGGCGACGAGGCAGAAGAGGTGCTCGACCCGCGATTAGACCTCGTGCGCCAACTCGTAGAGTACAAGCGTTACAAAGACGCGGCCAATACCTTTGCGCGGTGGGAAGTCTTTCGTGGCGCGACCTATCCCAAGGGCGCTGCGCCAGACCAATTGCCACCAGAAGTGGATGCCGCCGCGAAAAAGCTTGGTGATATCGGTACAGCAGAGCTCATGGACGCCTTTAAACGCGTCCTGGAGCGGGCGAAGGAGACGGTCTCGTTTGGCCATCTGAAGATGATGCGCTGGAGCGTGCCAGACAAAATTAACGCCATTCTCGGTCGCATCACCACGCAGAATCACCTGCGGTTTGACACCCTCTTTCCAGAAGACGCGCCAAAAGGCGAAATTATCGTCACCTTTGTGGCCCTCCTTGAGCTCCTTCGTCTGCGCCATCTCACCGTGACACAGACCGAAAACTTCGGCGACCTCTACATTGACGCCATCCCTGAAGGCACACCTGATGCGCATCTTCCGCTCCCCGCCTTCGACGAACTCGATACATTTTAAGCGCGAACCCAAAAGGAACACGAGCAATGAGTGAAGTGAAGGGTCACGAAGATTTGGAAAAGCCGTGGCGAGACACGTATAAACGCTTGATTGCGTTGGAACGCGATTGGGAGAAAGAACGCTTTCGGAAGGCGGCGATTGCGGATTTGCGTCGCTTTCTTTTGGAACGTTGCGCAGGGGTGCCCCACTTAGCAGATTTGGCGCGATTGGCGCGCGAATCAATGACGCGCCAAGATTTATTTGCAATGATTGTGCCGTGCGAACGCGAATTAAAGCGCGTCAAAGTCACCGATGTGGAGATTCTCACGCAGGACTTGCCCACCGCCGCAACCATTGCCCCCAAGATGCCACTGACGGTCATCGCGGATAATTTCCGTTCGGCAATCAATGTGGGCACGCTCTTCCGCGTAAGCGACTGCTTCGGCATTGAAGAAGCCCTCCTCTGCGGTTACACCCCAGACCCCTCCGATGGACGGGCAAAGGCAGCTGCACTCGGTGCGGAAAACTGGGTCAAGTGGTCACGCTTCCCACGAACGCTTGATGCCGTGCGCGCCGTGCAGGCGAAGGGCATTCCCGTGATTGCATTAGAAACCGTGGAAGATGCCCCCGTATTAGAGACCTGGCAGTGGCAATTCCCCTGCGCAATCGCACTCGGGAGCGAACGATTTGGGTTGGACGCAGACGTGATTCAAGCATGCGATGGCGTGATGCGCATTCCGATGTTTGGGCACAAGAACTCGCTCAATGTCGTGATGGCCTTCACCCTGGTCGCCCACGCCGCGCGAACCGCCTTTGAGCAACGCGCCGCAAAGTGAACGAAAGGCTCGCCAAAAAGATGAAGACAACCGTTCCGAAAGCCCAACGTCTCACCCTCGCGCTCGTTGGTAAAACAAACGCCGGCAAATCGACGTTGCTCAATCTCATCGCAGGGCAAGCCGTGGCCATCACCTCGCCGCAAGCAGGCACCACCACCGACGTGGTGGAAAAGACCATGGAATTACGCCCCTTTGGGCCCGTCTTATGGCTCGACACGGGCGGATGGGACGATACCACCCTCCTCGGTTCCGAACGCAAAGCGCGCACGCTCCAAGCACTCGCTCGCGCAGACATCATTCTGGGCGTGGTTGCCGTGCAGCCTGGCGAAGTGCCCGATGCGGAATTGCTCCACGTCATCCGCACCGCAGGCAAGCCCGTGGTCGTGGTGCTCACCCACTTAGAAGGTGCCGAAGCCCCCGCTGAATGGATTACGCCCTTCACCGAAGCAGGCGCACAGGTCATCCTCAAAACCGACCAACGCGACACCTTCTTAAATCGCCTAAAAGGGGCGCTCACCACCGTATTGCCGCGCGAATTCCTCGCGCCGCCAGAGCTCTTGGCGGGCATTGTGCCGCCCGGGGGCACCGTCCTCCAAATCATCCCCATTGACTCCCAAGCCCCCAAAGGGCGACTCATCCTTCCGCAAGTCAATGTTTTGCGCAACGCATTAGACCGCGATTACATCTCCGTCGTCACCACTGAAAACCGCATCCGTGAAGCCGTTGAGCGCTTTCGCCCCGACCTTGCCATCTGCGATTCACAAGTAGTGGGACGCATGATTGCCGATTTGCCACCCGACCTTCCCGCCACCACCTACTCAATCCTCATGGCGCGACTCAAAGGTGACCTCCCTGCGCTTGCCGCAGGCGCTGTGGCAATTCGCCAACTCAAAGACGGCGACACCATCCTCATCGGCGAAGCCTGCACCCATCACGCCGCAGATGATGACATTGGTCGCGTCAAAATCCCCGCACTCCTTCGACGCAAAACAGGCAAAGACCTCCACTTTGAGGTTGCCTCAGGGAAAGACTTCCCCACCGACCTCAGCCGATATGCCCTCATCATCCACTGCGGAGGCTGCATGATCAACCGCGCCTTCATGCTCTGGCGCATTGACCAAGCTCGCTCCAAAGCCATCCCCATCACCAACTACGGTGTGGCCATCTCCGAAGCCCAAGGCGTCCTTGACCGCGTCCTCCAACCCTTCCTCCCCCACCCCTAACCCACCCCAAGCCATGCGTCTCTTTAATTCGGGCGCGCACTAAACACCCTGAGCAGCACGCCTATCGCGGATCTCTTGGGATCGGTAGAGTGCCACACTTCACCTCATTCTTGCGCATTAAAACAAAGAAGGCATCCGTGTGGATGCCTTCTTTGCTTGTCTGTTTTAGACGATGCGTGACTTAGTCAATCGCAGGAGCGCCTTCAGCAGCCTTGTACTTGGGACCGTAGTAGGCCTTCAAGTAAATCTCGCGGATTTCGGAGATGGTTGATTGAAGGATACAATATGACATGCTTTTTAAAGTCTTTGGAAAGTTCATTGTGTTATAGCCCTTCTTTGGAACTTCCATTCATTGGTGCGACATGACGAAGAGACTCTCGTATGATACACACAGTCAACAATGTATGAGTTCTTATCAAGGAATCGTAATTTTTTAGCATTACACGACATGTCTTCATGACTACACAATACTACGAATGTCTGTCTACCATACGTTTATAAGTTTTTTAAAGATGGCCAGGGGACTATTCGTATAAAATGGTTATCTTTGTACTTTTATTTTTTTTGCAGGACATCCTCCGTAGACCCCGAAATCCTCAATGTTTTTTACAACCACTGCTCCGCACCCAATTACAACCCCCTCTGTGATGATGGTGTCATCACGAACAGTTGTATTGGCGCCTAAAAAACACGACGGACCAATTGTGCAATGCCCGCAAATCACGGCAGCTGGAGCGATATACGTATCTGCGCCAATTTTCGATTCGTGTGAAATGCTTGCTCGCAATGAGAGGAAACAATTTGCCCCCAATTCCACATATTGGTCAATAATGACATAGGGCAGAAGGACGCATCCCTCGCCAATTTTTGCTGTTGGGTCTACAAATGCTGTTGGGTGAATTACGGTTGCAAGTGGGATGCGTGCTTCTTGAAGTCTTTTTCGAATAAGAGTTCGAAAGAGATATGCATTATACCCGACGCCTATCAATACGCTATCAAACCGACCCCGCTGATAATCGGCAACAACCGTTGAAGTCTTTCCAAGGACTTCTCCACCTTCTGGGGCATAGTCATCATAAAATCCCACAAATTCAAATTGTTTCGGCAAACTTAGCAAAAGGTGACGTAATTGCTTTCCTAATGCTGAGGCTCCAATAATTGCAACGCGCATTATTTGATTTCTTTCATGTATTTAGGAGCTTCTGTACCGCAGTTGAAAATTAAATCCAAAATCGTTACACCATGCTCAAAGGGCGGGAAGGCTTGGGGGTATTCTGGATACCCAGAGTAATCCATCCAAGACAACTTAATTCCTGCCATATCAAACAGTTTAGAATCAATGTAGTCTTTTGCAGCAGGCCCAGATAAGTACTCCGTTCCGCCAGCCTTTTGGACTAAATCCACTAAACGTTCTGTTTTACCTTCAATAATCCCATAGTCTTGTGAAAATGAAAGTTTTGTTTTTATTCCTAAGATGTCGTTTATTGCGCGAATAAATTTGTAATTTACGTTACAAAGATACGTTTCTGTGGCACATTCTTCGTACAACGCCCCAAATAAATCTTTGTATAATTTAAAGCCTGGTGTTTTTCCATAAACTTGTTTTAATAGACTCCAATGTGTATTTGCCCATGTGGAGTTTGAAATTTCTGCGTCCATAATACGCAATTTATTTGTTAGATATCCCTTGGAATTAACAGGAATTGATATCCATGTTAATCCTTTTTGCGTTTTGATTTTATTTCGATTTCGCCAGTCACATTTCGTGTATTGCATTTCATCGTAAAAGATGAATTCATCCACTGCAGCGATCATATCAAAGTATCCCTTCCATGGGATATAGTTAGATTGAAGAATTGCAATCTTTTTCATAAACACCTGCTACGTTCGGTAATTCACGTAATAATGTTCGCTAATCACATTCGTGGCGCAATAACTTTGCTCGCTATTCGCACTCCAAACTCTATGTTAGAAATAATAACATATTGTCTAACAAAAAGTCACTACTGTCCGGTAAAATTAGCAAACGTAAATAAAAAGGTCGGATTGTATATTAAAAGTGCTTAAATCATTAATATCCAACAAGAAAATCCCGAGCCATATATCACAATACCACGTTTCCTCAGCTCTTACACTTCATTCCTCGATATCGTTTTTGAAAAGTGCACAATGTATTTGCGCAGGTAAAAAGGTGAAGTCAAAGAAGATAGTTCAACAGTCAAGGAAAATGAAGGGAGACATCTCTACGCCCCCCGGGGGGCGGCGCGGAAAAATGAAAAATGTCAGTATTCCTGCTATGATTTGTGTTGCGAAAAATAACAAAGAAAGGAATACTGACGTGCAAAAGAATACCAAATCTAAACACACTGTGTATGCAAGTCGTTTAATCATTGAACGAAAATGGAATCAGATGATTGATAGTCGAACACATCTCTCCGTTAGAGAGGTCGCAAAACAGCTGGCTATTCCAGAGTCAACCTTACGCTATGAACTTAAGCATGGATGTTCAGAAGGCGTTTTCTGCATGTACTTGCCTCTTGAACATCGTTATCAGTATTTCCCTTATAGCGCAGATCTCGCAGAGCAGAATACGATGTTGCTAGTATCAAATAAGGGGGCACGCATGAAGATAACAAACCATTTCGTAACACAATTTGAAGAGTATCTCGAGGAGTGGCGTTCCATCCCGGCAGCATATCAAATGATGTTAAATGAACACCCCGAATGGAAAGGCCGAAATCCTTCTCTTAGAACAATCTATTACCATGCTACGACTACGCTTGCTTCAAGCGAGGCCTTCACTAAGTATTATCGAGAATATCACCATAGAAAGCAGAAAAAAGATGTTGAAGTCGCTAAAAACCATAAGCCTGAGCATACAATTGAACACCTGCCCAAAGAAGTTCGCGAAGGAAAGCCTATCGGTTACTTTCAGATGGATTTGGTCGTTTCTGGCACTAAGGGTAAAGGCGGATTACTTGTATTAGCAAATCCTGGCCACAAGGAATTCATATTCATACGAAAAATAAATGACTTAAGACGCAAAACTGTGCATCGAGCCTTACGATCAATTGTGAAAGAAACCACCGAAAAAGGTATTACTATTACCCATATCTTAACCGACAACGGGACAGAGTTCACGGACACCAAGAAGGTTGAGAAAATTACACGAGCGATGCTCTTTTATACACATGCATATGCAGCCTGGGAAAAGGGATATGTTGAGAACTCTAATCGTCTTATCCGTCGCTTCTATCCAAAGACCACCGACTTTTCTCGACTAATAGCCAAAGACATCGCGATTCTCCAGTATAAACTTGCTCATTACCCACGTTCATTACAAATCAAACAAGAAGGAGCCGCATGAAAATTTTCAATGTTTTCCCCACCCGCCTGCGCAATTTGTCTTGCATTTCACCCTCGATATCGTTTTGAAAAAATCGTGCAAAAGGTTGGCGGTGACCGATATTGCAAGCACTTTACAGCCTGGAAACAGTTTTTAACTTTACTCTTTGCGCAAATTTCTGGCAAGGATTCATTACGTGAGATTGAAACGGCTTTACTTGCCAATCATAAGCGGCTTTATCATCTTGGAATGGAGGCTGTTGCACGGTCCACGTTGTCCGAATCAATGAATCGCCGTAAGCCCGATATCTTTAAAGCGCTATTTGAGGAACTTCTTGATCGTGTCATGGCATACGCTCCAAAACACAAATTTAAGTTCGACAATCCATTGTATGCCATCGATAGCACAACGATTAACCTTTATCTGACTCGCTATGACTGGGCTCATTACCGAAAACATAAAGGAGCGATTAAACTACACACAGAACTTGATTTATCAGGCAATTTGCCGTGTTTTCTGGTGATGAGCAACGGTAAAATGTCCGATATTCGAGCCGCAAAAGACAAAATTCCGATTCAGCCGGACAGCATCTACACCTTTGATAAAGGCTATTATGACTTTGATTGGTTTCAAACCATTTCAAATGCGGGTGCTTTCTTCGTGACAAGAATTAAAAGCAACGCCCAAATTAAGTTCCTCGGACAGCATCAAGAGCCAAATAAAGAGCTTGGAGTTTTAAAGGATGAAACGATTTCGTATTCAAGTTATCATGCATCGAAAAGGTGCTCTGAAACGCTTCGTTTAGTTGATTTTTTTGATGAAGAAAGCGGAAAAACATACCGCTTTATTACCAATAATTTTCGTATCCCTGCCTCTTCAATTGCAGAAATTTACAAACAACGGTGGCAAATTGAGCTGTTTTTCAAATGGATTAAGCAAAACCTGCAAATCAAAAGTTTTCTTGGAACAAGCGAAAACGCGGTAATGTCGCAAATTTGGGTCGCAATGATCCATTATTTACTCGTTGCCTATATCAAGTTCCTTCATAGCTTTAAATTAGGCATAACAGAACTAACAAACCGCATTAGAGACACACTCATGCAGAACCAATCGCTACTGGAAGTTCTGTCACTTGACCGAAAAACACTTGAAAAACCGCCAGATTGGAATTTACCTTTCCAAGAAGACCTTTTTAACCCTCTATTAACCTAAAATTTTTACCGGACAGCAGTGAAATAACATATTTTCGTGAAATTCCTGTCGTTATAACAACTTCATCAATCAATACACTTCGCTCCGATTAGTTGGTGTTTTGCACGTGCATATCTTAACTTCATTTTAGTCATGTATTCCCTCGTTGTTTTTGCTATCATGACGTAGCTCCTTCGGTGCACATACGATGACACATCACGCCTCTTCTTGGAATACGTCAATTGGTCTATCTGATCATTCAAGTGAGGTGTTCATTGGGCGTGATTGCATGTTTTCATGGGATACGGAAATCGCGCATTCAGATACGCATACAATTTTAATCAACGGCGTTGTTGCGAATCATGCAAAGAAAAGAGGTTTTGTATGTTAAAAAAACTCAATTGGGATACTGACTTCTTCAAGCAACCAGTCTTCTCTGTTCGCTTAACCGCTACAACTGACTGTAATCAGTTAACAAATGAAATCTCTTTAATCAAAACACAACATCCCGGCGCAATTCTCTATCTGACTTGCAATGCAACTGAAAAAACTTCATCCATTGAACATTTTATTAAGCAAATAAATGCAAAAAGTTATGGAAGTCGTGTTGATTATTCCCAACAACTTTTATCACATACTCACGAGGATGCGAATCCATGCATTGCATTAACGACGCCTACCTCTGAAGCGATTCAAGTGGCAATTGGGAGTTCACGCCACTCAAGATTTCGCTTAGACCCTCGTTTAGAACCACATGCAGACGCACTCTATGAACGTTGGATTCTGAATGGATTTGAAGCAGCAAAAGACGGCCGTGGTAAGGTCTTGGCAGTGAAAGTAGATGAGCATGTCGGCGGAATTCTCTCCCTATCATAGGATAAGGATAACACTGAAGCGAAAATTGAACTTGTTGCTGTGCAACCCCAATTCGGCCGAAGAGGAATTGGTCGAACCCTTGTTACTCAAGCTATTTCAATCGCTCAACTTCAAGGCTGTTCTGCTATTTCTGTCGTGACACAAGGCGAAAATCTACCTGCGATGAAGTTATATGAGTCCTGTAGATTTAAGCTCTGCGATAAAGATTGGATTTGGCACTTACATCTATAAGCAAGGCCTTTGAATCGTACGACATCGTTACCCGCGCCTAAGGAGGCTGGTAGAGGGGGATGTGTGTAAGAGGAGAGAGGGGAGAAAATAAATGGTGCCGGAAAGGGGACTCGAACCCCTACGCCTTTGATCGGCAACGGATTTTAAGTCCGTCGTGTCTGCCATTCCACCATTCCGGCACCTGTGAATGAGCGCACAGTATATCATAAAATTTCATGGTGTGAAGTGTGTTTAAAGCATGATTTGTAGAAATTTCATGTAAATTGTTGGGGAAGAAGGTCTTTAAGGTCGCGTGGCGCATAGATAACTTTGTTTAATTGGGGATTTATCATACACAGTTTGCTTCATCTCACGGGTTTTAATAAAGAACTCCCCTTGTAATGCATAGATTGCGCTTGGTTTATCCAAGAGATTAATAATAAATAAAAGGAGGCACAAAGGGGCTTTATCATGACGCAGCCTTGCATAAGATGAATGTGTTATTGCATCTAAAATCTTTTATTTTCAATATTTATCTTTTTTTACTTGACTTTCAATGAGAAATAATCGATACTTTTATACCGATTTTCTCATTTAACCCTAAAAGGAGAACGTTATGGCAACGAAGAAAGCCGCCCCGAAGGCAGCCGCTAAGGCGCCTAAGACCGCTCCGGCAGCCCCTGCAAAGCCGGTGGTGGATGAAGCAGCTCAGTTGAAGGAGCTGGATGAATTGATGGAGCGTGTGAAGAAGGCACAGGCCATCTATTCGACGTACACCCAGGAACAGGTGGACAAGATCTTCCGTGAGTGCGCACTCTCTGCTTGCGCTCATCGTATCGAACTCGCCAAGCTCGCGGTGGAAGAAACCGGCATGGGCGTGTTGGAAGACAAGGTGATTAAGAACCACTTCGCTTCTGAATTCATTTACAACTCTTATAAGGATGCCAAGACCTGCGGCGAACTCGAATATGACGCCACATATGGTATCCGTCGCATCGCTGAACCTATCGGCATCATCGCTGGTATCGTGCCGACCACGAACCCGACCTCCACGGCTATCTTCAAGGCGCTCATCGCCCTCAAGACCCGCAACGGTATCGTGTTCAGCCCGCACCCCCGCGCTAAGCGTGCTACCTATGAAGCAGCGATGATCATTCACCGCGCTGCCGTTCGCGCTGGCGCTCCTGAAGGTATCGTGGGCTGCATCAAGGAACCCACCATGGCGATGTCGGCTGCCCTCATGCACCACAAGCACACGAACCTCATCCTCGCAACGGGTGGTCCGGGCATGGTTCAGGCCGCTTACTCTTCGGGTAAGCCCGCTCTCGGCGTGGGCGCAGGTAACACCCCTGCACTCATCGACGAAACTGCACACTATAAGATGGCCGTTTCCTCCATCTTGATGTCCAAGACCTTCGATAACGGCATGATTTGCGCTTCTGAACAGTCTGTTATCGTGGTGGACGCGCTCTATGAAACCGTGAAGAAGGAATTCATCGCTCGCGGTGCTTACCTCCTCAACGCTGCAGAACGCAAAAAAGTCGCTGCCACCATCTTTGTTGATGGCCACTTGAATGCAAAGATCGTCGGTCAGCCTGCATGGAAGATCGCTGAAATGGCCGGCTTCTCTGTGCCGAAGTCTGCTAAGGTGCTCATGGGTGAAACCACGGACATCACTATGGGTCCTGAAGAACCCTTCGCGCACGAAAAGCTCTCCCCCGTACTCGCTCTCTATCGCGCTAAGAACTTTGAAGAAGGCGCAATGATGGCGAAGAAGCTCATCGAAGTGGGTGGTTTGGGTCACACCTCTGTGTTCTACACCAACCCTGCTAACACCGACCGCATCAAGTCCTACGGCACGATGCTTCCTACGGGCCGTGTGCTCGTGAACATCCCTGCTTCTCAGGGTGCTATCGGTGACCTCTACAACTTCAAACTGGCTCCCTCGTTGACGCTCGGTTGCGGCTCTTGGGGTGGTAACGCTGTCTCTGAAAACATTGGAGTGAAGCATCTCATGAACGTGAAGACAATTGCTGAACGCCGCGAAAACATGCTTTGGTTCAAGGTTCCGCCGAAAGTCTACTTCAAGTACGGTTGCTTGCCTTTCGCGCTCCGCGAAATCAACGATCGTAAGCGCGCTTTCCTCGTGACCGACAAGCCGCTCTTCGATCTCGGCTACACCGAAAAGGTGACCTCTGTGCTCGAAAACATGGGCATCGACGTGGAAATCTTCTACGAAGTGAAGCCCGATCCTGACACAGACACCATCGAAGCGGGTCTCGCTCGCATGAACTCCTTCAAGCCTGACTTGATCATCGCGCTTGGTGGCGGTTCTCCGATGGACGCTGCAAAGATGATGTGGCTCCGCTACGAAAATCCTGAAGCCAAGTTCGAAGACATGGCAATGCGCTTCATGGATATCGAAAAGCGTATCTACACCTTCCCGAAGCTCGGCGCTAAGGCCATCATGGTGGCAATCCCCACCACCTCTGGTACCGGCTCTGAAGTAACGCCCTTCGCTGTGGTGACCGATTCTCGTACGCACAAGAAGTACCCGATCGCTGACTATGCTTTGACCCCGGATATCGCTATCGCCGATCCTGAACTCGTGCTCTCCATGCCGCGTGGCCTCACCGCCGCTTCTGGTATCGACGCACTCGTTCATGCTCTCGAAGCTATGGTTTCTGTTCTCTCCACGGAATGGACCAACTCCCTCAGCCTCGAAGCCATCCGTCTCGTCTTCAAGTACCTCGAACAGAGCTACACCGAAGGTGGCGCCAACCGCAAGGCTCGCGAAAAGATGCACTACGCATCCAACATCGCTGGTATGGCCTTCGCAAACGCCTTCTTGGGTCTCTGCCACTCCATGGCTCACAAGCTCGGCGCGAAGTACAACATTCCTCACGGTGTGGCCAACGCATTGCTCATCTGCGACATCATTCGCTACAATGCTGTTGAAAACCCCTCCAAGCAGGCAATCTTCCCGCAGTACACCTATCCGATGGCTCGTTCCCGCTACGCTCGCGTGGCAGACATCCTCGGCTTGGCCTACGGCAAGTCTGACGCTGAAAAGGTGGAAGCCCTCGTCAAGGCTGTTGACGGCCTCAAGAAGGCAGTCGGCATCCCCGAATCCATCCAGGCTTGGGGCGTTCCGGAAGACGAATTCCTCCGCTACCTCGACACCCTCGCAGAAGAAGCATTCGATGATCAGTGCACTCCGGCTAACCCCCGTTACCCGCTGATCTCCGAAATCCGCGAGATTTACTTGAAGGCTTACTACGGTCCCAAGTACAAGGCTGCTGAAGGCGCTCCTGCGATTGACTAAGTCACGCATCGTCTAAAACAGACAAACAAAGAAGGCATCCACACGGATGCCTTCTTTGTTTGCCGCTCAAAACAACAGCAGAATGTTTACAACACAACGACTCGCTCTACCTCTTAAGCCCACTCCACGATAGCAATCTATGCAGCGAACTCACACAAGAGGCCGTTGACTATCCTCAAATTCGTTAACGCTTTTCCTTGACCACTCAACTCCAGAACGAACAACCTTTGCAGGAATCCCTGCAAGAACAACATTCTCCTCTGAGAATTTCCCTGCTACAATTGATGCTCGACCGACAATTGAACCACTCGCGACATGACAATTCTTCAAAAAGGTGCTCCCCCATCCAGCCCACACATGATCACCAATCCGCAAAGTCTTAGCATGATTCGCAACAACACCATTAATTAAAATTGTATGCGTATCTGAATGAGCGATTTCCGTATCCCATGAAAACATACAATCTCTTCCAATGAACACCTCACTTGCGTGATCTGCCAAAGCAATTGACGTATTCCAAAAAGAAGACCCCTCCCCAATGAGACATACCCCGTTTCGCATATTGCAACCCAAGGTAATTGATAGCGAATCTTCTACACGAACATTTTTCTGAATATGGACCTTATTTCCACTTCCGGTGATCGCAATCTTTAACGACTTACGAATCTTCACCCCCGCATCTACTATCAAAGTATTGTTGCGACCTGAAACGGAGATTTTTATTTTCTTTTGCTCCTTCGCTGAAATCTCAGGCGAAATAGAAACAGTATTAGATGCCGCGCCGTTACGAAACCGACACCGAGCACCATTGCTCTTCAAAACATTCCCTTTTTTACGTGCAATCGCACAGCTCAACAACTCCTTGATGCGTAGTAACACAATATTCATTACTTACTCCAATGCGTTTTCATTCCATCAACACACCTCTCTGTTACCTCATTCACGACCCAAAGATGCAATTATCTGATCGTACAACTGTCTCTGTCGTAAAGAAATAACCTTTGCCTTCTTCTGCGCATCAATCGTCGCAAAAACTCATCAAACGCGGAGAGATTAACAACAAAGATAGTCTACCCTATCGTTCGTCAAATTGTCAAATTAATTAACAAATTTAAAACCACAAAACCTATGATGCACCATCAATGATGTATCTTGTGCTTGAGGCATATGAAATCTGCAAAAATCTACACAACTGGCGTAGCCACCTTAAACAAGTCTCCGCCCTTAGATGCAATTTACCGTACATTTTTCTAGTCAAAACAAGCTCTCTTTACGAAGGCCTTGCTTATGTCAGCATTTCTCTTTTGATTGTTTTGTGTTATTAAAAAGACACCGCAGAATTGCTAACATTTTTATCTTGGCACACCATCCTTGGGGCATAAGATAACAACTCTTCTTCTCTCCTTTTTGCCATCCCTTCCTTTGAGCGGCCCCCTTCTTAGCCCCGCGGTTATATTGTGCAATATTCCCTATTCAACCCAAGAACATTTTACAATTGCACAAAAAATCTGTTTGATATATACTACTCTTGTAATAAGTTTGTATGGAGGATTGCGATGAATACACAAATGCTTACCCCCAAGGTTTCAGTTATTATTCCTGTATACAACATTGGGGAAGTTGTCGCACAAATGCTTGATAGCATCCTTGTTCAAACTGAACAATCTTTTGAAGTAATTTGCATTAATGACGGCTCAACAGATAATGGAAAAACGCTTTCAGTACTAGAGACATATGCACATAAGGATTCCCGCATTCATGTTATTACACGGACAAATGCTGGTCCTGGCGCAACTCGAGACTACGGGCTTTCACTTGCACGTGCGCCTTTTTGTTATGTGTGCGACCAAGATGACATCCTCCATCCGCAGTTGTTTGAATATTGTCTATGGGCACTAGAACAATATGATGCTGAATTTATTGCCTTTCGCTGGGCGGCTTTTACATCAAACAATCTTCCGAAAATTGAACGATTACCAGAGAATTTTAAACAAATCCCAATTCTAATTGCAGATGAAAAAACCCGTCAAAATGCGCCCGCTCAATATGTAAAGGCCCATGAGATTCATGTTGACCATTGGGTACACTTCTCAACAACAACACTCGCACGACAGTATTCTTTTTCGCAATCTATAGTTCGCCCATGGGCTATTATCCAAATGTCTTCAAGGTGGCTTGTCTCAGAGGCTACATTGTATTTCTATAATGTAAATCAAGCAGAGTCAATGTCACGTAGCAAAATTTCAGAAAAAACAATTCAACGGTTTCACGAACAGTATTCCATCCTATACGAGCTGTATGCTAAAGAACGGATTAATGGAGATCCCGTTGGGCTTTGGGCATTTATAAATCAACATGTTGCAATGGTTCTTAAACAAATTTACAACCGAATTCGTCGTTCAAAAGGTCTTGACAAAGACATCCGTACGATGCTATATCAAGCATTAACAGACATGTTGTACGACTTCTTTTTCACAAAAGAATTTTCTTTTCAATATGTTCGATTAAGGAATTAGCACCTTACGCATTTAACCATTTCTTCCACTTTGAACTTAACCCAAAGTGTATTCGCATTAAACTTTTTGGCATTTGGATTGTCCACTACATCAACAGAAAGTGAGAGATTTTCAATGAATATTCCATTTAACAAGCCACATCTTGCAGGCAAAGAAACATCCTACATCGTTGATGCCGTTGAATCTGGCATTACGCGTGGTAATGGTGAATACACAAAAAAGTGCCAAGCTTTTTTTGAAGCCCGATATGGTTTTAAGAAATGCCTTTTGACAACTTCTTGCACCGATGCCTTAGAAATGGCAGCGATTCTATGTGGCGTCGGTCCAGGGGATGAAGTTATTGTACCTTCTTACACTTTTGTCTCCACAGCACTAGCATTTGTCCGACAAGGTGCAACCATTCGTTTTGCTGATAGCGAGGCAGATACCCCAAATCTTGACGCAACTAAGATTGAGGCTTTGATCAATTCAAAGACAAAGGTTATTGTACCTGTGCACTACGCAGGAATGGCGTGCGACATGGATGCAATCATGGAAATTGCTACGCGCCACAATTTGCTTGTTGTTGAAGACGCGGCACAGGCTATTGACTCTTTCTACACTGGCAAAGATGGGAAACCTCGCCCTTTAGGCTCAATCGGACATTTCGGTTGCTTCTCTTTCCATGAAACAAAAAATATCATCGCAGGTGAGGGAGGCATGTTGGTTGTTAATGACGAACGCTTTATCACACGCGCTGAGATTATTTGGGAAAAGGGCACTAACCGTTCGCAATTCTTCCGCGGCGAAATTGACAAATACGGATGGGTTGATACAGGATCATCCTTCCTCCCCTCCGACATTGTTGCCGCCTTCCTTTATGCACAACTTGAGCACCTTGACGAAATTCAAGACAAACGAAAGGCTCATTGGAATGCCTACCAAAAGGCATTAGCACCTTTGGCGGAAAAGGGATTCTTTGAATTACCGAAAATTCCCTCCTACGCCACAAACAATGCGCACATGTTCTACCTTGTATTCAAGAATTTAGAACAACGCTCAACCTTTATTGAAAAGTTAAAAGCGCAAGCAATTAATCCCGTATTCCACTATCTGAGCTTACACAAGTCGCCCTACTACACTGCACAATATGTAGGCGAACCACTTGTAAATGCAGACCGATATACCGATTGCCTTGTACGTTTGCCCCTTTACTACGATTTGCCAATTGAGCAAGTCATTGAAGCGATTCAATCCCTTTATTGCGCTTAAATTGCTTTCTCTTATGCGTTTGCCCGTTGAGCATCCCTCAACGGGCAAACTATTTTAACTATGCGTGACCCATGTCTTTTTTGCGTAATCTCCCGTTGAAGGTGCGGGGGAGGGCGGAGGTGAAGGGGCTGGTGGGCGTACCTTCTGTGAGAATTTTGGGGCTAAATTCCCATAAAGAATTGGGATTTTCAACGTTTTCTTCTTGATTATAAGGGGGAAAATCGGTTATCTTATTGCTTCTACTGCGTGTTAGGATTTTGAAACGCGCGTTTTTAAGGAAATTGAATATGGCAAACGTCAAATTTTTCAGCGGTAAATCGCTCCCGCTTGAGATGCACAAGGTCCGCATTGTTCAAAAGTTGTATCTGCCCCCTGTGGAGCGCCGCCTTGAGTTAATGAATGAAGCTGGCAATAACACATTCTTGCTTCAGAATAGAGACGTCTTCATGGACATGCTCACGGATTCGGGCGTGAATGCCATGAGTGATTTGCAGCAGTCGGCAATGTTCCGCGCCGACGATGCATATGCTGGTTCGGAAACCTACAATCGTATGGTGGCAAAGGTGCGCGAAATCTTCGGTTTGGAATACTTCCTGCCGGTGCACCAGGGCCGTGCAGCAGAAAACATCCTCGCCACCAGCTTGGTGCGCCCTGGCGATGTTGTGCCGATGAACTTCCACTTCACCACCACGAAGGCCCACATCACCCGTATGGGCGGCCGCGTGGAAGAGTTGATTATCAAGGAAGGCCTTGAGCCTGTGAATGACTGCCCCTTCAAGGGTAACTTTGATTTGGCCCGTTTGGAGGCTTTGATTCAGGAAGTGACCCCTGAAAAGGTGCCGTTTGTACGTATTGAAGCGGGCACAAACCTCGTAGGTGGTCAGCCGCTCTCCCTTGAAAATATGCGCGGTGTCTCTGCGATTTGTAAGAAGTATGGCGTCCGTTTGGTTTTGGACGCATCGCTCTTACAAGACAACCTCCACTTCATCAAGCAGCGTGAAGCGGCATGCAAGAACATGACCATCCGCGAGATTACCGCTGAAATCGCCTCGCTCATGGATATCATCTACTTCTCTGCGCGTAAGCTCGGCTTCGGCCGTGGCGGCGGCATCTCCATTCGCGAGAAGGAAGTGGAACAGAAGATGAAGGAATTCATCCCGCTTTACGAAGGTTTCTTGACTTACGGCGGTATGTCTGTGCGCGAAATGGAGGCCATTGTTGTCGGTCTCGACGAATCGATGGACGAAGACATCATCTCCCAAGGTCCGATGTTCATTGAATACATGGCCAAGGAACTCCACAAGCGTGGCGTGCCGGTCGTGTTGCCTGCGGGCGGTTTGGGCTGCCACATCAACGCTTCTGAGTTCGTCTCCCACATCCCTCACGAACAGTATCCTGCAGGCGCTCTCGCAGCAGCGCTCTACATCGCAGGTGGCATTCGTGGCATGGAACGCGGCACCCTCTCTGAACAGCGTAACGAAGATGGTTCTGAACGCTATGCAGAATTGGAACTTCTCCGTTTGGCGATGCCGCGTCGCGTCTACACCCTTTCGCAGGTGGAATACGCCATTGACCGCGTGGAATGGCTCTGGAAGAACCGTGAACTCATCGGCGGCTTGACCTTCGTGGAAGAACCCAAGGTGTTGCGCTTCTTCTTCGGTCGCCTCGCTCCGATTGGAGATTGGCAGCAGAAGCTCGCAGCAAAGTTCCGCGAAGACTTCGGCGACTCGCTCTAATCGCGTTGGCACTTCTGCATCCT
The DNA here is from genome assembly GCA_045605345.1 of Candidatus Spyradenecus sp. Lineage (GTDB taxonomy): Bacteria > Verrucomicrobiota > Kiritimatiellia > RFP12 > DVOR01 > Spyradenecus. The sequence goes on from JAZUPT010000043.1 coordinate 23,922, forward strand.
GCGTTCCATTCTCTACGTAGGATGCTTCCACACGGATTGCACTTTGCAATCATCCACCTTGAACACACGCGCAGCGTCAACCACACCTGCGCGTGTTTTTTTAGAAAAGGTTTTTCTATGAATGGTCTTTTGCGACTGACAATCGTAGTGCTCATAGCAGTGGCGACAAGTTATCTTCACGCTTCGTGTCTCACGCTCTGCCCGCTTGGGGAGCGCCCCGAAACGCTTGATACGCACGCCTGTTTCTCCCTCTGCCTTGGCGCTCGCACCACTTCAGAAAAAGACCACATTGCCTATCACGGGCTTACCCTTGGTCTCGCGCACTCCTCCATGCCAGACAACGACATCATGCGGATGTTTCGCAATGAATCCTGCGACTTCAACGGTGCCACATTCCAACTCCTTTCCCAATTAAATCACGGCACCGTGCGCGGTCTTTCCCTTACGGGCCTCGTCGCAATCCAACGTTCCATCCGTGGCGTGCAGCTCTCTGGCCTCGCCAATGATGCGCGCGACTTAAACGGCCTTCAAATGGCGATCGGCATCAATATGGCCCAAGAAATCTGCGGTGTACAAATCGGCTTGCTTAATGTGACTAGCAAGTTAACAGGCGTGCAAATCGGCTTGCTCAACGTCAACCGCGCCGGCTTGACCCTTCCGCTTCTCAACGCAAGTTTCTAACGGAGGCCCTGATGATTGAATTTCGCGATGTCAGCGTCCGTTACGGACCCGAAGCGCTCTTTGAACATGCCTCCTTCAAGATTAATGCAGGGGAGCGCGTCGGTGTGGTCGGCCCCAATGGTTCGGGCAAATCCACGCTCTTTAAGTTAATCCTCGGCGACCTCACCCCCGACACAGGCGATGTCTTGCATGAGGGGTCGCCACGCATTGGCTTCGTGCGCCAACACCTTGAACCCGACTCTCCCGAGCAGACCCTGCTACAATACTGTCTTGAAGGCATTCCCGGCTTCGAACAAACCGAACGCGAAATTGCCCGTCTCGAAGAGCTTCTCCCCTCTCTTACCGATCCTGACGAAAAGGAACGCACCTTGCGTTCGCTCGGTGATGCGCACACGCGCTTTGAGCAAATGGGCGGTTATTCTTTGGAAGCGCGCGTAAAAGAGTCACTGGGTGGCCTTGGATACGCCACAGAAGACTTCAATAAGCCCTTCGCCACCTTCTCTGGTGGATGGCGCATGCGCGCTGAACTCTCCCGCGTGCTCGCCTCGAAGCCTGCGCTACTCCTCTTAGACGAGCCCTCCAACTACCTTGACTTGCCCGCCGTTGAGTGGCTCCAGCGCTTCCTAAAAGCCTTTGACGGCACACTCGTCTTGATCTCTCACGACCGTTATCTGCTCCGCGCCATCACTAAACTCACCTTGGAAGTGGACGGCGGCACCGTGACACGTTACAACGGGCCACTTGATTACTATCTTGAAGAACGCGAATTGCGCTATCGACAGTTGGTACAGGCAAAGGCTAACCAAGACCGAAAGCGCGAACAACTCGAACGTTTTGTTGAACGCTTTAAGGCAAAAGCCTCCAAGGCGACCCAAGCACAATCTCGCGAAAAGCAGATTGAAAAACTGGAAGAAATCCGCTTACCCGCGCGAAGCCGTACCGCAGGTTATATGCGTTTGCCCCCCGCTCCGCATGCTGGCGCAGAGATTGTACGCCTTGAGAACGCCGCCTATGCCTATCCTGGTAGCGACAAAAACATCTTCTCTGCGCTTGACCTGCGCGTCATGAATGGCGACAAGATTGCCATCGTCGGTTATAACGGCATGGGTAAGACGACGCTTCTGCGTCTGCTCGCTGGCGTACGCGAACCCACTGAGGGCAAGGCCGTCTTCGGTTATCACGTCGCTCCTGGCTATCAAAGCCAAGACCTCGCGGAGACCATGAACCCCGACGAGACCGTCTTCGGCATCGCTAAAGCCGCCGCAGGCGCGCTTCCCGAAAAGGAATTGCGCAATCGTCTCGGCGGATTCGGATTTGACGTCAATGACTGCGCCAAACAGGTCAAAGTCCTTTCGGGTGGTGAAAAAATCCGATTAGCCTTCGTACGCATCTTCCTTAACCCGCCGAACTTCCTCCTACTGGACGAACCCACCACCCACCTTGACCTTGAAGGGCGCGAGACCCTACAGAAAGCCGTACGCGACTACAATGGCACCGTGGTGCTCGTCTCCCACGACGTGGAATTCGTCCGTGGCACAGCCACCAATATCCTTGAAGTCTCTCGCGCAGGCATTCGCCGTTTCCCTGGCGGATATGACTACTACCTTGAAAAGATTGCGGCAGATGCCACGCCTGAAGCGGTTGAGGATACGCAACGCGAAAACAAGGTCTCCGCGAAAGATTTGCGCCGTCAACGCGCCCAAGAACGCGCCGCAAAAGCCCCGGAAATGAAGCGGCTCAAACGTAAAGTTGCCGAAGCCGAAGCCGCCATCGCCGCCCTTGAAGCCGAACAAGCCACCATCTTGGAATCGCTTGGCGATGGTTCACTCGACGCACAAGGTATGGCAGAGGCTGGAAAACGATTAAAAGCGCTTGAGTTTGACCTCGGCAAACAGACAATGGAATGGGAAGAAGCCGCCCTCGCACTTGAAGCTCTCTCCGCGGAATAAAGCCTCTTCCACCACGTCCCCGAAATATGCTATAGTGGTTACACTAATTGGAGCAAAACATCCCCATGGACTTCTTTATCGCAGACACCCACTTCGGCCATGATAAAATCAGGGCTAAGCGTGGCTTTGCCTCCGTTGAAGAAATGGATGCGTTGCTCATTGACAATTGGAACAAGCGCGTTACAGAGAACGACCACATTTATATCGTTGGCGACCTCATGTACCGCAATGCACGCCCCGCCACTGACTACCTTTCGCAGCTCAACGGCAAAAAACACCTTGTTATTGGTAATCATGACCGTGCGTGGATGAAGACTATCAATCTTGAAGATTGGTTTGAAGAAGTCGGATTTGTCTTAGAAGGCGACCGCAAAGGTTCCTACTTCACCGTCTGCCACTATCCCATGCTTGATTGGTATCGCCGCAGACATGGTGCACACCTCATCTATGGTCACATCCATAACAACACCTGCGACCCCTACTACCACTTCCTCCAAACCATCCCTCAAACCTATAACGCCGGCGTTGACGTTAATAACTTCAAACCCGTCACGCTCTCTGAGCTCATCCAAAACACCGCCGACTACCGCGCAAACTACCACCGCCACTACTAAGTCCGCTCCGCGACTTCACTCTTGAGACTTCCCTCAACAGCAGGTAACGTTTCGTTATTTCTTGCTTTCAAATGGATGGCTTTGTGGTACAATGGGGGCGATGTCAGATTTTCCCTCCAGACGAATTTTTACCCTTTCTACCAGTGCACATGCATTGGTTGTTTTGTTGCTATTGGTCTTCTGCACAGATGGGTGTTTAAATCGTTCGCCGAAAGAGGAAATCATTCCGATGGAGTTGATTGTCGTAACCGAAGAAAATGCGGCCGACATGCTTGCGGAAGAGCCCAATGATGCGGTAGAGCCCGAACCCGAACCTGAGCCTTTGCCGCCAGAGCCCGAACCTCCACCATTACCCCCAGAGCCGGAGCCGATTCCTACGCCCGACCCTTTACCTCCTCCGCCTCCTTTGCCAGACCCGCCCAAACCGGATCCGCCGAAGCCGAAGCCTGAGAAACCGAAAGAAAAGCCCAAAGAGAAACCCAAACAACCCGAAAAGAAGCCCAATCCGCCAAAATACAAAAAGCCCTCTGAAATTAAGATTGGCAAACGCGTCGGGCCTGTTACCACGGGTAAGAAGGATCCCAAGAAGGCGGCCACACAAAAGGCGCTTTCTGCCGCCGAGATTGAAAAACTTCTCGGCATGGGTGCGAAATCGGGCAATAAGAATCAAGTCCCCAAGAACGAGGCATCGCGTTGTTATGGCGCGATTCAACGTGCCTTCCAAGATGCGTGCACGCAATATGGTCTGGAATCCTCCCCCACAGGACGAGATCCACACCTTACTGTATCCTTAGGCTCGGGCGGACGAGTAACGCAAATCACTATCAGCCAAAGCTCGGGGGATCGTTCCTTTGACAATCAAGTCTTGCAGGCTTGCCGCCAAGTGCGTCAAATCTCTGGTCTCTCGCAGAGTTTTTTGAAGGAGTATAAGTCGGTCACCTTGCGTCTTTCGGTTGATTAAGCGCGCGCTCATCATCCCCCCTCACCTTCTTTTCACACACTCTACCTCTCATAGATGGGTAAAAGTTCCCTTTTATCCATGATTTTTAACTACAGAGAGGTCTTGCTTTCGTGGTATAATGGCAGACATGGAATTGGAAGCTCAATTGTATGTAGTAGCGACACCTTTGGGGAACTTAGGCGATTTATCGCAACGCGTTCGCGACGTGTTGTCGGCTGTGCCTTGTATGGCCTGCGAAGATACGCGCCGCACATGGCAACTGTTATCCTCAATGGGCGTGCCGCGCCCCGAGATGTTTTCCTACCGCCAAGGCAATGAAGAACAGGTCACGCGTCGCATTATCGGCCTTGTCCAAGCAGGAACGCCAGTGGCCTTATGTTCAGATGGTGGCTATCCAGGAATTAGTGACCCCGGTTATCGCGTTATCCGCGCCTTCGCAGTGGCGGGCTTACCTTACACGGTCTTGCCCGGCCCCTGCAGCGTGGAGCTCGCACTCCTTCTCTCTGGTTTGCCGACCTCAAGTTACACCTTTAAAGGATTTCCTCCAAGACGCCCAGGGGCGTTGCGCAAATTCTTCGAACAAGAACGCGATTTGCCGCACACCATGGTCTGTTTGGAGTCGCCGTTTCGCGTGGCTGCAAGCCTCAAAGCGGCGTTGGAAGTACTGGGCAACCGCGAGGCTGCAATTTGTTTAGAAATGACAAAGTTGCACGAACGCGTCATGCGTGGTACACTAATAGACTTAATCGGTCAAATAGGAACGCGTCCACTCAAGGGTGAAGTCACCTTTGTGATTGCCGGTGCGAACCCGAAATTTGACCATAGCGATGAAGAACCCCAAGAACTCTAATTAAAACTATGAAAAAGCTCCTCTCCTTGTTTGTAGCGGCTTGTCTTGCCTCTGGTGCAATGGCCGACAAAATCACAACCGTAACCGACGACGTCATCAATGGTACCGTGACTGGCATTAAGGGCGGTAACGTCACCATTGAAACTGCCTTTGCAGGCACGCTCTCCATTGCGCGCGAACAGATTAAGTCAATTGATTACGAAAACGAAAACACCCTCTTCGTGCGTACCGACACCACGACCCGTGACAAGATTGAGGTTTCGGTCTCTCACGATGCAGAAGGCAACGTGGTCTTGATCCCCGTGGCAGATAAGAACAAGGCGCTTTCCTTAGATGATGTCAGCACCTTGTGGGCTACGGATGTTGAAGACCCTGACTTCCCTCCCGTGAAGCTCTGGTCCTTTAGCGCAAGCTTGGGTATGACTGGCCACGAAGGCTCTTCTTCCGACATCTCTGTCTCAGCTTACTTTGATGCCGTTCGCACCACCGAACACACCACGCTCAAGCTCTATGCCACAATGAACAAGGCCCGCAGCGAAGGCGTGAAGACCTCCGAACAGTACATCGCTGGCCTTGACTACGAAAATCGCCCGAGCGAAGTGTGGAACTGGTACCTCCGCGATGAAGCCCAGCACAACCGCTTCAATGACTACAAACTGCGTAACGTCGCCGGTGCAGGTTTGGGTTACTACTTCTGGAATACCACCACCGATGGTCGCGTCTCCCTCTTGCGCTTCCGTCTCGGTCTTGCCCACTCGTACACGGAGCACTACTCCAAGAAGCCCGGCTCTAATAGCTGCGCCACGGATAGCGACATCGCGCTTGACCTCGGTCTCCTCTTCCACTATGACTTCACCAGCGGTATCAGCTGGAACACCGAGCTCACCTACACCCCGCTTATTGACGAATTGGAAAAGGGTGTCCTCGTGCATGAAACCAAGATCGCATACTTGCTCAAGGAGCTCGGCCTTGTTTCTGATAAGTTGACCGATATCTCTTTGGAAGTCGGCATGCGTAATGAATATCAGACGCGCCCCGAACCTGGCACGAACCACACCGACACCACTTGGTACCTGCGCCTCTCCAAGAGTTGGTAAGCCCCTGTTAGCAACATCATAGCACTCAGAAGGATTCATCTGATGGAAGCGATTAAATTGGGCGTTAATATCGACCATGCCGCGACATTACGTCAGGCGCGTGGCGTAGACTATCCCGACTTGGCGGCAATTGCCCGCCTTGTCGAGGGTGCGGGTGCACATGGCATCACGATTCATTTGCGTGAAGATCGTCGCCACATTCAAGACGCAGACGTCTATACCTTGCGCAAGACGCTCACCACGCGAATGAATCTTGAGATGGCAAATAATCCTGACGTGCTTCAGGTCGCCCTTGATGTCGTTCCCGATGAGGTCTGCCTCGTGCCTGAACGTCGCCAAGAGCTCACCACCGAAGGTGGCCTTGATGCCGCCGGCCAATTGGAGGCCTTACGCCCCACCGTGCAGGCGCTCGCCGCACAGGGCACACACGTCTCTCTCTTCATCGCACCCGACCGCCGCCAACTCGAAGCCGCCGCCACCCTTGGCGTGCCCTATGTGGAGCTCCACACGGGTGCCTATGCCAATGCCACTGGGGATGCGCTCAAGCGCGAATTAGATGCGCTTTACGATGCTGCCGCCTATGGCGCGACATTAGGCTTGAAGGTGAACGCAGGTCACGGCCTCACGATGGAAAACGTCAAGCCCTTATTGGCCATCCCTAATTTGGACACCTTGAATATCGGTCACAGCATTATCGCGCATGCCCTCTTTGTGGGTGTGGCACAAGCCACGCGAGATATGCTCGCGGCAATTGCCCGTTAACCCGATTATTCTCCTCTTTTACGCCACTGAGCCCATCCCTCGGTGGCGTTTTCATTCACCGAAATCGGAGTCTCTTTTTTATGACTACGCCTCCTATCGGCACCTACGAAATTCTCCATGAAGACGCCAAGAGCGGCGCGCGTTTGGGGCGCCTTTGGACGAAACATGGTCCCGTGCCCACGCCAGTCTTCATGCCTGTCGGCACGCAAGCGACCGTAAAGACGCTTGGCGCAGAGGATCTTGAACGTCTCAACGCGCCGATTATCCTCGGCAACACCTACCATTTGATGTTGCGTCCAGGCATGGAAGTGATGGAACACCTCGGCGGGTTGCACGCATTTCAGGATTGGCACGGCCCCATCTTAACCGACTCCGGCGGGTTTCAGGTCTTTTCGCTCTCGTCCTTGCGTAAGATTACCGAAGAGGGCGTCTCCTTCCAGTCGCACATTGACGGCCGTCGTCTCTTCATGGGCCCCAAGGAATCCATGGCCGTACAGCGCGTCTTGGGCTCCGATATCGCGATGTTGTTTGACGAATGCATCCCCTATCCCGCCACAGAGGACTACGCAGCACGAAGCGTAGAGAAGACGTTGCGCTGGGCACGCGTCTGCTTGGAACAGGAACGCGCCGAGGGCCAACTCTATTTCGGCATCGTTCAGGGGTCCGAATTTGCCCATTTGCGTAAGCACTGCGCCTTGGAATTGGCCGCGATGGAGAAGGATGGTCTAAATGGTTTCGCTGTGGGCGGCGTGAGCGTTGGCGAACCCGAGCCCTTCATCCTGAAGGGGATTTCTGACTCTGTGCCCTATATGCCCAAGCACCGCCCGCGCTATGTGATGGGCCTTGGCGACCTCTGGCAGATGACAGAGGCCGTAGGCATGGGCTGCGATATGTTTGACTGCGTGATTCCAACGCGTAATGCGCGTAATGGCTCCGCCTTTACCAATGACGGCCCCTATCCCGTCAAGGCAGGCGCTTGGAAGTCGTGCGATGCGCCGGTGGAACCGGGCTGCACTTGTCCGTGTTGCTCTCGCCACACACGTGGCTATGTGCGCCACTTGCTCAACACTTCTGAGATGCTCGGCTATCGCCTCTTAACACTCCACAATATCCACATGTATCTCCGCTTTATGGAACGGATGCGTGAAGCAATTGCCAATGACTGCTTCTTGGAATTCCGCGCAGAGGCACATGCTCGTCTCCGCGAGAATCCTAAGCGCGGTGCACTCTAAGCGCGCCCCTTTCCACGGAATTCATTCAACCCGACGCACTTGCCCTCCGCAGGTGCGTCGCTTTTTTAATTGCCGACTCACGGCCTTGCTTCGCCCTCCTCAAGTAAATCGCGCCCTTTCCCGTCACCATCCGCTCAAGCTTTCACTCAAGAAGTGGGATGGATGTGCTATACTGTCGTTGAAGGAGGCAACGACAATGCAAGTCTTTGAACATGGATTACTCCGCGCAACGGTGGATTTGGACACTGCCACCACCGTGATTTTGGAGGTCTTTCGACGGGGAAAGCGTTGCTTTCGCGTGCGAACGGGGATGGCATTCGCCGAAGAGGTGCCCACCCTCTGCGCAGAGCCCAAGGTGACCCAACGCCGCTCCCAATTGGACTGTGATACGCCGCTCTACACCAAGCGCGCCCACTGTACCTTAGAGGCCTGCGAAGCGGTGCTCCACTTTGGCCCCATGCGTCTCCACTTACACCTCTCTGAACAAGGCTTCGCATTCCGTTGGGAGAGCCGCTTTGACCATCCGCTAACGGTTTTACGCGAAATCTTTGACCTCATGCCCGCCGGCTCATGGCGTTACTTACACGCCTATCACAATCATCCCCACCGAAATGATCCTTTTCAGAATAGTTGGGAGTCGGTGCACCATCTGAGTGATTGGGCAGGGATTGAACCCGATCGCCTCATCTACCTCCCCCTCACCCTCCTATCAGACCACACGGCCCTCTCCTTTACCGAGGCCGAACTCATTGATTACCCCGGCCTCAATCTTCAAAAACACGCCTCCCAACGCCACTTCAGCGCGCTCATGGCCCCAATGCCCAAGGTTATCGACGACTCTGGACGTCGCAATGCCTTCGTCGTAGAACGCCACAATTTCCTCGTCCAAACGCAGGGCCGCCGTACCTATCCATGGCGCATCTTCATGATGGCAAACTCCGCCGCCGCGCTCTATGACAATGATCTCCCCTATCTCCTCTCACGCCCTGCTGCAGGCGATTTTACATGGGTCAATCCTGGCCGTGTGGCATGGGAGTGGTGGAACGCGTGGGGCCTGCAAAATGTGCCCTTCACCCCTGGTGTCAACACCGCCACTTACAAGGCCTACATTGACTTCGCGCAGGCCTTCTCGCTTCCCTACGTTATCCTTGATGAAGGGTGGGCGGTTGATTTAGATATCACGCGCATCATCCCAGAAATTGACCTCCCCGAACTCATCTCCTACGCGCACCAACGAGGCGTTCAGCTCATCCTCTGGGCCTCGTGGCCCCAGCTGACCGACCGACAGGAGGCGATTTTCAATCACTATGCCGCCCTTGGCATTAGCGGCTTTAAGATTGATTTCTATGACCGCGATGATGCGTTTATTGCGCGTCAGCTCTACCAAACCGCAGAGATCGCCGCCAAGTATCACCTTGTGCTCGCCTATCACGGCATTCACAAGCCCACAGGCCTTACGCGCACGTGGCCGAATGCCCTCACGTATGAGGGCGTCTTTGGCTTAGAAAACACCAAGTGGACGGGCCCCGAGGTGAACTTCGTCCAAAATGATGTACGCCTCGCCTTTGCGCGATTGCTCGCAGGCCCTGCCGATTATACACCTGGCGCCATGACCAATCGCCACCGAGCATCCTTTCAAAAGGACTACTACCACCCGATGAGCATGGGAACGCGTTGCCACCAGGCCGCCATGTTTGTACTCTACGACACGGGCTTGCAGATGCTCTGTGACGCCCCGACTGCCTATGCCAAAGAACCAGCCTACACCCATTTCCTTGCCGCGCTTCCCCTCCTTTGGGATGAGACGCATGCGCTCCCCTATAGCCACCCTGAAGGGTGCTTGGCGGCTCTCCGCCGAAAGGGGGAGGAATGGGTCTTTGCGGTGCTCAATAATGACCAAGCACGCGTGGTCTCGCTACCGATGTGGTTGCTCCCTCGTGGGGCCTACCTCGTCACGGCCCTGGTGGATGGTGAGGACGTAATGGAAGATGCCACGCGGTACCGTTTTGAGGAAAAATACCTCACGCCTGGGGAAACAGTAGACATTTGCATCGCAGGCGGTGGCGGTTGCGTCGTCTGTATCCAGCCGCACCACCCCGCGCTTTAATTCTAAGCATGCTGTACCACACAACGTCACTGCACCCGCTTTGTAGGCCATCGCAGTGGCGTTTTCGCATCGCCGTCTTGCACCTTTTGCCTAAACCGCACCCACACGCGTGGGCTGTGGTATAATGTGGGTATGAACACTTCTCTTTCCGATGCGTTTGACCGCGATCATTTATGGCATCCCTACACGTCTTTATTAAATCCTTTGCCCACGTTTAAAGTGGCCGCTGCCGAAGGTGCAGAGATTATTCTGGCCGATGGTCGACGCTTAGTGGAAGGCATGAGCTCGTGGTGGTGCGCGATTCATGGTTACTCGCATCCCGTGCTCGTAAAGGCAGCCACCGAACAGGTGCGCAAGATGAGCCATGTGATGTTCGGCGGCCTCACGCATGACCCCGCAATTGAATTGGGAAAAATTCTCCTTCGCATTACGCCGCCCTCGCTGACCAAGATTTTTTATGCCGATAGCGGCTCGGTCGCCGTAGAGGTGGCCCTCAAAATGGCGGTACAGTACAACCCCGCACGCACCGATTTCCTCACCATCCGTTCAGGCTATCATGGAGACACGTGGAACGCCATGAGCGTCTGCGACCCCGTCACTGGTATGCACGGACTCTTTGGCGCCGCCCTTCCCCGTCGTTTCTTCGCCCCCGCACCGCAATGTAAATTCGGTGGCGCGTGGGATGAGAACGATTTTAAACCCATGGCAGAGGCCATTGAAGCCCACAAAGCGACACTCGCCGCCGTCATCGTAGAACCCATCGTCCAGGGCGCAGGCGGCATGCGCTTCTACCACCCAGAATACCTCAAAGCGCTCCGAAAGGCCTGCGATGAAGCAGGCATCTTGCTTATCTTTGATGAAATCGCCACCGGTTTTGGCCGCACAGGCAAACTCTTCGCGTGGGAACACGCAGGCGTTGAGCCCGACATCATGTGCATCGGTAAAGCCCTCACGGGCGGTATGATGACCCTCTCCGCCGTGCTCACGAGCGACAAAGTCGCCGAACAAGTCTGCGCAGGCGAAGCGAAATGTTTTATGCATGGGCCCACCTTCATGGGAAATCCCCTCGCCTGTGAGGTGGCGCGCGCCTCTACGGAGTTGCTCCTCTCTCAAGATTGGCAGGGCCGCGTCCAAGCCATCGAAGCGCAACTCACCGCAGAACTGGCCCCTGCAAAGGCCCTCCCCACCGTCGCAGATGTACGCGTCTTGGGCGCAATCGGTGTGATTGAATTAAAGCAACCCGTCAACATGGCCGCAGCACAAGACTTTTTCATCAAGCGCGGCGTGTGGTTGCGCCCCTTCAATCGCAACCTCTACACCATGCCCACCCTCGTCACCTCCCCTGCCCAACTCTCCCAAATCACCTCCACCATGTGCGCCTTCGCCGCCCAGTCCTAACCCACCAAAAGCTCTCACGCGCAGCGTGTGCCAGAAGGAGCGTAGGCTCGTGATGATTCTCATCACTGCTAATGGGCCGCGCTTGCGCGGCTTTTGCGGCGTTAGCCGCTCACCTATCTGATAGGCAGGCCGTAGCCTGCCATTCCCACCTCACCCTGTGGCTCTTTTCTCTGCGCCTATATCGAGATAAACCAAACAACGGGGACGCTACGCTCCCCTCACCCTCCACGCGCAGCGTATATCAAAAAGAGCGTAAAGCGCTCCGTCCATTCTTCGGTAGTACCGTGCGAAGTCTTTTTCCCATTCCTTCAAAAAATTTGATAAAATAATTCAAGAAATTAAAATCGCCCTCTTCTCCTCACTCACACTTGCAGTGTAACAAAAAGGAGAAGGCTTGTCAAATCGTCATTTTAGAATCGCCTAAAATGACACAAAAAGTGAGCCAAAATCGGGCTTGAATATGGGCGAAATCCCAACTCAATTTCGCCCATATTGGGGGGTCAATTTCGCCCATATTGACACTCAGTTTCGCCCATATTGATCCGAAATTCCTTTAGCATTCCCCGAAAAAGGCTCAAATTGTTGATAACTTTTCTACCACCTCTACTCAAAATTTTCGCAAGGAAGCGACTGTAGCGGAGTTAATTTTAGCCCATTTTCGTGTTATCTCTTTACTCTTCAAGGAGTTACGACTTTTTAGAAAAGGCGAGCCAAGGAGTCTAAAATGGCTCGAATCTCCGAAAATTTTTCAAAAAACTGCGTCGAAAAACCTGCATTGTTGATAACTTGTTGATAACTCAAAAAAGTTTTCAACAGGCGAAAAATCACTGAAAAAATGAAAAAAGTAACAAACCTGCGTAAGGGATTTTAAAGAGACAAAAGGGACGAAAAAGACAGAAGGGATAGAAGAGATAGAAGCGATAAAAGGGATGGCGTGGGGGCGACACCGCCCCCACACCCCTCAGGCAGGAGTTCGCACCCCTGCACCCGCGGCAGGACTGAGTCCTGCACGCTACGCATCCTGACGGATGCTTTTACTGGTGCTCACGAGTAAGGATGGTTTTGAAGCCTTTTAAAATTTTTTAACTTTTTTAATTTTTTTGTTGACAAAGGGTGAGAGGTGTGATATTTTTGTTATAATGGTATTCGTTAAACATTAAGGAAGATGTTTACGTGAATCAAATAAGGAGTTTGTGCACATGGCGAAGGCAGACAAGACGGTGACCACTGCAAAGAAGCGTTCCGCGAAGGCCGAACCTGCAACGAAGGCGCCCGCTAAGAAGGCGACGGCTGCAGTTAAGGAAACCACGGAAAAGAAAAAGGTGAAAGCCGCCGCAGAAGAAACGGAGACTGCGAAGAAAAAGTCCGCGAAGGCCGAAAAGAAGCCCGCAAAGGTAGAACCTGTTGCGGAGCCGGTGGTGGAAGTGAAGGATGAAACTGAAGGCGCTACCGAAAAGAAAAAGCGTCGCGGTCGTAAGCCGAAAGTAATCACCGCAGAAGAAGCGGCGGCTGCAGATATGGGGTTGAGCGAATTCCAGATGACGTTGGATGACGATGTTGAAATTGACATGCGCCCGATGTCGGATGCCGAAATTGATGCCCTTGCAAAGCAGGATAAGTTGAGCAATACCTTCGGCGCAGAGACCGACGAAGAATTGATCGGCGAAAATTTTGAAGATTCGGAGTCTGTGGGTGGCGATCTCTATGACGAAGTGAAACACCAGGGCGTCTTGAAGCCGGGTCAGATTGAAGGGCACGCATTTGAAGATGAAGTGACCTTGGATGACCATGATGCGGCATGGGGCGAAATGATCAAGGAATCTGGCCTGCGTGCTGTGTTCAATCAGTCTGAAGAAGAAATCAAGAAGCAGCGCGCGCTGGAAGATTTGGATGCGTTGGAAGAACGCGAAGAGTGCCGCGAACGCGTCAAGCAACTCGTTGCCCTGGCCGAAAAGCAGAGCCGCGTACTCTCCCTTGAGCAGATGAATGAATACCTCCCGAAGGAGGTTATTAAGGACACCGACATTGAGGTGTATCTCAACATCATGGTGTTGATGAACATCCGCGTGGTGCCCGCAGAAGAATTTGAAGATGCCGTAGAAGAGCAGAGCAATGATGCCACCGCGACCCGCGTGGACTACATTGACGACCCCATCCGCATGTACTTGCACCAGATGGGCCAGGTCTCCCTCTTGACGCGCGAACAGGAAGTCGAAATCTGCAAGCGCATTGAAAAGAGCGAGACGACCATCGTCTCCTGCTTCAACTGCTTGCCCGTGGCTCCGCGCCTCTATGCTCGCGTCTTGCGTGACCTTGAAAGTGGCCGTGAACGCTTTGACCGCGTGGTCACCGATAAGGACTCTCCAAACCGCGACCACTACGTGGAAGTCATGCATCCGGAACAAGACGTCCTCTTGAAGATGGCCGATGATATGGCTGCGGCCTATGCCGCACTCCAGGCTGCAGAAGCGAAGGGACCCAAGGCTCTTGCCACGGCGCAGGCCAACCTTGACAAGCTCTGCAATTTGATGCGTGACAAGTATGAAACCTTGCTCTTCAAGCAGAAGATGCTTGAGACCATCTGCGGCTACGCAGAAGAAGACTACTACCGTCCCTACAAGGAACTGCTGTTGCGCCAGCGCAAGCTGAACCGCCAAGGCAAGAGCCGCAAGCGCACGCAGAAGCTGGCAGAAGTCGAAGCCGAAAAGAAGGTTGTTGAAAAGACCTTTGGTATGCCGGCAGCAGACTTCATGAAACAATTTGACGAGTTGCGCGCCGCACTGCGCGATGGCGCACAAGCTCGTAAGGAAATGGTGGAGGCCAACTTGCGTTTGGTGATTTCCATCGTGAAGAAGTACATGAACCGTGGCTTGAGCTTCCTCGACCTCATCCAAGAAGGTAACACCGGCTTGATGAAGGCAGTTGAAAAGTTCGAATACAAGCGCGGTTACAAGTTCTCCACGTACGCAACGTGGTGGATTCGCCAGGCCGCAACGCGTGCCATCGCGGATCAGGCCCGCACCATTCGTATCCCGGTGCACATGATTGAAACCATCAACAAGCTCCTGCGTGTGCAGAAGAAGCTGTTGCAAGAGCTCGGCCGCGAGCCCACGGCAGAAGAAACTGCCGAAGAAATGGATATGCCGGTCGAACGCGTCCGTGCCGTTTGCCGCATGGCGCAGCAGCCCATCTCCTTGCAGAGCCCCGTCGGTGATGGTGACGATGCACACTTCGGTGACTTCATCGAAGATAAGAGCACCGAACGCCCCGAAGATGCCGCAGCATTTACGTTGATGAAAGAACGTCTGCGTGAAGTGCTCTACTCGCTGAATGCCCGCGAACGCGATGTGTTGGACAAGCGTTTTGGTTTGGGCGATGGCATCCCCCGCACCTTGGAAGAGGTCGGGAAGATGTTTGGCGTGACCCGTGAGCGCATTCGCCAGATTGAAGCGAAGGCATTGCGTAAGCTGCGTCATCCCTCGCGCAGAAACAAACTCGCCGGTTTCATCAGCTAATGTTGATGAGACCCTTCAAGTGGTTTGCGGAGATTGCGCCTCCCTACAGGGCACCCCAAAAACCACTTGATAAATGAACCCGAAGAAGAAAGAAGAAAAGAAAACATGAGCTTGTTTTCGTTCATCCGCCAACTGTTTGGCAAAAAGACCCCGCAGGGCCCCAAAGAACTCATTGAGATCTATGTGGGCAATCTCAGTTACGACATGAATGACGCGCAATTGCGTAAATTGTTCGCCAAGTATGGCACCGTGAAGCGCGCACGCGTCATTTTGAACCGTCACAACCACAAGAGCAAAGGCTTCGGTTTTGTAGAAATGATCTACCGCCCCGAAGCTGAAGCGGCTATCAAAGCCATTCATGGTCGCAAAGTCATGGGGCGCGAATTGCGCGCCAACGAAGCCCGTAACAAGATTAAGGCCTAATCCGCCCCACCAGACTGAAAGTAAGGAATAATTATGGCTACCGTTAAGAATCCCAAGTCCGAAAACGTTACCCTCCCCACGAACCATCCCTCTGCCGACATGACCGCCGCTGGTCTCGCTCAGGACTTCCTCTGGAACATGCGCTTCTCTTTGGCGAAGAGCGATGACCGCGCCACTGAACGCGACTGCTACAAGGCCCTCGCACTCGCTGTGCGTGACCGCATTGTGGACCGCTGGATGGCAACGCAGGATGCCTACCGCGCCGCTAAGGTGCGCCGTTGCTACTACCTCTCGCTTGAATTCCTCATTGGCCGTTTGCTCGGCAACAACGTGATCAACCTCGGTCTCGAAGATCAGTGCCGCGAAGCAATGGACTCTCTCGGCCTTGACTGGAATCGTCTCCGCGACTACGAAATGGATGCTGGTCTCGGCAATGGCGGTCTCGGCCGTCTCGCCGCTTGCTTCCTTGACTCCCTCGCCACACTCAACCTCCCTGCCACCGGCTACGGCCTGCGCTATGACTACGGTATCTTCCGTCAGCGCATCCAGCTCGGCGAACAGCGCGAAGAGCCCGATAACTGGTTGAAGTACGGCTATCCTTGGGAAATCCAGCGCCCCGAATACACCTGCCTCGTTGGCTTCGGCGGTCATGTGGAACACTACACCGGCCGCACCGGTCGCGATGAATGGGTCTGGGTCCCCGCAACGCAGGTTCAGGCCGTTCCTTATGACTTGCCTGTCGTCGGTTACAAGGGCACCACCATCGGCACCCTCCGCCTCTGGAGCGCACAGGCCACCAACGAATTCTCCCTCGATGAATTCAACCGCGGTGACTACATCGAAGCTGTGGAAAGCAAGGTGCTCGCAGAAAACCTCACCAAGGTCCTCTACCCGAACGACTCCACCACGCAGGGTAAGGAGCTCCGCCTCCGTCAGCAGTATCTCTTCGTGGCCGCTTCGGTGCATGATATCCTCCGTCGCTTCCGTGAAGAAGGTCACGAATGGCGTCACCTCGCAAAGTACGTCTTCGTGCAGCTCAACGATACCCACCCGACGCTCGTCATCCCCGAATTGATGCGCATCCTCGTGGATATCGAAGGCCTCGCATGGGATGAAGCATGGAAGCTCGTGCGCGCTTGCACCGGTTACACCAACCACACCGTGCTTCCTGAAGCACTCGAAAAGTGGCCCGTGCCCCTCATGGAACGCGTCCTCCCGCGCCACATGCAGATCATCTACGAAATCAATGCACGCTTCCTCCAGCAGGTCGCCAACCTCTATCCCGGCGATCTTGCACGTCTTAGCCGCATGAGCTTGATTGATGAAGGTGGCGACAAGTACGTCCGCATGGCAAACCTCTGCTTGGTCGGTACCAGCGCAGTCAACGGCGTGGCCGCACTCCACTCGGACATCCTCAAGAAGTCCACCTTCCGTGACTTCTACGAAATGATGCCTGACCACTTCTCCAACAAGACGAATGGTATCACCCAGCGTCGTTGGCTCCTCAAGGCTAACCCGCGTCTCGCCTCCCTCATCACCGAAACCATCGGCGACGAGTGGATCACCGACCTCTCCAAGCTCCAGGGCCTGAAGAAGTTCGCAAATGACGCAGCCTTCCTTGAAAAGTTCGCAGACATCAAGCGTTCTAACAAGCAGATTTTGGCGAACACCATCTTCAACACCCTCGGCTTCCAGGTCAATCCTGATGCCATCTTCGACGTGCAGGTGAAGCGCCTTCACGAGTACAAGCGTCAGCTCTTGCTCGTGCTCTACATCATCGTGCTCTTCAACCGCTTGATCGAAAAGCCCGACCTCGACATCCATCCGCGCGTGTTCGTCTTCGGTGCAAAGGCTGCTCCTGGTTACTGGGTGGCAAAGCTCATCATCCGCCTCATCCATGGCGTGGCAGAAGTGGTCAACAACCACCCGCTCGTCAAGGGTCGTATCGCAGTGGCCTTCCTCCCCGACTACCGCGTCTCCCTCGCAGAAAAGATCATCCCGGCAGCAAACGTCTCCGAACAGATCTCTCTCGCAGGTATGGAAGCTTCCGGTACGGGCAATATGAAGTTGATGCTCAATGGTGCAATCACCCTCGGTACGCTTGACGGCGCTAACGTGGAAATCGCTGAAGAAGTGGGCGACGAAAACATCGTCATCTTCGGTCTCAAGACTGAAGAAGTCGAAAAACTCCGTCCGACCTACAACTCTCGCAAGATTTACGAGACCAATCCGGAAATCAAGCGTGCACTCGATATGATCCGTCGCAACGTCTTCTCGTTGATGACCCCCGGCATCTTCGAACCGCTCTTGAAGAACCTCTTGGACTTCAACGACTACTACATGCTCCTCCAGGACCTCCCCGCCTTCATCGAAGCACAGGACCGCGTGGAAGCACTCTATCGCAATCCGAAGGCATGGAACAAGGCTTCGCTCATGAACACCGCATGCGCCGGCAAGTTCTCCAGCGACCGCACCATCGCCGAATATGCCAAGGAAATCTGGCACCTTGATCCCTTCATCGCCAAGTAATTCGGCGCTTGAAGTGCTCAAATGGACGCCCGGCCTCGCGCCGGGTGTCTTTTTTATTACTGCCAACGCGATCTAATGTTATCGCCGTACACGGTTATCGCACACTTCTGCATAGGCTCGCTTAAAAGAAATTTATCCTTTCGTTTCTTCACCTCCTCCTTTTTTAAGCACGCAAAAACTTCTCCAAATTTTCGCTATGCTTCCGCGCAAAAGTTGTGCTATCATAGCCGCACATCTATCGGGGTGCTGCCAGGCATGTGGCCTGGGTGCTGAGAAAATACCCGTTAACCTGATCAGGATAATACCTGCGGAGGAAAAAAGCATGACGCAGTTGCAGTCTGCCCTTAGGGGCATTGTGACCGAGGCAATGCAGATTGTCGCGGCAGATGAGGGAATCAATGTGGAAGCGGTGCGCGCCGCTGTGGCTTCAGGCGAGGCCGTAATCCCTCTCAATCTCCACCATTCAAACGCTCATCCCGTTGGAGTCGGGCGTCTTTTCACCACCAAAATCAATGCCAACCTCGGCCGAAGCGTCACGCACTCTGGTCAGGGTGACGAATTGTCTAAGCTCGCAGTCGCTCTTAAGGCTGGCGCAGATTTCGTTATGGATCTCTCGGTGGGATCCGATGATTTGGCCGCTATCCGTCAGGGGATGTTAGCTGCATCCGATCGTCCCCTTGGCACGGTGCCCGTCTATGAAACGATTTCTCGACTTGAGGGCGACATCCCACAGATGAACCCCGAGTTCCTGCTGGAGGTGATTCGCGCCCAAGCAGAGCAAGGGGTCGACTTCATGACCCTGCATGCAGGATTGCTCCTCAAGCACATTCCCCTTGCGATGAAGCGCATGATGGGCATCGTCTCTCGCGGAGGTGCCATTATGGCGGAGTGGATGCTCGCAAACAATGCCGAAAATCCGCTCTACACCCACTGGGATGAAGTGTTAGACATCTTGGTCGAACATGATGTAACCGTCTCTTTAGGCGATGGGCTTCGTCCGGGGTGCCTCGCGGATGCTTCTGATGCCGCACAGTTTGCCGAACTTGATGTCTTAGGCGAATTGGTGATGCGTTGCCGCGCACGTGGCGTGCAGGTCATGGTTGAGGGGCCTGGCCATGTGCCCTTTGACCAAGTCCAATTAAACATGACGCGCCAACAGACCGTCTGTCACAAAGCCCCCTTCTATGTGCTGGGCCCTGTTGTTACCGACATCGCCCCAGGCTATGACCACATCGTTTCAGCTATCGGCGCCACCGCCGCCGCTACCTATGGCGCTTCGCTCTTGTGTTATGTCACGCCCGCTGAACACCTCGGTCTGCCCGATGAAGAAGAGGTGCATCAAGGATGCATCGCCTACAAAATTGCCGCACACGCTGGAGACGTGGCACGCGGCCTTCCGGGCGCTCGCCAACGCGATGATGCGATGTCACGCGCCCGTGCCGCCTTCAATTGGGAAGAACAGTTTGCGCTTAGCCTCGACCCCGAACGCGCAAAGGCACGTTGGCTCAAGACGCGCGCCTTTACCGATGAAGCGCACGATGATGACCACTGCTCTATGTGTGGTAAACAATTCTGCGCCGTCCGCACCTCGCGCCGAATTCGCGAACTCTCCAAAACCCTCTCTCGTTAAGCCACGCGAGGTAATCCATGCAATGCGTCTTAACGATTGCCGGAAGTGATTCCGGTGGAAATGCAGGCGTCCAGGCAGATTTGCGCACCTTCCACGCCTATGGACTTCACGGATGCACCGCCTTTTCTGCGTTAACCGCGCAGAATCCCGCAGGTGTTTATGCCATTCATCCCCTACCCGCAGCATTCGTCGCAGCACAGCTTAATGCGGTCTTGGGCACCTATGACATCGCCGCGTTAAAGACTGGCATGTTGGGCGACCCCGAAGTCATTGCGGTAATTGCCGAAAAGTTGCGCGCCTACCCTGCGATTGCCAAGGTCATTGACCCGGTCATGGTCGCCACAAGCGGCGCACGGCTCATTAGCGAATCCGCTATTGATGCGCTCAAGCGCGATCTCTTTCCCCTTGCCACCCTCATTACGCCCAACCTTCCCGAGGCCGAAACACTCCTTAATCGACGCATCTCCACACAAGCAGATGCGCGGATGGCCGCTCAATCCCTCACGGAACAATTTGGATGCGCAGTATTAATCAAGGGCGGGCACGCATTGGCAGATAGCGAACTTGCTACCGACATCCTCTTTGATGGCGACTCCTTCGCGACCTTTACGGCCCCAAAGATTGAACATCCCGTTTCAACTCACGGCACAGGCTGCACCCTCTCTGCAGCCATTGCCGCTGAGCTCACCCGCGGTGCATCCCTACACACTGCAATTGAAGGAGCAAAGCGCTACGTCACCCACGCGATTGCCGACTCCTATTGGGTTGGGCCAGACTGTGGCGTCCTCGCGCTTTAATTCTCCACGACCCATTTTATCCCTGCCACGCCTGCCCTTTGCAGGATGAGCATTCACACATTACACACTCAAAACCTTTGAAAGGAAACCCTATGAAACCCATGGAAGAAACCATCTCCAGCGCCATCGTTCGGAGCTACTTTAAGAAATTAGAAGCCCACCTCGCAGTGGACGTTGCCATCGTGGGCGCAGGTCCCTCGGGGCTCGTTGCCGCACGCGACCTCGCCCTTGCAGGGTGCTCCGTTGCAGTCTTTGAATCCAAGCTCGCCCCAGGCGGCGGCACATGGGGTGGTGGCATGCTCATGAATGAAGTCGTGGTGCAAGAAGACGCCGCCACCATCCTCCATGAATTTGACATCACCACAGTACCCGTTGGCGAAGGTTACCACACGGTGGACTCCGTAGAAATGGCCGCGGGGCTGATCTTTGGCGCACGAAAAGCAGGTGCCGTCATCTTCAACGCCGTCACCGTCGAAGACATCGTCATCCATGACGGCATCGTCTGTGGCGCAGTCATCAATTGGAATCCCGTCGCCCGCCTTGGCATGCACGTTGACCCCATCGTCATCACCTCCCGCGCCATCCTTGATGGCACAGGGCACCCCAGCGAAATCATCAACAAGGCCGTCCACAAAGCAGGCGTCGCCATTGACTCTCCCACAGGCGGAATCCTTGGCGAAAAACCCATGTGGATGGAAGATGGCGAACGCACCACCGTGCTCAATACCAAGCGACTCTACCCCGGGCTCTATGCCTCTGGCATGGCCGCGAATAACGTCCAGGGCGGTTTCCGCATGGGCCCCATCTTCGGTGGCATGTTTAAGAGCGGCCGAAAAGTTGCCAAACTCATCCTGGAGGATTTGAACAAATGAAGCCCTTCGGACTCTATCTCGTCATGACCGACCCTATCGTCGGTTATAACGCCTGTGCCAAAGCCGCCGTCAACACCGGCGTACGTATGCTTCAACTCCGCATGAAAAATGCTCCTCGTGAGCACATCATTCAGGTCGCCCGAGAAATCCGTCGGATTACCGATGGCACGGAGACCACCTTTATCGTCAATGATGATCCTGCCATCGCCGCGGAAGTTGAAGCCGATGGCGTGCACGTTGGGCAAGACGACCTCTCGCCTGCCGAGATTAGACTGCGTTATCCCTCCCTCAAAATCATTGGCCTCTCCACCCACAACCTCTCCCAAGTCCTCGCCTCACGCGACCAACCCATTGACTACATTGGCGTTGGGCCCGTTTACACCACCCCCACCAAAGCCATCCCAGACCCCACGCTTGGCCTTGAAACCATGCGCCAAATGATTGCCGCCGCGGCTCACCCTGCCGTGGCAATCGGTGGCATTGACGCCCAGCGTCTCCCGGAAGTCGTCGCCCACGGCGCAGAAAACGTCGCCATCGTCCGCGCCGTCTGCCGTAGCACCACTCCCTACACCACCCTTCTCCACCTCCAATCTCTCCTCCCCACCCCCGCCAACGATTAATACCACGCGCTGAAGCGTCAATCCCTCTCGCTTGACGCAATAAGTTCATCAATAATAGAGCGATATTCGGCCTTTCGAGGTATTTAATCATTGCAGTAAGGATGGGTTTATGTTATTTTAATAATGATAGATTAGTCGTTGGAGATCTGACGCGTGACTACAAATGACGAATATGCTTTACAAGTGCTCCAGGAGACTGGGGCGATTACTGCCGAACAGGTAGCTGAGGCGCTCGCTGCAAAGCGAAAAGATGGGCAGTCGGCGCTTGATTGGATGGTCGAGCAGAATTACATCTCGGAAGAGGATGTGCTCGCCACTTTGGCGGAACAATTCGGTATGCCATTCGCTTCGGTGGATGGTGACGAGGTGGACGCTGGCTTAGCGAAACTTTTGGATGCCGAAACCGCTCGCAAGTACAAGGCTGTGCCATTGCAGGATGATGGGGATTCGGTGATGATCGCTATTTGCGATCCAGCGAATTATGATGCTCAGGACGCTATCCGCTATCGACTGCATGACAAGAATGCTGATTTCGTGGTGTTAACCACAGGCGACATTAAGCGTTTGCTTGATAAACTTTACCCGTTGACGTTTGACCCGAATGCCACGGATACCGGTGAAAATCTGGTATCGCAGCGTAAGGAGATGGAGGTCGATGCTTCGGAAGATGGCGATGCGCCTGTCATCCGTTTGGTTTCGTTGATTTTGATGGATGCCTGTAAGCTGAAGGCCTCCGATATTCACTTGGAACCGATGGAAAAGCATTTCCGCGTGCGTTACCGTATCGATGGCGCATTGCGCGAGATGGATGAACCGCCGAAGCGTCTGCAGAGTGCTATCATTTCCCGCGTCAAGTTGATGGCAAACATGGACCTTTCTGAACGCCGCATCCCGCAGGACGGTCGTATTCAGATTAAGATGGGCGAACGTGAGCTTGACCTTCGTGTAAGCACGGTGCCGACAAACTTCGGCGAGTCCATCGTCATGCGTATTCTCGATAAGCAGAATTTGTCTCTGGGTCTGCCGCAGTTGGGCTTCCTTTCAGATGACCAGGCAAAGTTTGAACGTTTGATTGGGTTGCCTGACGGCGTGATTTTGGTGACAGGTCCGACGGGTTCCGGTAAGACGACGACTTTGTATGCTTGCTTGGGACAGATTAACCGTCCGGACAAGAAGCTCATCACCGTGGAAGACCCGGTGGAATATCAGATGAGCGGTATTAACCAAGTGCAGGTGAATCGCGCCGTGGGCCTTGACTTCTCGGCAGCGCTCCGCTCCATCTTGCGTCAGGCACCAAATATCGTGATGATCGGTGAAATTCGTGACCATGAAACGGCAGAAATTGCAATGGAAGCCGCGCTCACGGGTCACTTGGTGTTCTCCACCCTGCACACGAATGATGCACCTTCGGCGGTGACGCGTTTGACGGATATCGGCATTAAGCCCTTCCTTGTGGCGTCTGCTCTACGTGCAGCAATGGCCCAGCGTCTCGTGCGCGCCATTTGCGAAAAGTGCCGCGAAGAGCACATCCCGACAGACCGTGAACGTAAGATGCTCGGCAATATGGCCAAGAACATTGACAGCATGAAGATGTTTAAGGGCGTCGGATGTCCTGTGTGTAAGAACACAGGATACAAGGG
This sequence comes from Candidatus Spyradenecus sp., assembly GCA_045605345.1. Taxonomy (GTDB): domain Bacteria; phylum Verrucomicrobiota; class Kiritimatiellia; order RFP12; family DVOR01; genus Spyradenecus. The sequence continues at coordinate 47,599 of JAZUPT010000043.1, forward strand.
ACGTAAGGGTCTCTTTGAAATCTTTACCGTGGATGACACGGTGCAACGTATGATTTTTGATAAGGTGCCGACCACGCAGCTCCGTGCTCGTGTCCGTGAAATGGGCATGCGTACGCTCCGTGAAGACGGAATGTTAAAGGTGGCCTCCGGCATGACCACCCTTGAAGAAGTGCTCCGCGCAACAATGGGAGATGAGGATTGATATGAGCCACGTTGATATTCATGAACTCGCCGCACAGGCAACCACCGAAATCACCATGCATGACCTGATGCAGGTCACTGTGGATGAAGGCTCTTCTGACTTGCACATCCGTGTGGGCCGTCCGCCGATTTTGCGTTGCTCTGGCGCACTTGAACCGCTTGATTGCCCAGATTTCACCCCCGCAGATCTCGCAAAGCTCGTGCTTGAAATCACCAATGAAGAGCAGATTCAGGAAGTAGAACGCAATGGTGGCGCAGACTTTGGTTTGCACTTCTCTGAGGCAGCCCGTTTCCGTGTGTCGGTCTTTAAGGAACGCCACAACTACGGTCTCGTCTTGCGTCAGATTCCCTCCACCATTTTGACGTTGGAGCAGCTCGGCTTGCCTGAAGCGGTGAATGAATTGCTTTACAAGCCGCGTGGTCTCATTCTCGTGACGGGTCCGACGGGTTCGGGTAAGTCGACGACGCTCGCATCGATGTTGAACATCATCAATGAAGATCGTGACTGCCACATCATCACCATCGAAGACCCAATCGAATTCTATCACCCCTCGAAGAAGTCACTCGTGACCCAACGTGAAGTGGGCGCCGATGTGCCGAGCTTCGCAGAAGCTATCCGTCGTGCACTTCGTCAGGACCCCGATGTAATTCTCGTGGGTGAAATGCGTGACCTTGAAACGATTAGTGCGGCAATCAGTGCGGCAGAAACGGGCCACTTGGTGTTCGGCACATTGCACACCACTGGCGCGGCGTCCACGGTGGACCGTATCATTGACTCTTTCCCGACGAACCAACAGGAACAGGTGCGTACGCAGCTCTCAATGTCGCTCGTGGCAGTGATTTCGCAGGTGCTTCTCCCGCGCGCAGACAAGGGCGGTAAGGGACGTTGTGCAGCGTTCGAAATCATGATGAGTACGCCTTCTATCCGTTCGCGTATCCGTGATAACAAGACCTTCCAAATCAATTCTGACATCCAGACCGGCGCTAAGTTCGGCATGGTCTCGCTTGACACCTCGCTCCTCAACCTCTACTCTGAGGGCAAGATTTCCTACGATGACCTCGTCACCAAGGCGCAGGACCCCGAAACAACCGTCCAAAAGCTCAAGGAAATGATGGGACAGTAAGATGGCAGACATCCAACTTCCGCCTTTGGTTGAGCTCATCCTCAACAATGGCTTTATCGATGAAGAGCAGGCACAGGCTTATGTGCGTGACCACCTTGCACAAGGGAAAAGCTACAAAGAGCTAATCCTTGCTTCTGGGGTGCTTGCAGAAGAAGACTTGCTCTCGCTCATGGCTGGCGAACAGGGCACTGAAGTCATTGACGTTAAGAGCGTCAGCTTTGATGATTCGCTCAAGAATCTGATCCCTGTGGCGAGCGTGCGCCTCCACAATCTCGTTCCCGTTGAAAGTGACACCGATTACGTCATCTTCGCCTCTGCGGACCTTGTGGAAACTGACGTCATCGACGAGCTCACCTTCTTGCTCTCGCGTGAAATCCGCTTTGTCTTCGCCCCTGAGGCCGATATTAAGGCCGTCATTGAGGAAAACTTTACCTCGGGTGACGCTTCTGACGCACTCATTGAAGACCTCTCCGAAATGGATGGCCTTGATGAAAACGCAAGCGAACAGGGCATTGAGAGCGCAGCCGCCTCCGCACCGGTTATTCGTTTCGTCAACCTCGTGTTGTACCAAGCTATCACCGACCGCGCATCAGATATCCACATCGAGCCCTTCGAAAAGGATTTTAAGATCCGTTACCGCGTTGACGGCGCACTCTACGAAATGAACCCGCCGCCGTTGAGCATGGCTTTGCCCATCATCTCGCGTATTAAGGTGCTCTCAGGCCTCAACATCGCAGAACGCCGCCTCCCGCAAGACGGTCGTATCGCACTGACCGTGGCAGGACGCCAAGTTGACCTCCGTGTCTCCTGTCTTCCCACCGTTCATGGCGAATCTGTGGTGCTTCGTGTGCTTGACCGCTCCTCTGTGTCGCTTGATCTTGAAAACATCGGCCTGCCTGAAGACATTTATGAGGGCATCACCCTCGATATTGAAAAGCCAAACGGCATCTTCATCGTGACAGGTCCGACGGGTTCCGGTAAGACCACGACCCTTTACTCTTGCCTTCGCGCAATCAATAAGCCTGACACAAAGATTCTCACCGCAGAAGAACCTGTCGAATACGACATCGAAGGCCTTGTCCAGGTGCCGATTAATCCGCAGCAGGGCAACACCTTCGCAAAAGTGCTTCGCGCCTTCCTCCGTCAGGACCCCGACGTAATCATGGTCGGCGAAATCCGTGACTTGGAAACCGCAGAAATCGCAGTGCAGGCCGCACTCACAGGTCACTTCGTCTTCTCCACCCTGCACACTAATGACGCCGCGGGCGCCGTTACGCGTTTGGTGGATATGAACGTCGCCCCCTACCTCATCTCTTCTACCCTCCAAGCCGTCTTGGCCCAACGTCTCGTGCGTACATGCTGTAAGGATTGTAAGACCTTTTACGACCCTGATGACGATGCCATCCACCGCCTTGGCCTGACCCGTAACGACATTGGCAATCGTCAATTCGCCTATGGTAAGGGATGCAAGATTTGTAATGGCACGGGCTATAAAGGCCGTAAAGGCGTCTTTGAATACCTGCAGATGTCCAACCCCGTCCGCGAAATGATTAACGATCGTGAGCCCACGCTCGTTATCCGCGAAAAAGCCCGCGAACTGGGAATGCGCACCATGCGTGAAGACGCTATCCGCAATGTGCTTGACGGTTATACCACCGTCGATGAAGTCTTGCGTTACACCTAATCCATTTTTTCATCAAACCTCCTCCGCGGCGAGAGCATTGCTCCGTCGCGGTTTTTCTTTCTTCTTCGCCGCCACAGGGCTCGCTGCCGCGGGCTCATCTGAGCAGTCCCCCCCACCGCTGTCTCATCTGAGCAGCACCACACCCGTGCTGCTAATATGTTCGCGATGCTAAACACACAAAAGCCCCCGCCGCAGAGGCAGAGCAGACGGTTCAAGAACCGACCCAAGCCGACGCCCTTACAAAACTGCAAGAGCAAGATGACGCAGGCCTCGCCCAACTCGCCGACCAGACGGGCCTCTCCCTCCGCCGCCGCGAAACTGCCCCGGCCATGCCCGGCATGATGGGCCTCACTTCTGTCTTATCTGCGCAGCGGGGCGCGACGAAACACCCCAGCCGCTTAGAAACACTCTACACCGAAGATGGGGAAATCCTCACCGCCATCATTGAAGGTGCTGAATCCCAAGCAGATGCCGAGCGTCAATTGCTCGCGTGGCTCAAACGCCGCCGACCAGATGCCGTCGACCTCTTAAGTGAAATCCTCGAACGCGCTGCAGACGCTGGTGCCCTCTAACCCCTGTCTTATCTGCCCCGTCAGGGGCCTCCACCGCCGAGGGTTCGGGGGGCGGCAGCTCCCCGTCGTTTGTAATAAGTCGTTTGTAATAAAAAGAAGCCCCGGTCTCCCGGGGCTTCTTCTGTTATCATTAAGGCCATTTCTCGTCAGATAGCGTGTCTGATGGATCTTTGTATTCAGGCGCCTCGCCGACAGAGGCATTAAAGTAGGTGCAGGTGGCATTGATTAGGCGGGCCGTCTCCTCTGAGATATTTTTGAGTCCTTCCCACGCGCCAAATCCCTTAATACGAGGATCAAATTGGGGAAGAAGCTCATTGCACGCAAGGGCCTTCTGCTCCATACGCTCCTCGTACTCCTCTTCGCTTTCACCTTTTAAACGAGAGATGTCCTTTTTTAATAACTCCTCAAGTTCTTCTTTATCCATTGAGCACCTCCCGATTGATAGCACCTTGTCTAATGAGAAGTCTAAATGCCTTTCGATAACGCTTAAACGCTTCTTTTGAAAGGCCCGCCTGAACAGAAGGCTGCCATTCAATTACAAAATCATTAATCGCCTCCTGCGCAGCGGGCGTCTTAGGGACAGTATAGCGATAGATATGCGTGTCACCCTTTGCCACAATAGAGGAATTGACCACCTCTGGACGGCAGAAGATCATTAAATCTGCAGGACTGGGGGTGGCAATCCCATTCGGATGGCAATGGATGGACGTGTGAGCCTCATTGGGCGTCTCTCTTGCCACTTCGCCCGCGTCACCAAAGCTCGTGGAAAACCACTCGCCTGTGTCATAGCGGCGCACAATCGCCATCTCTTCACCAGTCTCTTGAGCATGGGCTATGCACTGTTGCGCATTGACCCGATCTGCCTTTACTTTACTCACCTGAAGAATACGACTTGGCGCTACTTCATCGCCCCTTGATGATGTTAGTGTAGCATAACTCAAGTCCGCATGAGAAGAATTATTTAAACAAAATCTCGAGGATTATATTGCAAAAGCCCATCCTGGCGCAGATGTCAAGCGAAATTCAGTGACAGCTCCCATCTCTGCAGAGTCGGAAGTTAAGGGTTACACCGATAGTGTGACGAAAGAGGGCGCAGCGCGCTACGTCATTGCTTCTCGCGAAGCGATTGGAGGAGCATGAGAGGATTTAGAAAATCCAGTGAACTCATTAAACAAAAAACGGCACCTCATTTCTGAGATGCCGTTTCTGCAAGAAGTGTTAAGCTTCTTATTCAGCAGCAGGAGTAGCTTCTTCAGCAGCAGGAGCGGCAGCAACCCATTCGAGGACGCACATTTCTGCAGCGTCGCCACGACGGGGGCCGATCTTGGTGATACGGGTGAAGCCGCCGTTGCGGCCTTCCTGTGCAGGAACAACCACATCAAAGAGGCGCTTGGTAGCTTCGGGGCTGCGCAAACGAGCAGCGGCGAGGCGACGGGCAGCGAGGGTACCCTTGCGAGCGAGGGTCACGAGCTTTTCAGCATCCTTGCGAGCCTGCTTGGCCTTCTTGAGGGTGGTGGTGATCTTGTCGTTGATAATCAGCGCGGCACAGAGCATACGGATAAGCTGCTCGCGGTGCTCAGGGCTGCGACCAAATTTCTTATTGAGGCGTTTATGACGCATGGTAAGTTTTCCTTAGTGAAAAGCGGTTCAGTCGTTGGACTTGTCGAGAAGGTTCTGGTCGAACTTGTATCCGAGGCAGAGGCCCATTTCCTGAAGTTTTTCCTTGATCTCGGTGAGCGACTTCTTACCGAAGTTACGATACTTGAGCATATCAGCTTCAGTCTTCATCACCAATTCGCCAACGGTCTTAATGTCAGCGCTGTTGAGGCAGTTAGCCGAACGCACGGAGAGCTCGATTTCGTTGACGCTCATATTGAGCTTACGACGAAGTTCTTCCTGTTCGGTGACATCCTTCTGGTGAGGAGATTCGAAGATGAGGGTGTCTTCGGAGGTGACGAAAGCATCCAAGTGGTGGCTCAAGAGAGCGGCACTGGTCTTGAGAGCTTCATCGGGAGAGACACGACCATCGGTCCAAATGTCAAGCACGAGCTTCTCGTAGTCGGTGCGCTGACCCACGCGGGTGTTCACCACATCGTAGTTGACGCGCGTCACAGGCGAGAATGCGGAATCAATCGGGATAACCCCAATGTCGAAAGAGGGTTCTTTGTTGCCTTCAGCGAGGCAGAAACCACGGCCAACACCAACGAGTGCTTCCAACTTAAGGGAGCCGTCCGTGTCAAGCGTTGCGATAACTTGGTCGGGATTCAACACTTCAATAGAGTTGTCCACGGCGAAGTCACCAGCGGTAATGACGCACGGACCTTGCTTGTTGAGCGTAATCCAGCGGGTTTCGCGGGTAAAGCTCTTGAGCAGGACTTTCTTAAGATTCAACACGATGTCGGTGACATCTTCGGAGATGCCGGGCAACGAACAGAATTCGTGTGCGGCACCATCAATCTTAATGGCCTTGATGGCAAACCCCTCGATCGAGGAAAGGAGCACGCGGCGCAACGAGTTACCGATGGTACGACCGTAACCGATTTCAAAGGGATCGGCGGTATAACGGGTGTAGGTCTCGGTAGCCGTGGCGTCATCGCGAACGATACGGGTGGGCATTTCAAAGCGACTCAAACGAATCGGCATAATGTTCCGTCCTTTCTGACGAGGGTCGCACGGGAGCCTGGCCCGTACGACCCGATGGGGCAACAGTTGGATTAGCGAGAGTAAAGTTCGACGATGAGCTGGACGTCGATGTTTTCCGGAATTTCCGCACGCTCAGGGACGCTGAGGAGGGAGCCGGTCATATTGCCCTCATCCCACTGAAGCCACGAAGCGAGTGTGGTGCGGGGGTTCTTGAGGGATTCGACGATCACGCTCATGGTGCGATCTTTCTCGCGGACTCCAACGGTCTGACCAGGCTTCACGATGTAGGAAGCGATGTTGCAGACCTTGCCGTCAACAGTGATGTGACGGTGGGAGACCAACTGGCGAGCAGCGGCACGGGTGGGTGCCAAACCGAGACGGAAGACAATGTTGTCCAGACGCGTTTCGCAGAGCTGGAGGAGGATGTCACCGGTCTTGCCCTGCTTAGCCTTAGCGCGCTCAAAGAAGATGCGGAACTGACGCTCAAGCATGCCATAGATGTACTTGGCCTTCTGCTTTTCGCGGAGCTGGACACCGTATTCAGAGAGCTTGCGACGGCGGTTAGCGCCGTGCTGGCCGGGAGGATTGGTGCGCTTTTCGAGCACTTTGTCGGGCCCGTAGATGGGCTCGCCGAAGCGACGGGAAATCTTAGTGCGGGGACCTGTATAACGAGCCATGGATTAGACCCTCCTGCGCTTGCGGGGACGGCAGCCGTTGTGAGCAACAGGCGTGCAGTCTTTGATGCAAGTAACGTGAATGCCAACGGACTGAATAGCGCGGACTGCGGATTCGCGGCCAGCACCAGCGCCCTGCATGCGGACTTCCACTTCGTGCATACCGCGGGCATAAGCCGTGCGGGCTGCATCCTGTGCCACCATAGTAGCGGCAAAGGCGGTGGACTTACGGGAACCCTTGAAGCCTGCCTTACCGGAAGAGCTCCAGGAGATCACGCCGCCACGGGCATCAGCAATGGACACCAACGTGTTGTTGTAAGTGGCGCGGATGAAGGCGATGCCAGCGGGCATGACCTTGGCTTTAGACTTTTTCTTGGCGGCCTCGGCATCCGCAGCAGCGGCTGCAGGATCTGCCGCGAGGATAGCCTGAGCCTCGCTCATCGCGGGCTTCTGCTCCTCAACGGGGGCCTGTTCTTTAATTTCTTCGCTCATGTGCACTCTCTGGTGGGATTACTTCTCACGAACGGTGGAAACCGTCTTCTTAGCGCCCTTACGCGTACGGGCGTTCGTCTTGGTGCGCTGACCACGGCAAGGGAGACCGCGTTTGTGGCGGTAGCCACGGTAGGTCCCGATGCTCATCAGGCGGCGAATATTTCCAGAAACTTCACGACGGAGGTCACCCTCCACGCGGTAGTTTTCCTGGATGTAGGTAACAATCTGACGGATTTCGTCGGGCGTGAGGAGGTCAGCTTTCTTGCCGATCTCAATCTTGCACGCTTCAACAATGTCCATTGCCCGCTTGGGGCCAATACCGTGGATGTACCGCAATGCGTATTCGATACGCTTGCTGCCCGGGACATCCACACCCATCAATCTCGGCATGTCTTATTTCTCCGGTTTAACCTTGACGCTGTTTGTGGCGAGGATTCGTGCAAATAACGCGCACGATGCCCTTGCGCCGGATAATACGGCACTGTTCACAAATACGTTTGACAGAACTACGAACTTTCATGGCCTGTTCTTCCTTTTCAGAATGAGTGGAGTAGTATACCGCAACTCACGGTCATCTGTCCACAACAAAAAGCAAAAATTTTTAACTTTTCATCCAATCCGCCGACCAAGGGTCAACTTCATACCATGGAGTTAAAATTTCTGCCCCTTCTTTGAGCACCGCCACGGTATACTCAAAGTGCGCGGTCGGAAGCCCGTCCCGCGATACAACTGTCCATCCATCAGAGAGCACTCGGACGGCCGCCTTGCCGAGGTTGACCATTGGTTCAATGGCCAGAGTCATTCCTTCGTGCAAGATCGGTCCCTTACCCGGCTTTCCATAATTCGGAACCGGAGGATCTTCGTGGAGGTGACGCCCCACGCCGTGACCGGTGTATTCTCTGACTACCGAGCATCCGCCCTCTGCAATCGTCTTCTCCACAAGATGTGAAATATCCGACAGGTGGACTCCGGGCCGTATAGCCTTTACGGCCGTTTCAAGGGACTGTCGGGTGACGCGCAATAACCGACGGACGTCGGCAGTAACTGTTTCGGCTCCACCGACAATCACCGTTCGCGTATTGTCGCCGTAGTAGCCGTGGTACGAACCGCAAACGTCAAGGCTTACAATGTCCCCGCGCTGGAGGACGCGTGCGCCGGGGATGCCGTGGATAACCTCTTCATTTACGGAAATACAAAGTGCGCCCGGGAAACCATTGTAACCCAAGCATCCGGACTTTGCGGTGCCATCGCCGAGCGTTGCAATGTACGCACGAGCAAAGGCATCGATTTCACCGGTGGTCACACCTGGACGAACACGTTCGCAGCACGCATTCAACAAATTGGCCATCATTCGGCCAACTGTGCGCATGTGCGGCATTTCTTCTGGTGTAATCAGTTTAATCATAAAAAGTGTCCAGTCTATTAACCGCGAATCTTTTCAAGTGCGGTCGCCTTCTTCCACTCAAGGTCATCGCCGGAGCCATCAACTGTAACCAGCTTTTCGGCTGCGCGATAGTACTCAATCAAGGGGAAGGTCTGTTCAGCATAGACTTCCAAACGGTGACGCACCGTTTCGGGCTTGTCATCCTTGCGGATAATCAATTCTGCGCCACACGCATCGCAAATGCCTTCTTGCTTTGGAGGCAAGGTGTCAACGTTGAAGCCTGCGCCGCAGGTGGGGCACACGCGACGGCCAGAGATGCGACGAACAACGATTTCATCCGGCACTTCCAAGAGGAGTGCGCAACGCAAGGTAACCCCAGCGCGCGTCATCATGCCACCCAAAATTTCCGCCTGGGGCACATTACGCGGGAAACCATCAAGCAAGAGCGTCTGCGTCTCAGCGTCAGAACGCACCACATCTTCAATCATCTCAGCAATCAATTCGTCAGGGACAAGATTGCCAGATTCCATGTAAGCCTTCGCCTTCACGCCTGCGGGGGTGCCAGCCTTCACGGCGGCACGGAGCAAATCGCCCGAGGAAAGATGACGGATGCCGGGAACCTTTGCAAGTTCCACGGCAAGCGTTCCTTTTCCGGAACCAGGCGCACCCAACATGATTACGATTTCCATGTGAGGCTCTCCCAATTAACGACGTGCGGCAATGCGGCCATGACGCAAGAAGCCATCATAGTTGCGCATCACAAGGTGAGATTCCAACTGGCGAAGCGTATCCAAAGCCACACCCACGATAATCAGCAAGCTGGTGCCGCCGAAGAAATCGGAGATGGTGCGCGGAATGCTACCTGCACCCTGGAGAATCAACGGAATAATTGCGATTGCGAGCAAGGAGAGTGCGCCAATCAAGGTCACACGCGTCATCACGCCATCAAGATATTCTGCGGTCGCCATGCCCGGGCGAATGCCAGGGATGTAAGACCCTTCGCGCTTCAAGCCTTCAGAGATGTTCATCGCGTTAAACTGCGTTGCCACCCAGAAGAAGGTGAAGAAGAGGATTAATGCAGCAAAGAGAAGGATGTGCACGCCAGAGGTGGGCAATGCGATTGCCTTACCTGCAGACTTGAGTGCGGCGGTGAAGGCATTGGTGCCTTCGAGGTTGCCCAAAAGACCCACGAGGGAGAGGATCGGGCCAGCGAAGATGATCGGCATCACGCCTGCGTAGTTTACACGCAAAGGCAAGTAGGTCTGACCGCCACCATAAGCAGCACCCTTAGCGATTGCACGGGTCGAGTGAATCGGAATCTTACGCAGTGCCTGCGTGATTGCCACTGTACCGAGCAACACAGCAAAACCGAAAGCAAGGAGGAGCAACAATTCCCACACGCCAGCCTGAGCCTGTGCGCCACCCACATTGAAGTAACGACGAGCCGCTTCAGCGATTGCAACGGGCAAACGAGAAGAGATGTTGATCATGATGAGCAAGGAGACGCCATTGCCGATGCCACGTTCGGTAATCTGATCGCCCAACCACATCACGAACATCGACGCACCCGTCATGGAGATGATGGTTGTGAGATAGAAGAAGAAGGGCTGCATCACCACGAGCTGAATCTCACCCATGCCCAAAGCGGACGGGTTAAGCATCGTGCTTGCCAAAGCGATCGACTGCACCACGCAGATACCGATGGTGAGCCAACGAATGTAGAGGTTCAACGTCTTACGACCGGCATCGCCTTCACGCTGCAAACGACCCAAGGCCGGAATAACAGCGGTCATCAACTGGATGATAATCTGAGCCGAAATGTAAGGCCAGATCGAGAGCGTACCCACAGAACATTGAGAAAGTGCACCGCCGGTGAAGGTATCAAACCAGTTCACCAGGCCACCGCTCTTTGCAGATTCCGCAAAGGCATCCTGAAGCGTCTGAATCGCAACCCAGTCAACACCAGGCGTCGGAATCATCGCCAAGAGACGTGCAATCGCAACCAACCCAATCGTAAAGAAAATACGGGTGCGAAGTTCAGGAATTTTAAAAAGATTCGCAAATGTTTTAAGCATGATCGTCCTCTGGAGGCAGGAGTCTCAACGGGGCAATGCCCCTGAAAAGATAAAGAATCCGGCCACTCTGCGCAACTGCGCCGAGGGCCGGGTTTCGAACAATTAGATTTGTTCGCAAGTGCCGCCTGCGGCTTCAATCTTAGCCTTAGCGGTAGCGGTGAAAGCGGAAACCTTCACGGTCAACTTCTTGGTCAATTCGCCATTGCCGAGGATTTTGATACCTGCGGTCTTAGCGGCGCGATAACCAAAGCCTGCGGCGAGAAGCACTTCCGTATCCACGACGGTGCCGTCATCGAAACGGTTCAAATCCGACACGTTGATGCCGTAGTAAGGCACGCGGTTAGGATTCTTGAAGCCACGCTTCGGCAAACGACGCATGAGGGGCATCTGACCACCTTCGAAGCCGAGCTTCTGCTTGTGGCCCTTACGAGCGCCCTGACCCTTGTGACCGCGGGTCGAGGTCTTGCCCATGCCGGAACCCATACCACGACCAACGCGCTTACGGGACTTACGTGCACCGGGGGTGTTCTTGAGGTTAGAAAGATCCATTGTTAAATCCTTTCTAGGAACTGGGGAGACGAAGGGGGACTCCGTCTCCCCTGCCCTGATTAAGCACGGAGAGCGGCAATGGCCTCAGCCGAGCGCAACTGATGGAGCGCGTCGATGGTGGCTTTCACCACGTTGAGGCGGTTCTTAGAGCCGAGGGACTTACCCACGACGTCCTTGATGCCAGCGGCTTCAAGCACGGGGCGCATTGCGCCACCGCAGATGATACCGGTGCCGTCAGGCGCGGGCTTGAGCAGCACCTTGCCGCCGTCGCACATGCCGTAGACTTCGTGAGGGATGGTGGTACCCTTCATGCAAACCGGACGCATAGCCTTGCGAGCAGCTTCGCCACCCTTGCGGATAGCATCGCCCACTTCGTTAGCCTTACCGATGCCGAGACCGACCTTGCCATTGTTGTCACCGACCACGATGATGGCGGAGAAGCTGAAACGGCGACCGCCCTTCACTGTCTTGGCGCAACGATTGACGAACACAGTCTTCTCGTCGAGTTCCGCGATTTCTTCGCGGTCACGCTTGTTACGATCCAACATTATGCTTCCTCCGTCTTGGCGCTGATCGAGAGACCCGCAGCAACGGCGGATTCAACGATGGTCTTCACGCGACCGTGATACTTGTAGCCTGCGCGGTCCACGACGACGATTTTGATGCCCTTGTCGAGCGCAGCCTTAGCGGCGATTTCGCCGAGAGCCTTAGCGCCTTCGAGATTGCACTTCAAACCGCCCTTGAGGGTGGAGGCAGAAGCCAGCGTGTTGGCAGCGACATCGTCAATGAACTGCACGTACATGTAGCGGTTCGAGACGAAGATAGCCATGCGCGGACGTTCTGCAGTACCGGCGCTGATGCGACGGCGGATGCGCATGTGACGTGCGGCGCGCTGTTCTTTGCGATTCTTCAAACTCATGATTATGATTCTCCTAGCCGCGATTAGGCGACAGTCTTGCCTTCCTTACGGCGGATCTTTTCATCCTTGTAACGGATGCCCTTGCCCTTATAGGGCTCAGCCGGGTAGTACGAACGGATGCGGGCAGCGGCTTCGCCGACGACCTGCTTGTCGATACCTTCGACCTTGACATTCACGTCGGCAGTCACGGTAACCGTGCAGCCTTCAGGAATGAGATATTCCTTAGGAGACGCGAAGCCGAGGGTGAGAATAGCCTTGTTGCCCTGAACGGCGGCCTTAAAACCGGTACCTTCGATCACGAGTTCTTTCACGTAACCAGCCGTCACGCCTTCAATCATGTTCTTGAGGAGCGTACGGGAGAGGCCGTGGAAGTTCTTGAGCGAGTCATTTGCACGGGCCACAGTGGCCACGGTGCCATCGACGGCAACGGTGATGCCCTTCTGGAAAACGCGAGAGAGCTCGCCCTTGGGGCCCTTAACAGTCACTTCGTTACCGTTAGCGACCGTGATGGTGACGCCAGCGGGAACGGTGATTGGCTGAATACCAATACGAGACATTGTTCTAGCTCCTTACCAAATGGTGCAAAGCAATTCGCCACCGAGCTTGCGCTCGCGGGCGGTCTTGCCGCTCATGATGCCGCCAGAGGTGCTGAGCACAGCAGTGCCCAAGCCGCCGAGGACGGTCGGGATATCGGTGTAGCCGCAGAAACGGCGGAGACCGGGGCGAGAGACACGCTCGAGACCGCGGATTGCGGGTTCAGCCTTGTCGCTATACTTCAACTCAATGGTGAGCGTGCGCTTGACATCGCCGGTCATCGTGTAATCAGCGATATAGCCTTCTTCCTTCAACACGCGGGCGATTTCGCCCTTGATGCGAGAACCGGGCATGCACACTTCGGGATGACGTGCCTTCTGCGCATTGCGGATGCGCACCAGCATATCGGAAATGGGATCAGTCATCATTTTCGTGAATCCTCTCTCTTACCAGCTGGCCTTAGTAACACCAGGAATTTCGCCATTGAGCGCCATTTCGCGGAAGCAGAGACGGCAGAGGCGGAACTTGCGGATAACGCTGTGGGGACGACCGCAACGGGAGCAACGGGTATACGCGCGGACAGCAAACTTCTGCTTGCGCGATGCCTTGACGATCAAAGAAGTCTTAGCCATTGTCTTTTACTCCTTAGCGGCCAACGAAGGGCATACCGAGCGCTTCGAGGAGCGCCTTGGATGCTTCCTTATCCTTGGCAGTGGTAACAAATGTGATGTCCAAACCGGAAGCAGAGCTCACGGCAGTGATTTCGGGGAAGGTCACGTATTCCTTCAAGCCCATGGTGTAATTGCCCGCCTGGTCAAAGCCACGGGTCGGCACACCACGGAAGTCGCGGATGCGCGGCAAGGTAGCATTGAAGAAGCGTTCTGCGAATTCGTACATGCGGTTGCCGCGGAGGGTCACCTTCGCGCCAATTACCATGCCTTCGCGGAGCTTGAAGTTAGAGATGCTCTTGTGGGCCTTACAAAGCACAGCCTTCTGGCCGGTGATTGCTTCGAGGTCATGCACAATCTGCTTCTGGGTGTCTTTTTCCACGATGCCGAAGCCCATGTTGACCACGATCTTGGTCAGACGCGGCACGAGCATGGGATTCGTCACGCCAAGCTTCTGCTGAAGCGCGGGCACGATTTCCTTGACATAGGTCTCTTTCAAATTGGCCATTGTCTCTGCTCCTTAGTCCAGCGCCTTGCCGGAGGTCTTGAGGGTACGAACCGCGGTTTCACCGTTCTTGGAACGGTTGATGCGGCTGCCGCGCTTAGCGTCAGCGTCATAAGGCATCAGGTTCGAAAGCTGAATCGGAGCTTCGCGCTCCACGATACCGCCCTGAGGCGTCTGCTCGGTGCGGCGGATGGTCTTCTTCACCAGGTGCAAGCCTTCCACGAGGGCGGTACCCTTCTTGGGGCTCACGGAAAGGACCTTACCGGTCTTTCCCTTGTCGGCACCGGCGATCACGATCACCGTGTCATTCTTTTTGATTCTTGCGATACTCATTGTTTTTTCCGTAACTCGCTGTTGTAACAAACGCAGTTCGTAAACGTCCCGTTTCGCTTTACGTGTCCCGGCTTACGCTTACGTATTACCTGCGGTCACGAAGCGGTCTTCCCGCCTCACACCACTTCGGGTGCGAGGGAGATGACCTTCATCTGGCCTTTGTCACGCAATTCGCGTGCAACAGGTCCGAAAATGCGCGTCCCAATCGGGTTGTGCTTAGCGTCAACGATGACGCAAGCGTTCTGATCGAAACGCACGAAAGATCCGTCAGGGCGAGCCAGAGGCTGAGCCGTACGCACGATGAGTGCGAAGCAGACTTGGCCCTTCTTGACTGCGCCAGTAGGTGTCGCTTCCTGGATGGAAACGCGGATGATGTCACCGACACCGGCGGTACGCTTGCGCTGGCCGAGCACGCGGAAGCACTTAGCGATCTTAGCACCAGTGTTGTCCGCGACGACGAGCTTGCTTTCTTCCATTATCATGGCTTACTTCTCCTCTACGGAGACCAAACGCCAGCGCTTGGTCTTGCTCATCGGACGGGTTTCCATGATCACGACGGTGTCGCCGACCTTGGCCGCATTTTCTTCGTCATGGGCGTGGAACTTATTGAAAGCTTTCACGACCTTGCCGTAGACGGGGTGCAAAAGGCGGCGCTCGACGCGCACGATGATCGACTTGTCGCCGGACTTGCTGACGACGGTGCCCTTGCGCACCTTGCGCGAACCGCGCTCGACAGTAGTTTCGCTCATTGATTCACCTTCTTCTGGTTAGCCACGGTCTTCAGCTGCGCGATATCCTTGCGCAAAGCCGTGATGCGGCCGGGGTTTTCAATCCCCTGGGTGGAGTTGTGCTTCAGACGGAGAGAGGTGAGCTCAGCTTCCTTATCACGGATGAGAGCTGCGATCTCTTCAACGCCCATTTCTTTGATTTCAGCGATCTTCATGGGGCAATCTCCGATTAGCGGGTAACGAGCTGCGTGCGGATACCGAGCTTAGTGTCGGCGAGGCGCAAGCATTCGCGAGCCAAAGATTCAGGGACACCGCCCACTTCAAAGAGCACTTTGCCGGGGAGGACGACGGCAACCCAGAATTCAGGGTTACCCTTACCCGAACCCATACGCACTTCGATAGGCTTCTTGGTCACGGGTTTATCCGGGAAAATACGGACCCAGAGGTCGCCCTTACGCTTCATGTGACGATTGATGGCCACACGGCAGGCTTCGATCTGAGTGTTGGTCACCCAGCCACGGCCGAGTGCCTTGATTCCGTAATCGCCGTAAGCGAGCTTATCGCCGTTGGTCGCAAAGCCCTTACGAGAGCCCTTGGAGACCTTACGGTGCTTGACGCGTTTAGGCATGAGAGGCATAAGAATTCCTCCTTCCGCGTTCGCCGCCGCGCTGCTGGCGGGCAGGCTGGAAGTCTTCGCGCTTGCAGATCCACACCTTCACGCCGATCTTACCGGCGGTGGTGTTGGCTTCCACGAAGCCGTAATCGATATTAGCACGCAACGTGTGCAAGGGGACCTTGCCCTTCTTGCTCCACTCCACGCGGGAGATTTCTGCACCGTTGATACGACCTGCGCAACGGATCTTGATGCCGTCAACGCCGAGGTCCATCGCAGCCTTTTCAGCACGCTTGATAGCACGCTTCACGGCGATACGGTGTTCAATCTGCTGCGCGATGCTTTCGGCCACGAGCTGGGCGTCAGCATCAGGGGTGCGCACTTCCTGGATGTCCAGGTAAATTTCTTTACCAGTGCTCTTAGCCAAGCGGGCTTTGAGCTTTTCAACTTCCTGGCCCTTGTTGCCGACGATGACGCCGGGGCGGGCGGTGAAGATGATGACGCGGACGCGGTTGGCATAGCGCTCAATTGCAATCTTGGTGATTGCGGCGCCTTCGATAGCCTTGCGCACGGTCTCGCGGATTTGGTTGTCCTCGGCCAGGTTCATGCCGAAGTCCTGCTTCTTAGCGAACCAACGCGACTGCCACTGCTTATTCAGGGCAATGCGGAAGCCGATAGGGTTAACTTTCTGTCCCAAGGTAGGCTCCTAATTTACTCGTTCGTCAGGACCACGGTGACGTGGCTGAGCTTTTTCTGAATCGGCTTGGCGCTGCCGCGGGCTCCGCACCAATAGCGCTTCATGCGGGTGCCCTCATCGAAAACGGCCTTCTTAACCGTCAACGTTTCGGGGTCCAAGTTGTTGTTATTCTTCGCGTTCGCGGCTGCGGAGCGCAGCGCTGCGGCGAGGAAACGTGCAGCCTTCAACGTGCTGAAATCTGCCACTGCCAGTGCGTCAGCGAGCTTGAGCCCCTGAACACGACGAGCGATGGGACGTGCTTTACGCACGGAGATGCGAAGGTTGCGGGCGATGGCTTTCACTTCCATTGTTATCCCTCTTCCTTACTTAGCGTCCAGCCTTCTCGGTAAGGCCACCATGGGCCTTGAAGGTGCGGGTGTTAGCAAATTCGCCCAAGCGGTGACCGACCATATTTTCGGTAATGAACACCGGCATGTGCTGCTTGCCGTTATGAATGGCGAAGGTGTGCCCAACGAATTCGGGGAGCACCATCGAGCGGCGCGACCAGGTCTTGATCGGCAGTTTCTTGCCCGAAGCGTTCATCTTCTCCACCTTCTTCAGGAGGGAATCTTCAACGTAAGGGCCTTTCTTAATAGAACGTGCCATAGTGGTGTCTTACTTTCTACGCTTGACAATAAAGCGGTTGCTGTTCTTACGGCGATTACGGGTCTTGCCGCCCTTGGCGAGCTTGCCCCAGGGGCTGCGCGGATGGCTACCACCGGAGGTACGACCTTCACCACCGCCCATCGGGTGGTCAACAGGGTTCATTGCCACACCGCGGACCGTCGGACGAATGCCGAGGAGGCGTTTGCGGCCGGCCTTACCAAACTTCACGCCCGACCAGTCACCTTCACCCACGGCGCCGATGGTGGCCATGCAAGCCACGGAGACCATGCGCACTTCGCCGGAGGGCAAACGAAGCGTTGCCATGCCGTTAGCGCGAGCCATGAGGGTGCAGCTGGTACCGGCGGAACGCACCATCTGGGCGCCCTTACCGGGGACGAGTTCAACGTTATGAAGCGCCATGCCCAGCGGAATCTTTTCGAGCGGGAGGGCGTTGCCCACCACGGGTTCAGCTTCGGGGCCAGAGACCACGGTCATGCCGACCTTGAGGCCTTCAGGGGCGAGGATGTAGCGCTTTTCACCGTCCGCGTAATTCAAGAGAGCGAGGTTAGCGGTGCGGTTAGGATCGTAGCAGAGCGCGGCGACTTTCGCCGGGATGCCGTGCTTGTCGCGAAGGAAGTCCACGATACGGAAGCGACGACGAACGCCGCCGCCACGATGGCGGACCGTGATGCGACCGGTATTGTTACGGCCTGCGCAGCTGTTCTTGGCAAGCGTCAGGTGAGCGACCGGCTTCTCCTTGGAGAGGTGGGTGCGCACCTGCGACACGCGGAAGCGCATGCCTGGGCTGCGGGCTTTATAGTTCTTCAGTGCCATAGATAGGATGTCCTTTGGCCTTAAACGATTTCAATGCGCTCGCCGTCACGGAGGGTGACGATAGCACGCTTCCACGCCTGAGTGGTGGTGGTGCGACGAGTGCGCGTAGCGACCGTGCGGCTGCGATAGTTGGCGGTGTTCACGCTGACGACGTGCACGCCGAACTGCGCTTCAACTGCCGCGCGGATTTCGGGCTTGGTCGCAGAGGGTGCGACTTCAAGCATGTACTGGTTGTTAGCGCCGATGATGGCGCCCTTCTCCGTCACGGAGACCTTGCGGATGATCGTGGTCATTACTTGTCAGCCTTTCCGGTCACGCGAGCCATACGAGCGAGGAGCGCTTCGAAAGCCTTTTCGGTGACCACGATGGTCTTGTAGCGGCAGAGCATATAGACGTCCGTTTCGCCAGCAGCGGCCAAGCTCACGTTAGGGAGGTTGGAAGCGGCGAGGAAGAAGTTGTCGTTAGCGTCCGTGCTGGAAGCGTCGTCGTCGACGATCACGAGGCAGGAGCGCTCAATGCCCATGGCCTTGAACATAGCGGCTGCAGTCTTGGTCTTGGGTTCGTCGTATGCGAGTGCATCCACGAGGACGAGTTCGCCTGCGGCGATCTTGTCGCTGAGTGCACGGGCGAACGCCAATGCTGCCACCTTCTTGTTCACCTTCTGAGAGTAGTCACGGGGGACGGGGCCGAAAGCCACACCACCGCCGCGCCACACGGGGTTGCGCGAGCTACCGAAGGAAGAACGGCCGGTGCCCTTCTGCTTCCAGGGCTTCTTGCCAGTTCCGGAAACTTCGGACTTGTTTTTCGTCTTTGCCGTGCCAGCGCGATAGCCATTGAGGATAGCCACGACGGTATCCTTGACGGCCTGCTCACCACGGTCGAGAACGAGCTGTGCAGCTTCGATGGACTTTTCGCCCGTCGCCGCACCGGTCTTGTCATAAACTTTGATCGTGCTCATTACTTGGAAGCCTTCTTGAGAGCCTTCGTAACACGGACAATGCCACCGTTAGGACCGGGGACTGCGCCGTGAAGAAGAATCAAATTTTCTTCTGCAATCAGTTTGACCACGCGGACGTTCTGGGTGGTGCGAACCACGCAACCCATGTGTCCGGGCATCTTCTTGCCTTTTTCAACCCAGCCGGGAAGGTCACGAGCAGCGATACCGCCGGGGCGGCGCTTGGAGTGACCGCCGTGGCCGTGAGGACCGCCCGCGAAGCCGAAGCGACGGACGACACCCGCGAAACCGCGGCCCTTGGTGGTTGCCTGAACGTCGACATAAGCGACGCCGTCGAGCGCTGCAGCGGTGATGATATCACCAGCCTTCACTTCATCTGCGCTGTCGGGGGTGAATTCCGCGAGGATCTTCTGAGCTTCAACGCCGGCCTTTTCAAAGCGCGTGCGCTCAGCCTTGCTCAAACGCTGTGCCTTCTGGGGCACAAAGCCGAGCTGGGCGGCCACGTAGCCGTCGTTTTCAATGGTCTTAACCTGAACCACCGGGCAAGGGCCGAGTTCAATCACCGTCACGGGAACCGCGACGCCGTTGTCGTCCCAAACCTGGGTCATGCCGATTTTCTTACCAATCAAGCCTTGCATGGGTCACTCCTTTAGATGCGAATGGTGATGTCCACGCCGGCGGGCAGGTTCAGTTTCTTGAGCTCATCGACAGTCTTTGCCGTCGGCCCCACGATATCGAGCAAGCGCTTGTGTGTGCGCATCTCGAACTGATCCATGGATTTCTTATCCACGTGCGGAGAGCGATTCACCGTGAAACGCTCAATGCGGGTCGGAAGCGGGATCGGTCCCACAATCTGCGCACCCGTGCTGATTGCCGTGTCGAGGATAGCACCCACGGCCTGATCCAGCACTTTGTGGTCGTACGCCTGCAAGCGAATGCGTATGCGTTGACTACTTTGCATTCTCACATTACCTGTTGAGTAGTTCTTCTTTAACTGTTCTGGGCACCACTGCGAACGCGCCGGTTTCCATCGTGTAGCTGGCTCGTCCGCGTGAAAGCGAACGGATCGCCGTAGCATACCCGAACAGTTCCGCCAAAGGCACGCGTGCGCGGACGTTCTGAAGGTCACCCTTCATATCCATGTCGCACACCTGGCCACGGCGGCTGTTAATGTCCCCCATAATGTCACCCACGTACTCCGGTGGCGTTACGATGTCGAGGGACATGATAGGCTCCAATAATTCAGGCTGAGCCGCAAGTGCGGTTTCCCTGAATCCCATAACGGCGGCGCTTCTAAAAGCGACGTCTGAAGCCGTCTCTTCGTCCAGTATGACGCAATCAATGACCTCTGCTTTCACATCCGTCATCGGGAAGCGTGCCAACACGCCAGTTGCTATTGCGTCAAATAAAGCGTTCGTTATAATAGCAGAAAACTCCGGCTTTGGCAAGCGTTTAAGTGCGGATTTCGCAACTTCTGCCTGTCGGCCTTTGCCGCGTTCAATCGGAGAAACCTCCAGAGTCAGCGTCACATAGTGTCGACGCCCGGCGATTTCGCGGTCGAACGTGTACGTCTGGCGGGCAGTGGTCGAAACGGTTTCGTAGTAAGAAACCATCGGCTTACCTGTGTTCGCCATTACATTGAACTCACGTTTCAAGCGGTCGACGAGAATCTCCAAATGGAGTTCGCCCATACCGCATAAAATCTTTTGCCCGGAATCTGCGTCCGTACGGACTTGGCACGTCGGGTCTTCGGCTGCAAGCTGATCCAATGCTGCGGTCAACTTATCCTTTTCCGCCGTGCTCTTCGGTTCGATTGCCATGAACATCACCGGTTCCGGAGCGGTAATGCCCATCAATGCCACGGGACGATTCTCCACGCAAAGCGTGTCACCCGTGGTGACTTCCTTCAATCCCACCACTGCACCGATGTCGCCCGCTTCGAGGACTTCCAATTCCTCTTCTTCGTCCGACTTCACGCGCAAGAGCTTCATGATGCGCTCACGCTTCCGCGTGCGGGGGTTGTAAACATTCTGGCCCTTCTTCAACGCACCGCCATAAACGCGCACGAAGAAGAGGCGGCCCATGTAGGGATCGGTCGCAATCTTGAAAACGAGCGAGGACAAGGGCGCCGTAGCGGTCGTCTCAATCTCCTCATCCGCATTCGTCTTCACATTCGTCCCCACCGGTGCCTTACGCTCACCCGGCGAGGGCAAAAAGTCCACGATGCCATCCAACAGCGCCTGAACGCCCTTGTTACGCAACGAAGACCCGCAGAAGACCGGCACCATCGTCTGCGCCACCACCGCACGACGAATCGCCGCACGCACGGAGGCCACATCCTGTTCCGGATCTTCCAGGTACACTTCCATGAACGTATCGTCTACTTCGGCCAAAGCCTCAAGCAATGCTTCATGCGCCGCCTGAGCTGCATCTGCCAACTCAGCGGGCACTGCCCCATCCTCAAAAGACTTGCCTTCATCATCCAAGTAACGACGATACGAAAGCGAAATCAAATCAATTTCACCTGCATAGGTCTCTGCTGCGCCCACCGGCATCATCACCGGCACGGCATTCGCACCCAACTTTTCACGCATTTCCGAAACCGCACGGTCAAAATTTGCCCCCATGCGGTCCATCTTGTTCACAAAAGCAATGCGAGAAACGTGATAACGGTCAGCCTGACGCCACACCGTCTCAGACTGCGGCTGCACACCACCCACTGCACAAAACACACCCACCGCGCCATCAAGCACGCGAAGGGCACGCTCGACTTCCATGGTGAAGTCAACGTGCCCGGGAGTGTCAATTAAGTTAATTTGGGTGTCGCGCCATGCGCAAGTGATAGCGGCAGAAGTGATCGTGATGCCGCGTTCACGCTCTTGAATCATCCAGTCCGTCACCGTATTGCCTTCGTCTACGTTACCGAGACGATGCGTCATACCAGCGTAAAAGAGGATACGCTCGGTCGTAGTCGTCTTTCCCGCATCGATGTGGGCGACGATACCGATATTCCGAATCTGTTCCATGCCTGTGGCCATGTTTTCCTCTTGTTACGTCCGATTCGCGGACTTAAATGATGTCAAAGAGCTACGAATTACCTTGCTATTCCGAAAGGTCTCACTACTATATCACAGATGAAATTTCATTTGCAACCCCCTTTTTTAATTTTTTCATTCTTTTCTCTCCCCACACGCTCCTATTATTAATAGGTAAGGGAAAAAGAGTGAGAAGAAGGTAGAAAGAAGTAAGAAGTGTGGAGAAAGATGTGAGAAGCAAGGAGAAAGATGTGATGTAAGGAGTGATGTGGGGCTTCCGCAGCCCCACATCCCGCGGCAGGACTGAGTCCTGCACGCCACACATCCTGGCGGATGTGCTTCAAGTACTCACGGAAAGCGAAAAGTGGCGGCAGTCTAAATGATAGGCAAAGGCTCAAACCCCAAAAAGGTGCGCCCAAGCCCGCAGAGCTACTACATCATTCGCCATTGTTTAGCAGCGTGTCGCGCCGACGACACGCATTCTCCAGCACGCGCAGCGTACCTCCCCCTCCCCGTAAGCACCAGTAAGAGCATCCGTGGGATGCGAAGCGTGCAGGACTCAGTCCTGCCTGAGGGGTGTGGGGGCGAAGCCAGCCCCCACTGCTCCTCCCTCCTATTCTCTCCCTCACGCTCGCACATCACAGACGCACCTGCCTCCAACCAAGGACAGAAAACGAAAAAAGGGAAGGCAATTGCCTTCCCTTTTTCAATCGGAGTTGATGTGCTTAGGCCATCTTACGGCGAAGTGCCAAGCCGGCCACGCCAAGCGCCAAGAGGGCGAGCGCGGTCGGTTCGGGAACGTCTGGAGCATTTTCTGCCTTGCCGTAGTTAACCGTGATACCGCTGATGGAATAAGCATCGGTAGCGGGGGTGAAGCCTGTGCCATTCAAAGCCACGACAACTTTATCACCGGCCTTGGCGGTGTAGGTTTCATCCAAGGTAAAAATCAACTCCACATTCTGTGCATCTGCTGTAGCGGTAACTTCTCCAACGGCTGTGCCGAGCGTCGTGCCATCGGTCAGGCCAACGCCATACTCAAAAGTTTTTCCCACGAAAGCATTGCTGCTGGCATCCAACGTGAGGTTCAGTTTGATAGCATCCAGAACGGTGCCCGCATCCAAAGTGAGCACGAGCGCGGCAGACAAACCCTGTGCGCCGCCACGACCGGCGAGCGTGATTTGACCGACATTGCCATTGTTAATCCAGTTGCCTTCGTAGTAAGTGTCACTACCAACGGTGACACTCGGATCTTGCCAGTTGCTTCCGATGGCACCACCATTTGGACCGACATACACACCGGCAGCCTTATTCTTGGCCGTATCCAAGACAGAGCTTGCAGTAGCTGTACCTCCCCAGCCCCAAGTCTGATCTACCTTTGTGTCACCCTCTTTAACGACGGAAGCCGGGAGAGCAGCCAGTGTCCAAGTGTACGTCACGGCTTGTGCGGCAGAGACGCAGAGCGCTGAAAGCGCGAAAAGAAACATCTTCTTCATTTGAAAAACTCCATGTATTGAGGGTACACCACCCCCAAGGATTACACTTATTATGCCATAACTACCCCCCCCCGTGTCAACCCTTTTTATTTGTAAAAGTTATATTGGCTCAAATAAAAAAAGTATAGCACGCATGGGTCACATAAAGAAATCCAGGCGCGTGTTTGAACAAGACGAGCCAAAATCTGCCAAGCAGCCCTGTGCAAGGTTGCGAGATTTACACCATGATTGAAGGATTAAGAGCCTTAGAAATCTAAGACCTGCTCATTCAACAAAAACTCTTTAATGCCAATAAATGCGTTTTAAACAATTCCGAGAGCAAATAAGACTTCCCACAACGTCTAATCCCACGAATGATTTTAATTAAACCATTGTGTTTATGACGAATCAACTGATTCAAATAGCGGTTGCGTTGCACAATCTTCATAACATCCATCCATTTTAGATTTTCCCGCATTTGCGGAATTTTCTAAAATGGATGCCCGCGTCAATCAGGGAAAAACACGGTGATCTAGGAAATGGCTCCCTGGTTCATGGGGCGCGTCTGCCAGTCATTTCACACCTTGACTCAACAAGCTCGTCCCCAATCGTCGATTCAGAAGACGGAGCTAACATCATTTTTCACATTTTTCAAGCGGAGATGTCGCACCCACCCCACCCCTTATCGCATCTCCTTTTTACCCCATTTTCGCTTCAAAATCCCGTGCGCGAAAAGTTCACTTTTTTGAAAATTTTGGCGATTTTTCGCCTGTTGAAAACTTTTTTAAGTTATCAACAAGTTATCAACAATGGGCTTTTTTCGACGCAGTTTTTAAAACTTTTTCGACGAATAAGCGGATTTTTGAACGAAAAACCAGAACCCACCCAAAAATGCATAACTCTTTTAAGGAGAAAGAGATAGTGCAAAAATAGAGGCCCATCAACTCCGCTACAGTGGCTTCGTTGCGAAAAATTGACCCCGAGGGGAAGGAAAAGTTATCAACAATTTGCCCGTTTTTGAGAGAGGTCTGCAGAAATTCTGGGTCAATATGGGCGAAATTGAATCGCAATATGGGCGAAATTGGGGGGTCAATATGGGCGAAATTGCGACTCAATTTCGCCCATATTCAGAGCAACTTTTTGCCCTTTTTTAGCCATATTTCACCCCTTTCTAAAATGACGATTTGACATATTGGAAAAGTTTTGTTACACTGCAAGTGTGAGTGGAGTTTAGAGTTTTATCATTAATTGTGGAAGCCTCACCACGGCGACGCCGATAAACGGACGGAGCGCACGCGCTCTTTCTGACACATGCTTCGTGGAGGGGCGAGGGGATGAGGAGCATCATGAGCCCGCGGCTCTAACAGATGCTCAGTCTGGAGGGGCGAGTGACGAAAAGTGCACTACCCCGCGGCTCTGACACATCTTACACATGGGGGGCGAGGGGAGTGAGGAGCGTCGCGTCCCCGTTGTTTGGTTTATCTCGAGTATAACAAGGACAGCGAAAAGAGCCGCTGGGTGAGGCGTGGATGGCAGGCTGCCGCCTGCCTATCAGATAGGTGAGCGGCTAATGCCGCAGAAACCGTGCAAGCATGGCACATTAACAGTGATGAGAAGTATACGCACGCGCTCCTTCTGACACGCGCTGCACGTGGAGGGGCGAGGGGATGGTGAAGATTGTGTGAATAACCGTGGGTAAGGGTAAGTGCATTAAAGCGTCTTAACGCGAGCTTAAGCTCATTTGTTTGAGGGTGTTGTCTTGTCACCGAGAGGTTAAAATCATCCTGCGGCTTTGAGGGTGGGGCTGATTTATGGTATACTGATGAGCGATTATTACCTTAATTTGGCGGGCACACGGGCGCCTATGCGGGCGCGAGTGTTTTTAGAGTACGCAAGAATGTAAGGATGGTGTGTTGCTCGACCAAAGGAGTCTTAGTGATATGACAGACGAAAATGTACAACCCGAAGCCCAGGAACAGGTGCAACCCGCCGCAGAACCGGCGGCGCCTGAGGTGAAGACAGAAGAAGCGACCCCTGAGGTAGCCTCACAAGAAGTGCCTTCGGTAGAGACTTTAATGGCAGATTTGGCGGCGGCAAAAGAGCGCCACATGCGCTTGATGGCCGACTTTGACAATATGCGGAAGCGCCAGGCACGTGAATTGGAAGAGCGCACTGCCCGCGCGAATGAGCGTCTCTTAAATGCGCTTCTCCCTGTGTTTGATAACTTTGAGATGGCCTTGATGGCGGCCCAGGAAGATTCGCCATTTGTACAGGGCGTAAAGATGATTGCCGGCGAATTCCGCAAGGTCTTGGAACAGTCTGGCGCAGAGCTCATTGATGCTCCTGCGGGGACAACCTTTGATCCGATGGCGCACGAAGCACTCTCAATGATGCCGCACGCTGAAATTGCACAAGGCTGCGTGGTGAATCAGTTCCGCAAGGGGTGGAAGCTCGGTGGCAAGGTGGTGCGTCCTGCACAGGTGATTGTGTCGGCTGGTGCACCTGCTCCCGCAGAACCCGCCACTGAAGCTACAGAAGCGACTTCGCAGGAGGCGTAAACCATGGCCGCAAAACGCGATTACTATGAAGTGCTCGGCGTAGAAAAGAGCGCCGATGCAGAAGCGATTAAGAAGGCTTATCGTAAGTTAGCCATGAAATATCACCCTGACCGCAATCAGGGGAACAAGGAAGCGGAAGAGAAATTTAAGGAAGCTTCTGAAGCATACGAAGTGCTCTCCGATGAATCAAAGCGTCGGATGTATGACCAGTATGGTCACGATGGCATGAAGAATGCCTTCGGTGGCGGTGGCTTTAACTTTGACCGCGACTTCACGCATGGCGCAGACCTCAATGACATCTTGAACCAATTTTTTGGCGGTGGCTTCGGGGGTGGATTTGGTTTTGGCGGCGGTGGTCGTCGCAGAGACCCCAATGCTCCGCAGCGTGGCGAAGACACTGAAATGCGCATTCGCCTCTCCTTTGAAGACGCGCTCTTCGGCATCCAAAAAGACATCCGCGTCCATGCGGCGGTCTCCTGCCCTGACTGCAATGGCTCGGGCGCAGAGGCGGGTTCGAAACGCGCCACATGTAAGCACTGTGGCGGTTCGGGCGTGGTGCAACAGCGCGGCGGCTTCTTCGGCATGTTCCAGCAAACGTGCCCTGTTTGCCAGGGAAGCGGCTCGGTCATTGAAAAGCCCTGCCGCAAGTGCCGCGGGGATGGCAAGATTGCCTCCGACGAAACCGTTACGGTCACCGTGCCGGCGGGCATTGCAGATGGCATGAGTGTGCGCGTGGCCGGCAAGGGAAATGCGGGTGACAACAATGGGCCGCGCGGCGACCTCTACCTGCGTTGCTCCGTAGCAGAGAGCGAACTCTTTGAACGCGAAGGGCAAGATTTGATCCTGCGCCTAAGCGTCTCGCCTGTGTTGCTCGCGCTCGGTGGCGAAATTCCCGTTGAGACCCCCAATGGCACTGGCACGCTCAAGATTAAGCCCGGCACCCAAAATGGCTCTGTGCAACGTCTGCGAGGCCAGGGTGTATGCGCGATTGGGCGTCATCCCGCAGGTGACTTGCACATTGTGCTCATCGCAGAAACACCCCAGTCCCTCACCAAGGACCAACTCAAATTGCTTGAAAAACTGCGCGAAGCGGAGTCTGAAAAGACCTTCCCCACGCGTACGAAACAACAAAAGGCCGCGAAAGCCTTTGCAGAACGTCGCGCCAAAAAGGCGTAATTCCCTTTAACCCTCCCTACCGAAAGGTGTCCACATGGAACTCTCCTCCCTCACCGCCGTCAGCCCGATTGATGGTCGTTATGCAGACAAAACTGCTCCCCTGCGCGCCGTTTTCTCCGAATTTGGCCTCATCAAGCGCCGCGTTCAGGTGGAAATTGCATGGTTGCTCGCACTCTGTGATGAACCTGGCTTGCCCGAAACAGGCACACTCACCGATGCCCAGCGCGCCGCGATTCAGGCGATTGCCGACGATTTCTCCTTGGCTGATGCCCAGCGCGTAAAGGAAATTGAGGCAACCACCCGTCATGACGTGAAGGCTGTGGAATACCTCATCCGCGAAAAACTTCCTGCAGATTGCGCACACTTGAGCGAATTCATCCACTTTGCTTGCACTTCTGAGGACATCAACAACATGTCCCATGCGTTGCAGCTCCGTGATGGTTTGGCCGTGCTCCGCGCCGAACAGGAATCGCTCACCGAAGCGCTCAAGACCATGGCCAACGACACCATCGCCCTGCCCATGCTCGCCCACACCCACGGTCAGCCCGCCAGCCCCACCACGCTCGGTAAGGAACTCGCGGTGTTCGTACACCGCTTGCGCCGTCAGGCCGCGCAGATTGACGCGATCGTCCTGCCTGCCAAGATGAATGGTGCGGTGGGCAACTACAATGCGCACACCTCCGCTGCGCCAGAGGTGGATTGGGTCGCCCTCGCGAAGCGCGTGATTGAAGGATTTGGGTTGAGTCAGAATCCCTACACGACACAGATTGAAAGCCACGATGGTATGGCAGAACTCTTTGACGCCTTGCAGCGTTGGAACCGCATCCTCTTCGATTTGGACCGCGACATCTGGATGTACGTCTCGATGAAGTACCTCAAGCAGAAGGTGGTCGCTGGCGAAGTGGGTTCCTCGACCATGCCGCACAAGATCAACCCGATTGACTTCGAAAACTCTGAAGGCAACCTCGGTCTCGCCGAAGCCATCCTCGGCCACCTCGCCCGCAAGCTCCCCGTGAGCCGTATGCAGCGCGACCTGACGGACTCCACGGCAATCCGTAATATCGGTGCAGGCTTCGCCTATTCGCTCATCGCAGTGGCCTCCACGAAGCGCGGTTTGGGTCGCATGAGCCCGAATGAAGCGGCGCTCGCAGCGGACCTTGATAACGCATGGGAAGTGCTTGCCGAACCCATCCAGACCGTGATGCGTCGTTATGGTGTGCCGAATGCTTACGAAAAGCTCAAGGCACTCACCCGTGGCAATGCCATGACCGCAGAAACCATTCGCGACTTCATCGGCACCCTTGAAATCCCCGAAGCGGACAAGGATCGCCTTCGCGCAATGACGCCGGCCGACTACATCGGTTTGGCCGCTCAGATGGCGCTCTAATTGCACAGCGCCCACATGATTAGACGGGCTTTTCCCGTCCATCAATAGAAAGCGGATGCCGTTATGGGCATCCGCTCTTCTTTTAATTAGGCGCGTTCAACAATAGAACGCCACTGGAAATCTGTGTCTGATCTTCTTTAGGGGCAGTGTGCCACAAAGGCTTTTAGGAGCGCGGCCATGCGCGGTTTGGCAGACTCACTTTCGGCAAGCACCTCCTCATGCACAAGTGGTGCGACGTGGAGACCCGCCGCCATGTTCGTGATGCAACTCAATGCCGCCACACGAATCCCGCCTGCGTGCGCCATGACCGCTTCTGGCACCGTGCTCATCCCCACTGCATCTGCACCCAACGCGCGATAGGCGCGAATCTCTGCGGGGGTCTCATAAGAGGGTCCCGGCGAGAAGACATAGATACCCTGACGCATCGTTTCGCCACCCTGCTCAAGCAAGATCTGGGAGAGTTCAGGGTCATAAACGTGCGTCATATCCGGGAATCGGGTGGACCATGTTGCATCATGTGGACCCCGTAAGGGATTAACACCCGTGAAATTAAGGTGGTCTGTCAGCACCATCAAATCACCCGCATGAAAATTTGGATTAATCCCTCCTGCTGCATTTGTAATCAGCAGGCACTTCACGCCCAGTGCCTTCAAGAGGCGCACTGGGTAAACCACCTGTTCCATGGTGCAGCCTTCGTAGTAGTGACGGCGGCCGCTAAAGACCACCACTCGGCGCCCTGCGAGTGTCATTAGGATGAGTTCACCCTTGTGTCCCACCACCGATGCGGCACCAAAGCCAGGCAATTGGTCATAAGGCACCACGGCATGCACCGCCTCTGGCGCGAGTGCATCACCCCATCCTGAACCAAGGATTAACGCACAGTCAATCGGATGCTCAGTAAATGCGGCAGGTAACGAATCACAAAAAGAGGCGGACATGGCAATCATTCCTTCGTCAAACAATCGGACAATTGAAGGCAACCTTCACGAGGGGAATTAGGCTTCCGTCGACTCAGCAGTCTCTTCAGACAAGGTCTCACCCTCAGCCGCGGGCGCCTCCGCAGCGGCAGGCGTGGCGGGCGTCTCGGTCTGCGGCGCGGGGGTGGCCGCGGGGTCGGCTTGCTTCGGAGCAAACGTCACCTCTGCAAGCGAATTCACCACCTCAACAGGTGTGCCCGTGGTAATCAATTCAAAGAGTTTTTCAGCATTCCAGTTGGTCAAACGGAAGCAACCGCGCGATTCGGGTCGGCCCACGCTATTGGGGCGCGGCGTACCATGGATGCCATAACCCGACAAGGACAAGCCAATCCAACGACTTCCCACGGGGTTGCGCGGGCCAGCTGGCACAATCATCTTCCCGACACTTGGGTCTTGACCATAATTTGCAGGGTCATAGGTATAATTCGGTGCGGGGGCCATGTTTTTCACCGTCAGAGTACCCACCGCAGGCAAATGGGCGCGATTGCGTGCAATTGAACACGGGAAGCGCAAAAGCATCGTCCCCGCTTCATTATAGCCCGCCAAGATGCACTCCTTCAGTGCCACCACCAAACGCGCGGGCCGCTCCAATGCCGCCACACGCACATTCGGCACCACCAAGATAGAGCCCTCCTGCAAATCCTCTGGCCAATTGATAATTGCAGGATTCAAACGGCGCAAGGTCCGTTCGGAAGTGTGGAACTTTTCGGCAATACAAGCACCAAGCGATTCATAGCCCAAAAGCTTCATCTGTGCACGCTCAGCCCATGTCGCAGGCAAGGGTCCGGTAACCAATGCCACATCCTCTGCGGTGATCACATAACGCGAAAGCGCCTCAGGCATCGTGGCAATTTCCGCATACAACGGCACATCCACCCAAGAGGTCTGACGCAGGCCGCGCGACTTCTGCCATGCACGCATCGCCTCCAGCGAGCCATCGCCCCACACACCATCAATCACACCACAAGAGAAGTTAAAGCGATCCAAGAAGATCTGCAACATCAAGACTTCGCGATCATACGCCTTCGGCGGGCGTAATACATGGGCGCAATTGGGTTCAACCTCTACTTCCTCCTCAGGAATTGCATCCACAGCATCGGCCTCTGCCGCCGTCATCGAGACTGGCTCAGGCGTTGCGACGGGCGCTTGCACTGCAGGTTGTGCAGGTGCGGGCGTATTCGGTGCCGTTTCGGGGACATCTTCAATCACAATTTTAAATGGAGCCTCTTCATGTGTCGCTTCAGGAGTAACTTCTGCAAACCCTAACGAAGCAAACAATACGAAACTCATGCAATAAACGAGCGATTTCATCATTATACGTTCCTTTTTCACACTATTGTAACACAAATCCACCGCATTCCCGCGAGTCTCCCTAAACGCATCCCCTAAAATGAAACACGATAACACACCCAATGCACACAAAAAGCGGCGCGTAGCAAAACGCATCCGCACCGCTTCAAGATGCTGTAATCAGGAATCAGATTAGAATTCCTGCGGATAGCTACTCAGAAGCGCTTTCGCAAAGGTCTCGTGAAGCGTTTTGAGATCTGCATCTGCGGGAAGGAAGGTTGACGATTCTCTATAGAAAGACGGCTTCCCTGGGACGGTGATTTTTAATGCTACGCGCACTTCAAGGGAAGAGGGTTCGCCCCCCTCAGGCGTCTTCAGCGTGGCAGGGTCATGCTCAATGAGACAATAGTCGCGAACTTCCACCTTGAGTTTTTCGGCTTTGGGAGCGGTAAAAAGGGTAATATCCTCAAGGGCGCGGGCCAATGCCACCTCAAGAGGCGCGTAATACATGAGATTACGGCTGACAGTGACCGTGTCGTCCACATGGAAGACGAGCGGCGCATTGTAAGCGCGAAGGTCCTCTGCCATGCGTAAGCGTATGCCAGAAGCGGCACAAGTTCGCAACGCGGGCTCAAGCGAGTTGGGGAAAACATTGTACTTCGGATTCGGCTTTGAGGTGGCACACCCGCAGAAGAGCACAGCCACCAAGATGGGAAGCAACACAAGAAGGGATTTCATAAAGGCTCCTTATTGTTCAGGGGAGTCAAAAATCAAACGAGAAGGTTTTTCGCGAAGTTCATCCACGAGTACCTCCAACGAAGCGGCGGTGCGGGCTAACGTGCTGAAAGTTTGGTCTGTTTCTTCGCCAAGCTCGTCAAAATTGACGGCGCTCCGCACCTCAGAAAGCGTGGCATTCACTTCAGTAAGCGTCACCTTCAATTCGCCCAATACGTCTTGGACGGAGACCATCGTATCATCTACGCGACTTGAAAGTTGCGGCATGACCTCGCGAAGCGTGGTGGAGGTTGCCGCCAGATTGTCGGACAACGCCCTTACGTTCTTTCCGAGCGCCTCTGCATCCAAGGCTGCGAGCGTCGCCTCCAGGGCGTGTGCTTGTTTTGCAAGGGACTGGCCCAATTCATTAAAGGTGGCGGACAATTGCGGGAGATTCGCCTCGGAGACGGCGAGATTCACACTGTCTGCCAATTTTGTAATGGAGTCTATCGTCTCCGACAGATTCACCTTTCGCAATTCTTCGCTAAGATTCTCAACGACATCTACGATGTTTTGGAGGACGGTGAGCTTGGAGGGTACATAAATCTTCTCGGGCGTCCAAACGAATTTAAGGTCGGTCGCATCGTTGGCTTTGTTCGCGCGATAATAGTCCAGATTGATGAAAACGATGCCCGTAATGCCCTGCATGCCGAGGGTGGCGCGCATGCCACGTTCGACCATTTGCTTCAGGCGTTTAGCCGAGTACGAGGGGTATTCCTTAAGGTTAATTGAGCAGAGCACGCGAATGTACATCAACGATTGAAAAACTGCATCTGAATTTCCACGCTCAAGCACTACGGGGTCATTCCGATACGTGTCAGCAGTAAAGGTGATGGCTTCCACCTTCCCTATCGGCACCCCACGGAATTTGACGGCACTTCCCACGTCAAGCCCCTGCACCGAGGAGGCGAAGTAGGTTTCAAAGTAGAGCTTTTCGGCAAAGAGTTCGCTGCCACCGAAGAGGATACACCCTAAGGCAAAGAGGAGAAATCCACCAATGACGAAGAGGCCGGCGAGGAAATAGCGTTTCTTTTGTTTCATAAAGACTCCTTAACAGGGGAGCATTCTGCTTGGCGATTGAAAAAGGCTCGAATCTCAGCGTAAGGGGATTGATGCTTAAGATAGTGTGGCGACCCTTGGTCAAGCACCCCGCCCACGCATCGATCGAGATAGATTGCACGGTCGGCAATCGCCTCAATACTCGCCAACTCATGGGAGATAATGACCACGGTCATCCCTAATTTGCGCGAGAGGTGACGAATCAATTCATCCAAAGAGGCAGACGTAATGGGATCAAGGCCTGCGCTGGGTTCGTCTAAGAAGAGCACGGGTGGGTCCAGAGCCATGGCGCGAGCGATGGCGGCACGTTTACGTTGGCCACCCGAGAGTTCGGCGGGCATTGCATGGGCACGTGTGAGCAAACCCACCTGCGCAAGGCGCATCCGGGCCGCAGTTTCACACACTTCGGGCGGCAATCCTGAAAACTCTTGAAGCGGCAAGAGCACATTCTCAAGGACTGAGAGATTACCAAACAGCGCACCACTCTGGTACATCATGCCAAACGAACGTAAGATCTGGAGTGGGTCTGTTTCGGACGCATCAGCCGTTACCTCACGCCCCAAGATGCGAATGCTTCCGGAGATGGGCGGCACTTGACCGATGATATGCTTGAGGAGGGTTGATTTACCGCAACCCGATCCGCCAAGGAGAAAGACGATTTCACCACGATCAATGGTGAAATTGATGTCGTTCATCAAGACATTACCATTGTAACCCGAAGCAACGTGGCGACATTCAATAGCGGGGATTGTGCGATCCAACTCAGCCATGCGTTACCATCCCATCGCGTAGAAGATGACAGAGAAGAGACCTTCGAGCACAGCCAAAAGAACAATGCCCGTAACGACGGCTGAGGTTGTGGCCGTGCCGACCGCACCTGCGTCGCGTCCCGCCGTAAGTCCAAAGCGACACCCCACCGTGGCCACAGTAAAGCCGAACACAATTGCCTTGCATTCGCTGCCGATGAGGTCCCCAAACGAGACGAAACTTTGAAGTTGGTCCACAAAATACGAGACCGAGAAGCCAAGGATGTGCATCACGAACCAACCGCCAATCAAGCCTGCAGCAGTAGCGAAAAGCGACAAGATTGGCAGGGCAAGCGTCCCTGCCACCACCCGTGGCAAGACCAAAAAGCGCACGGGCTTTAACCCCATCGTCTCTAATGCGTCAATCTCTTCATTGACCTTCATCGTCCCTAACTCAGCGGCAAAAGACGATGCCGTGCGACCCGCCATAAGAATCGCCGTAATGATCAGGCCCAATTCGCGCACCAGAGCGATCCCAATGAGACCACCCACAAAACCCTCCGCACCAAACATTTGAAGCGGGATCGCAGACTGGAAGGCGAGAATCAGTCCCAGCAAGAAGCCAATCAATGACACCACCGGCACCGCCTGCACCCCGCATCGCACAAAGGCTAAAAGCGCATCTGCCCGACGAAAATGACGCGAAAAGATTAAAGGTAGGGAGAGCATTACCTCGCCTAAAAAGGTTAATGCATCGCCAAAGCCCGCCAGCCTTTCACACGTGCTTCGTCCCACTGCCGTAATGAAATGCTCAGGCGCAGGCGCTTTGACATTCGCCTCTGGGTCTTTCGCGGCGGCTTCGCGTGCCGAATCATACGCATCCAAATAACGTAGCAGTTCTGGCGAGACGTGAATCAATTCACACCTTCCTCCCGCTGCGCCAATCTGATCACGCAAAGTCCAAACAAAGGCCGCCCCTGCTCCATCGCACTGGCGCACCGCCGTCGCATCAATCACAACCTGAACGCCTGGCTTAACCCATAAAAAAGCGCCCTCCTGGAGTAATTCCAGGGCGGCGCTTTGATCTAAGCACGGTGGCAAAATCAACGGATTGGGCTGACAATCCATCGTAAACTCCGCATTAGAGACGGTTGCGAGAACGCTGTGAAGCCTTCTTCTCTTCACGCTTCACGCGCAAAACAAGCGTCTTCATATCCTTGAGGCTCTCCGCACGATTGTCATAGATGCGCTGGAGATAGCCGCGCGGAAGGGTGGAGCCCCACTTATTCTGAAGTTTGCTCGCGTCATTGGCGGAGCACAGTTCTTCAAACTGAAGGATAAACTTCCACATGGTGTTGCGCTTGACGGACTTTATGCCACTTGAGGCAGAAGAGAGAAGCACCATGCCATCCCCCGCGAGCGTCTTTTCAATTGAAGCGCGACGTGCGGCGAACTTCTTCGTATAAGCGTCAATTTCTGCCTCGGTGAGGTCGTCAAATTCTTCCACGGCCACGATGTCTTCATCGCCTTCTCCCTCTGCTTCTTCTGCAGGCTTTGCGGTGGCCATAGCTTTCTTAGTCGCCGTAGCATCCTTTTGACGCGCTTCAGCCATACGTTCTGCCATCGGCTTCTGGGCGGCAGGACGCACATAGGGCACGGGCTTTGCTTCAGGCTTGGAGGGGGGCGTGTAGGTGTAATCAGCTTCTTCGAAGAGTGCCATCGGATCTGCGCCTGAGGGTTCAGAATTAAAGGACCCCACGGTGGAAGCATTCTTCAAATCCTTTGCCTTTTGCTTCGCGGCGAGGCGTTGGTCAATGCTCCCGCCCCCCTTCTGCTTAGCGAGTTTCGCTTCAATCGCAGAGGTCTTGGGCGTGGACTCCTTCGCGGCGGGTGAATCGCTCAAGGTCGGCGTAGGGTCGCTCCCAATATCAGCCCCCTCTTCATCCGACACAACGGGTCCTTCGCCCGCACTCGGGTCTGCCTGCACGGCTTCAGGAGCCGCCTTCGCACTTGACTCCACCTTAAAGCGGCTCGCGATGCGACCATTGATGAGGATGACATTTCCT
Organism: Candidatus Spyradenecus sp.; assembly: GCA_045605345.1. Taxonomy (GTDB): domain Bacteria; phylum Verrucomicrobiota; class Kiritimatiellia; order RFP12; family DVOR01; genus Spyradenecus. Next base: position 82,968 of record JAZUPT010000043.1, read on the forward strand.
TCACGCGTAACGGAATAAGGTCCGCGAACGTACTGTCCATCGATGAAGACCACGCCATCACTGACGCGCTTCCCGGCTGCTTCCTCTCCGAAGAGTTGCACAGCCATATCGCTGACCCCTTCGGTCGCGAAGACAGATGTGGCACCGCAGAGTGCCAAACAAAGCAGAATCTGTTTCAACATCGTCTTTTTCCTTTTCTTCCGAACGCAGTGCGTCCGATCATGTTCAAATAAAAGCCCCGTCCAGACGTATCGCCTCCACCTCTGGAAGCCTGGATAATCCAAGTGACAGCTCGCCCCGCAACCTTCCGGTACGACTCAGGTCACGCCTTTGAGTTGCGTTCGGTTCCGTCCTAAAAACATGTAGGCCAGAGATTCATTCAGCCAATTCGCGTTTAGGACAGGGCCCACTTCCGGCGCGCGTTTCCGCGCAAATGGGTGATCAGCTTTCGCGGACTTCAACGCCGAGGTCGCGCTTCAACGCCTCAACAATCTTAGCGAAAGCGGCATTTACTTCGGCATCACGAAGCGTACGTTCCGCAGAACGGAATTCAAGGGTGTACCCCATGGAACGCTTCCCTGCACCGATTGCCTTCGAAGTAAAGATATCAAAGAGTGCAATGTCGGTCAATTCCGCAGGTGCAGCTTTTCGAATGGTCTTCACAACTGTTTCATGTGCCAAATCATCCGGGGCAATAAAGGCAATATCCTTACGGCTTGCAGGGAATTGAGGCACCGGCTTCAAGCGCGGCAATGCATCAAGCCCCTTCGTGAGCTGATCCATATCCAGTTCGGCCACCACCATGGGCGTGTTCAAACGGTAGCGATGGCGCACTGCGGCACTCGCCGCACCCATCAAGCCCACGCGCTTTTTGCCCACGCAAATTTCTACGGCATAACCCTTCGCAAATGCAGGGTGTGCCACGGGGAAGAAACCGAAGCGCGGCGCGTGCAGTTTGGCACAGAGCGCCTCAATCGCACCCTTCAACCACAAAATCGCCTCTTCATCGCTCACTGGCGCACGACGCGACAGGGCGTCACGGCCGAAGGGCCCCATCAAACCGAGCGAAACGCGTTCACCCTCTTCAGGCTTACCCGTCTTCGCATTCACAGAGAAGACGCGGCCAATCTCAAAGAGTGCGCAGCTTTCGGTCTGACGTGCGGCATTGCGACCGAGTGAACCCATCAACTGCGGCAAAAGCGAATCGCGCAAGATGCCGTAATCTGCCGAAACAGGATTCGGAATTACCAAGCGATTCTTCACTTCAGGATCAAAGGCGTCCAATTCGGTCTTCGAGAGGAAGGAGTAGTGCATTGCTTCCGTGAAGCTCAGGCTCAGGAGTGCATGGCGCACCGCCTTCTTCGCGCGGAAGCTCGTTTCGGGCAACTGAGAGACCGCTGCGAGCGTGGGAAGTTGCGTCGGGATGGCATCCAAACCATTCATACGCGTCACTTCTTCAATCAAGTCTGCGGGGAGGGTCACGTCATAACGCCACGACGGGCTACGGAATACTGCGCCCGCATCATCCCCAGAAATCTTTTCAATGCCGAGCGAGGTAAGGATCGCATCCACCTTTTCTGCAGGGATTTCCACACCGATGACTTCATTCACGCGCTGGTAGGAGAGCGAGACATCAATCGGCGTACGATCACGGAAGTCTGCGTCAATCACACCCGTGCATGCAGTGGCGCCGCCGTACTTCACCAAAAGAGAAATCGCGCGACGGCTGGCTTCATCTGCCAAATCGCGGTCAACGCCACGGGCAAAACGATAGGTCGCTTCCGAAGCCATGCCCAAAGCCGTCGCCGTGAACTTAATGCTGGCCGCATCAAAGAGTGCAGATTCGAGCAAGATGGTGCCCGTGCCTGTGGCGACTTCAGTCTCTTCGCCACCCATGATACCCGCCACTGCGGTGGCGCGTTCGGTGTCAGCAATCACGAGCATGGAGGGATTTAAGGTACGATCCACACCATCCAACGTGCGGAGCACTTCACCTTCTGTAGCGCGACGCACCACAATCGTGTTATCCTTCAACGTGGTATGGTCAAAGGCATGGAGCGGCTGGCCCAATTCAAGCATCACATAGTTCGTCACGTCCACGGCGAGACCCAGCGAACGCTGACCGCACATTTCGAGACGTTCCACCATCCACTCTGGCGTTGGAGCATTGGGATCCAAGCCCGTCACGACGCGCGCCGTGTAACGCGGACACAAATCAGGCGCATCCACACGCACCGCCGCAAGTGTATTTACATCGGCACCTGTTTCGGGGAAGCTCACATCGGGCGTCTTTAATGGACGGTTCAACAAAGCAGAGAGTTCACGCGCAATGCCACGCACCGAGAGGCAGTCCGGACGATTCCAGGTGATTTCCAAATCATAAACGACATCAGCCTTCGGCATGAAGGGTTGGATTGCGGCGCCAGGTTCAGCCGTTTCAGGCAATTCCCAAATGCCATCATGTGCGCCACCGAGGCCAAGCTCGTCCTTCGAGCAGAGCATACCGAAGCTCTCCACGCCGCGCAGCTTACCCTTCTTAATCTCAAATCCATCTGGGCCCGGCATCTTTGCGCCAATCTTTGCCAAAGGCGACTTCACGCCCACGCGAGCATTCGGCGCACCACAGACCACCTGAAACGTTTCGGCGCCTGCGTTTACCTTACAAATATGCAAGTGATCGGAGTTCGGGTGATCTTCACATGCGATGATTTCACCCACCACAAAGTGTTCATCTAAAACCGTTCCGGTCGTTTCAATCGCTTCTACTTCCACGCCGGAAAAGGTGAGCAAATCGGACACATTCTGCACGGTCTGATCACGCAAATCTACAAATTCATTCAGCCAACTTAAGGGTACGCGCATCACGCTCTCCAAATCTTCTTCATCCAAACCACGGCCTTCCCGTGGTAAAATCGCATTTATTCTAACACATTTCCTACTATTAAGGAAACGAAAAAGCCGTTAGAAGCACACCAAATCAACCCTAAAAAAGCAGAAAATCACCATTCTGCCCACCCGCTCCCACGCTTCCGCACGTAAGCCGCTCCCGAAATCCTCAGGAATGCAGCTTCCCCCTCTGCCGCGCAACTCCCTCACGACTCCCCTCCTCCTTCCTCCAGCGAGAACGAAGTTCGGCGGGTAATGGCCCACATCACACCCTGCGAATCCCCGCCTTCTTTCATCTGCGCAGGCGAAGTTCGGCGGGTAATGGTCCGCGTTCCTCCTCCTCCCTTACGCCCTATCTGCGCCTCATGTAGGGGAATAAAACAAAAGCGGCATCCCTTTGGACGCCGCTCTTGTTTGTCATTTTCGAGGCCTTATTCCTCGTCAATATCATCCGCCACATCTTCATCAAGGACCGGACGCTTACCATCAACCGTCGGAGGTTCGCGATTGAGGTTCCAATTCATCCAGTCGGTGGTCGTGCGGAACTGCATCGGCCAAGCAAGGCCCTGCATGGTCTGAGCCTTTGCGGTCGTCTTTGCGAGCATGTCACCCGCCTTACGATCGGCCACATACACGAGCACGATGTCATCAGCGCTGGTAATCACCGCTTCAGAGAGTGCCTTCACGCCGAGGTTTGCAACGGCTTCAGTGACTTCTGCGCGGTAGGGGATGTCAAGCTTAGCGGCATCATTGAGCACGAAGGTCATGCCAGTGGTTGCGGTAAGACCATCCACCTTGCAAGCGGCCACTGCGGCATCAAAGGCGGTGCCCTTAGCAAGTTCCGCAGCGAGCGCCGTGCGGATGGTGACACCCTTTTCCTTCAACGCAGCGGTCAAGCGTTCGCGACGCACCGCCGTCAACACGCGATCCTTCACTTCTTCGAAGGGAGCGATGCCCGTCGGAATCACCTTTTCGAGGTTCATGAAGTAGACGCAGTCCGTACCAGAGACAGCGTTGAAGGGCGTTTCTTCCGGATCCATTTCAAAGGTGGAAGCGATAACATCCTGAGCATTCTGGAAGCCGAAGGGACGATCCGAACGCACCGTGGCGTGCTTGATTTCGCCATAAGCCTTAGCTGCTTCGGCGAAGGTCTTAGCCTGAGCTTCAGCCACGAGGGTTTCGTTTGCGAAAAGGAGGGCTTCTTCAAGAGCGCGACGTGCCTTCACCTTAGCGATGGCCTGTTCCTTCACTTCTTCAAAGGGGAGCACCTTAGTAGCATTGGTGCCTGTGCCCTTGAATTCGTCATTGTTATCATCGTAGTACTGCATGGCATCCATGTCGTCCACCACAATCTTGGCGGCGAAGGTTGCGGCGGGCAGTTCTGCGTAAGCGATTACACGCTGTTCAGGCAGACGATAATCTTCCTTATGTTCATCATACCACTTCTTCAACTCTTCATCCGTGACGGCGATGGTATCAGCCTGAAGGGTGTTTTTGAGCGAAGCGGCGTAAGCAGTGGTGGTATCATAGTTCGTTTCAAGGGTAAAATCGAGTTCCATCGGCGAAACCCAACCGACCGCATTGAACACGCCCATGGTCACGACCTGCGCGGGCAACCACGTATTTGCGAAGGTCGCTTCAAAGAGTGCCGACTTCGAATACTGGTTCGCTGCGAGGAAGGCGCGATAACGGTCAGGATTGAACACGCCATTCGAACCTGCAAACATGCCTTCGAGCACGTGATTACCGCACGTCACGCTTGCTTCAATGCCGTTGCGCACGGCCACTTCACGTGCTGCGATGACCTTCCAGTTCTGACGACGACGTGCCGGCCAATCTTCCACGCCGAATGCGCCATCGCGCACCACTGCACTGAAGAGTTGGCTACGCTGCGGCAGATAGAACGAAGCCTGGCTGTTCGCCGTCGTCACCACCTGCGCGGCATCTTCCATTACCTTACGAGAAATCGCGCGATCACCCAAATAACCAGCCGAGGTATCCGTCTGTCCTGCAGAACCGGAACAAGAATCCATCACCACGAATGCGAACACCATCAACAGGGCCAAAAAGCCCCACAACAACTTACTCTTAATGAGACGAGAGAAATGATAGATAAACATTTGATTTGTACTTGGTTGTTACTTTAATAAAAATAGCGATTTCAGACTGCTCACACCATTAGAGCAACTCTTCTTCATCGCCAAAATCGTCCAGGCCATCACTCGAATCCGAACTATCGGAATCGCCAGCCTCGTCGCCCTCGCCTTCGCCATCCTCGTCTTCTTCAGGAAGCACTTCGCTCAACAAGTCGCCAGTTGCATACTCTGCGCCACGACCTTCCACATAGCAGAAGTAGTTCTGCGCCGCACCATTTGCGAAAAGCGTCAGAACGGAGACTACCCAATTATCCGAACCAGGATGCTTAGCACGCGTAATTTTCACCACGGCGCCAGGCGTCAACGAAAAATCAATCTTCTTATCAGCACCCATCGGGATTTCCGTGGCCACTTCGCCAGAAACGCCCTCAAGGCAGGTGTCACGGAAGACCTTGCCCGAAGCCGTTTCCTTGATTTCATCACCAGAAACGAAGGCATTGGCCTGCGTCATCCCCGCCATCTTATAGTGGAGACCGCCAAACACTGCCGTACCCGAAAGCGTGCGGAAGGAGAAGTCATCTTCGCCCACCACGTCGGAGGTGAGCTTACTCACGTGCAGACGAGAGGTGCCCTGCAACGAGGTAAAGGAGCCCATCGGCGTCACCACCGTGAACTGACCTGCCTGAGCGAGCTTGTCCACGGAGAAGTTCACATCACCATAGGCCACGTCCAAGACGACCTTGCGGAACATATCAGAGACGACAGGCGTCAACTTCGCAGGACCACGCACCACGGCATACGTTAAATCTGAAAAGCGCAGACGGCACTTCACGCCTGCTGCCACTTCAAAAACCGAACCGTAAGGATATGCCTTATACGAAACACCAGGCGCTGCACTCTTTTCGCCCGGCTTCAAAACGGTCATGCCGCCATTCTCAAGACCAATGACCTGAACCGCTGGTTCAAAGCGCACCATCTGTTCCTCAACCACATCCTGTGCGTAAACCACCGTCGCGCCCAACATAACGCCGAGCACCGTCGCTAACATCGTATTCCGAACCATTTTAAGGCTCCTTTCTGAAACGAGAAGATAATTATCTGCTATCTATAATAGCAAGCAATTTCATCCTCTGCAAGTCACGATTCACTGAAAAAAAGAAAAAACATGAAAAAAGCGACCCAAATTTACCCCTTTTTGCCCTCTCCTATCACTTGCGTCTCGCACACGTCCCGAGAACCTCCCCCTTTTTGCCTCCAAAATGCGCGCCGACGCATTGCAAAAGTTCCACCCCTAAAAACAAAAAAGAAACCCGCGAAAAACGGATTTCTCTTTCTTGCGCTCGGCATCCCGAGTCTTCGCAGACAAAATGGCGGAGAGGGGGGGATTCGAACCCCCGGTATCCCTCGCGGAATACGGCGATTTAGCAAACCGCTGCCTTCAGCCACTCGGCCACCTCTCCAAAATTAAACGTGTCCGCTGAAGTGCGCATACAATATCAAACCCGCCCCCTCACTGTCAAACCCTTTTTTTACACCCTTTAAAACCCCGCCGCGTCATCGCCCTCTGCACCAATGATTTTCTGTTTGTATCACCTTATCCGCGTAAGATGTCGTTGCCACCTACCCCAAAGCATCTTCAGTGTTCGCAACCATAGTAAAAGTGTAGTGCAACAAAAAAGCCGCCACATGGGGCGGCTCTTTTGTGATTTTGGAATCGAAAGGGTCTTATTCCCATTCGATGGTGCCAGTGGGTTTCGGCGTGATATCCACGAGCACGCGGTTGATGCCAGGCACTTCTGCGGTAATACGAGCAGTGATGCGCTCCATCAATTCCCAGTCGAGGCGTTCCACCGTAGCGGTCATGGCGTCCACCGTATTCACTGCACGAAGGATGCACGGCCATTCAAAGGCACGCTTACCATCGCGGACACCCACCGAGCGGATGTCGGGAATCGCCGTAAAGTACTGCCACACCTTGCCGCGGAGGCCAGCCTTGTCAAACTCTTCACGAAGGATTGCGTCCGATTCGCGGAGGGCTTCAAGGCGGTCGCGAGTGATTGCACCAAGGCAACGCACCCCGAGACCCGGACCCGGGAAGGGCTGACGATAAACCATCGCTTCAGGCAAACCGAGGGCCACGCCACACGCACGGACTTCGTCCTTGAAGAGCATCTTGAGCGGTTCGACCAACTCAAACTGCAAATCTTCAGGCAAACCGCCCACATTGTGGTGGCTCTTCACGCACTTCACGGTCTTCGTACCCGACTCGATGATATCGGGATAAATGGTGCCCTGACCGAGGAATGCGATGCCATCCAGTTTACGTGCTTCTTCTTCAAAGACGCGGATGAATTCAGCACCGATAACCTTACGCTTCTGTTCAGGATCGGCGACGCCAGCGAGCTTATCGAGAAAGCGGTCGGTCGCATCCACATAAACGAGGTTCGCGCCGAGTTCCTTGCCGAACACACTCACCACCTGCTCCGGCTCACCCTTACGGAGGAGACCGTGATTGACGTGGACGCAGGTCAACTGCTTGCCGATTGCACGGATGAGCATCGCTGCCACCACGGAGCTATCCACACCACCAGAGAGTGCGAGCAAGACCTTACGGTCGCCCACCTGACGGCGAATCAATTCCACCTGGTCGGCGATGAAGTTCTCCATGTTCCAGTTGGGAGATGCCTTGCATGTGTCGAAAATGAACGGCTTGAGCTCATCAAGCGTTGGGACGGGGCCTTCGGTCGTGAGTGCAGGGAGTCCGGAATCAAGCATCGCTGCGGAGGGTTCCACCACCTGGCCTTCATAAGCACGATTGGGGCCCTTAGCAAAAACAAAGCCGCGCACATTCGGGAGCGCGGCAAGCTGTTCTGCAGTTAAGTCATGCGGGTGAATTTCGGAATAAACACCGAGGGCGCGAATGTCTCGGGCAATGCGTGTTGTGTTTTCACTGCCGAGATCAATAACAACAATCATATCCTGTTGCATAACTGCTCCTTGTTGAGATTGCCCGAAATTATAGCAAAAAGATTTCCGAGCATATATATTTTTTTACAACCTTTATTCATTTTAAACTATTGTCCAAATGAAGACGCCCCTACCACTCAACCACAGCGCACTAAAGGCGCCATCTCGCCGCGATTAGCTGTTGCCCGCATGGCGTGGCTGACGGAAATCTTACATGCAGTTCTGCACCGTAGGCGCCAACTCGGACCTCACCCCTCACGTGAGCGCAGCGAACGAAACCCTCAACTGTGGCTCCGCCACACCCCACATACAGTCCTTTGCACACATCGTCCTGTGGCGCACCCGCCCAAAATATGATATACTTTTGTACATGAGTATTGAAGATAGAATTACTTCTGATGTAGAGGCAAGAGAACAATTGCGTCAAGTGATGCAAGCTGTTCAAGAGCGTGTTTGTGCTCGCTATCAACAAGCGACCGCGCGTATACATGCCGAACGTCGCCATGCAATTTTCACACGTTTAGAAATGCTTCGGAAGGCAAAATGAAACCTCGCCTTCTTGTCGTTGCTGGTCCAAATGGCTCTGGGAAAACATCAATCACAGAGCAATTGTACGATTTAAAACACAAATGGATGGCAGGATGTGAGTACATTAATCCTGACAAAATTGCACAAGAAAAGTATGGGGACTGGAACAATCAAGAGAGCATTTTAAAGGCGGCTCAAGAGGCCGAGCGTCTGCGGTGGAAGTTTCTAAATGAAAAACGTGATTTTGCGTTCGAAACGGTTCTGTCTGCTCCTGATAAAGTTGAATTTATTAGAGAGGCGATGAATCAAGGTTTTTTTGTTCGCATTTTCTTCGTGGGAACAGAATCTCCACAAATTAATATTAATCGTGTCGGCATCCGTTACTTAGAGGGTGGACATTGCGTTCCCATGGAAAAGATTGTAAGCCGATATCACAAGTCGATGGGAAATATTTTGGAACTTGCGACATTTGTGGATCGTGTCTATTTTTACGATAATTCAATTGATTTACCTAAAGGAAAAAATCCTGATTGGCAACCCGTGTTTCGCACAATATCGGGGTCTTGCTGTGAAAAATATACCCGTCCCAAACAATTATGGGCAAGCGACCTCTACGATGCTTTAATGGCATATCAGCAGTTGCACTAATCAAGTTTTCATTTCAATGCTAAAAACACAACCATCGCTATGCACTCCAGCGATTCCGCAGCGGTACTGCTAGTGTGCTTTTCTGTTGCCCGCATGGCGTGGCTGACGAAGAAATACATTGGAAGATTTGCGCTGCGGTAGTCAAGAATCGTGAGCGTTCCGTCGGCATACTCGGGAGAAAGCTTGCGCAGCAAGGTTTCTCATAGCGCCGAGTTGCGCGACGGAACAAGAGATAGCGTCCTCGCGTTAAATCCACCTGCAGTCCTTTGCACACATCGTCCTGCGCCGCAGGCGCTAACCCAGAAACCAAAACCCTGAACTCAGAACTCTAAACTCAAAACCTCCTCACCACGCACACTGGAAGTGTAGCAAAGCGGAGACAAGTCGTCAACTCCGCTCACTCAAGTCAGTTAAACTCCCGCGGAAAGCAGGCGATTTTCCCTTGGGAAAATGGGCGACTTTACCGACCCAATTTCGCCTATTTTGCTCACCGATTTCGCCTATATTGCTCACCAACTTCGCTTATATTGCAACTCAATTTAACCTATATTGACCCGGAATTCCTTTAGCTTTCCCCCAAAAAGCTCCCAATTGTTGATAACTTTTCTACCACTTCTACCCCAAATTTTCGCAAGGAAGCCGCTGCAGCGGAGTTGATTTCGCCCTATTTTTACTTTATCTCTTTATTTTGCAATGAGTTATGCAGTTTTAGCAAAGTCAAGCAAAAGTGCCAAAAATCCGCCAATCCGCCGGAGAATTTTCCAAAAACTGCGTCGAAAAACCAGCATTGTTGATAACTTGTTGATAACTCAAAAAAGTTTTCAACAGGCGAAAAATCGATGAAAAAAGGGAAAAAGTGAAGGTTTCGCGCACCGCGACACAACTCACAAATTGAGAACAAAAAGGGGGGCATATCACAAAGGCTCGCATACTGAATCGCGTGTTTTGCGGCCTCGAACAATGACAGGTGCTCGTTAACGTGCAGAAAGAAGGATTTTTAAGTAGCCTTCCCCTCCTCAAAAACCCACCCAGCCTGATAACTAAACGCGCTCACAAAACTTCCCCTCCTCACGAAAGAGGCGTCATCACACGCAAGACCTCTTTTCATTTAGTTGCCACACGAACGCCACATCCCACTTAAAGCCCTCTTAAAAAGAGAGCCAAAAGCATCTCTCACATCCTCCATTTTAACGAAAGGACGCATACAACGCACAAAAATCTTCATGCAACAATCAAACGATGTTTTTAGTTACACCATTGCACTACCTTCCAAGCAGGACGCTGTAATCGAGCGTCCGAACTCAGGTGTTTTAGCACCATTGCCCCACCTTCCAAGATATTTTCCATAAAAAAACGCCCCAGCCTTTCGACTGGGGCATCCTTTAGCGCATTTCGCGCACTGCGTTATTTTCGCTTATTCACCTTCACCTTGAACTGACGTGTACCAATGAAGTCCGTCAAGACCGACTTCTGCTGACCGCCCACTTCATAGGTATCCGGAAGCGTCAAGAAGACCGAGCCGAGAGGTGCTGTGTCAAAATCAATGTTTTCAGCACCGATTTCCCATGTTTCCTGCGTCCCTTCATCCGTAATCGTGAAGGAGACACCATCCACATAGTCAGCGTCATCACCGGGACCTTCCACCGTCGCGGTGAAGATCACATTGAGATTTGCATCCACGGTCACATCCGCGAGGCCGAACTCATACTCAATCTTCACAGTAGCAGTGTTATTTTCAATGTCCACGGTTTCCACGTTGATGAAGCAACCCAGGAGCGAATCCACCTCATCTGCCGTCGGCGTCACAGGAGTCTCGCTACCCTTCGTGTACACTTCCACCTCAACAGCATAAGTGCCAGAAGTGATTTCATCTGCCTTCAAGGCATCAATGACAAGTTCACTCAAGACTTGCTGCGTTGTGACATCAAAGGAGTCTGTACCCGTCACGGTCACCGTGCTTGCACGCTTCACCACCAAGGCATAGGTCGTTGTTTCGCCCACAGTGGTCGAGGTCTTTTCAAGGACATATGCTGCAGACGTGGAGAACTGCGTTGCATCAAAGTCTTCCGTAGCCGTGAAGACCGTAGCCGCTGCATTCAGTTCTTCCAACGATGCCGTCACCTCAACGAAGGTGTTTTCTGCCGTCACAGTGCCCAAGGTCAAAGCCTGACCATCGGCCACCACAACTGCACCCTCATTAAAGGTCACCGCACCATTAATCGTTCCCGAACCTGCGAGCTTACCTGCCACGGTCATTTCGCCCGTCCATGTACCCATGAGGTTCAACGAACCCGAAGCATTGACGACCAACGGCTTTGCCACAGTGGTCGTGCCCGTGTAGGTTAAGGTCGCCCCATCGATACCTGAGAGATAGAAGGAGGAGAGACGTTCAGTAATGTTATTAGTTAACATACCACCCGAGTAAGTCGTATCCTTCGATTGGATAATCTCAAGACTGCGTGGGTCACCACTATTGAAGTCCACACGGAAGGCTCCATTACCCGAGAGCGAACCAATCTGGAAGGCCTTGCCTGCTTCAGGCAAGATGAGGCCATTCGTAAGATTGTTTTCCACCTCAAGTGTGGTGGCGAACATATTCGCAGCCTTCGGCAAGGTCATCCACCCATTGTTCTGATAGACAATCTTACCTGTGCCAGTGATGCCACTGAAGTTGACATCACCTTCCAACTTCTGATTAGCATTTGCCGTAAGCACCAACGTTGCACCTTCAGCGAGATCCACCTTCTTCCCGCTCAAGAGAGAGGTATTCTCAGTCGTATGGTTCACCGTAACGGTGACGCCAGTCATGAGCTTGAGCTTGCCTGCACCATCAAGCGCGGTCAACGTCGTCAAGGTCGTTGCCTCTGCGATTGCGAGGTCGCCATTGAGCGTAAGGGCTACGCCGTCTAAGGTTACACCTGCCATGGTAAGCGTATTCTTGGATGCCGCCACCATGAGCGAAGTGAGGGAAAGTGTCGCTACATCGCGCGTCACCGTAGCATCCGCTTCCGCCGTCAAAGTCACCGCCGTAACGGCTCCCCACACGGGATTTGTAACCACTGTCTCACCTGCCATCCAAGTCAATTCAGACCAGTTGGCATTTCCTGTCACCGTCGCCGACAAGGCTGAGTATGTAGGCTTGCGCACCAAGTTGTAATTAACGCCTCCCTCCGTTGCTTCTGGAACAACAATGTGAGTAGAGCCATCACCATAGGTAAAGGACACTGTTGAAGCAGTGCTTTCCGTGAAGAGAACCGTCAGACGTTCCTCTCCTTCAGGTGCGACCACACCCTCCGGCAGGATAACCGCAGCTGCGCCTGTGACAGCACCCGTTACAGAGAGCACCTCGTCGGGATCGACCACTGCAAGCGTAGCGCCTTCAGTGAAGGCGAGCGTGCCGGCCCATGAACCTGTCCCCGTTAACGTGATCCCTGCACCGATCGTAAGTGTGCCAGTGGCAGCTTTTTCGCCTGTGATTGTCAAAGTTGCTGCGGCGGCGCCTTCCTCAAGCGCGGTATTGATGGAATACGCATTCGCAACAACGCCACCTTCCAATATGAGCGATGCGCCGTCGGTAAAGGTGACATTCAACGTCTTCGTTCCCGTATGTGCACCCATCAGGCCTGCAATAACAGCATTTTCGCCAGTCACCTTCAAGGTCGCATTGTTATTGAAGAAGTCAAAGGCCGTTGTCTGGCAATTAAGCGGCGTATTTCCTGTGCCTTCCAGACGTGCGCCGCCACCCAATACCATCGGATTCAAGATGTTGCCATCACCAATCGTCCAACGAATACCTTCTGCCAAGCGCAAGGTGCCATTAACTGTGATTGTCGTTGACTTGCTATATGTCGGAGCATCATTTGAGCTTCCAACAAGCGTAGCGCCAGACGCGACAGTCAAATCACCTGCCAAACCTTGCGATGCGGTCGCCAAGGTGAGCGTACCCGAAGCCACCGTCAGCGAACCATTAAATACGTTGCCGGTATTGTTCAAGGTGAGATCGCCTTCTGTAATGAAAGCAATCGTTGCCGGAAGGGTAAACTTCCCTGTATGCGTGACCGCTTCCACGGGTGCCCATGTAATTGCACCTGTGCCAGTAGGTGTTATGTTTGCAGAAGCCGCATAAACATCAACCAATTTGATGGAAGCACCATTATTCACAGCCAACGCAGTGCTTGCAGAGAGTTTTGTTTCCAAATGATTCTGCAAGGTCAATGAGCCGCCCTCAATTGTGAGTGCTGTCAGAACAGGGAGTGCCACATCCATCGTAACAACTGCGCCATTCTCCGCTGTCAGAACAACGGTTTCGACAAGGCTCCAGGCAATATTGCCAGATTCAACAGCGTTGCCTTCGCTATCCGTCCATGAAAGGGCTGTCCAAGCAGCATTTCCCGTCACCGTAGCATGAAGTTCAGTATAAATCTGGAAGTCTTCCTTTGCCACGGCAAGCGTATAAAGGCCTTCATCTTCAATTATCTGGAGCACATAACCTTCTGGTAATGCGGTTTCCATAATGAAGTTTGTCGGTTCAATTGCTTGCAACGAATGCAACACAGGCACCAAGGCTTGCGTGGTAATCGCGGTCGTAAAGCGTACGGCGACCTTTCCAGTGATTGCACCATTCACAGTCAAGACGGGATCCGCATCCGAAGCCGCATCAACAATCAATGTCGGCATAGCCGATACGGTTGTCCCGTCCTCTGCCAAGGTATTTGTAAAGGTCAAATCACCCTTTACCGTACCTGCACCACGCAAAGTCGTGCCCACAGCCATGGTGGTAGCACCCGTGCCGGTTGCACCCGTTACGGTGAGAATACCACCATTCACCTCCGTTGCACCATAGCTATTATTTGCATTGGTGAGCACGAGTTCACCCTCGCCCGACTTCTGAATCACGCCACCATAGAGGTGGGCATCCACGACCAAGCGTGCATTCGCTTGCACTTCTGCGGGGAAGGAGCCCGTAGAAGAGTTATGGCGAATATTCATCTTCGTTGAGTCACCTGTTGCATCATCAGCGATGGTAATGTACGACACGGTCGGCTGTTCGGCCGTAGCACCCTCAAGTGCCTTCACCGTCAAAGGTGGGTTTTCGAACCAGTCAAGGCCACGAGAACCATCCACGCAGTTTGCCATCAGGCGAACGATACCACCCGTCATTTCAAGCGGCGTCTTAAAGGTATCACGCTTATAGACCTTGAATTGAGCACCGTCCGCCAAGACCAACTTCTGACGACCCGCAACGGACCAACCCGTCGCATCGTTGTTCGTGCCTGTTGCCAAGACCGCATTCGCGCCTGTAACCGTAATCACACGGTTATTAATCGGGCCAGTACCACCAGAGCTGTTCGGGAACTTCAACGTACCGCTCGAGACGAGGATATCACCTGTGAAGGTGCCGCCATTCCCAATCATTTCCAAAGAGGTTTCGGCATCAGCAAAGGCAAGCTCCAGGGTGCCTGCTCCTGTGAGGGTCGTAGTACCAAGTGCGATCTGTGCGCTATCATTACGCGTGGAACCAAGGGCATCCTTCGTCGTCACCTTCAGGGTCGCACCATCGGTAATGGTCGTGCTACCCGTGTAAGTGTTCGCACCCGAGAGGGTGGTCGTCCCAGTGGCAACATTCAAGGCGCCATCACCCGAAAGCACCGAAGCGATAGAGATGTCACCCTTGAGTGTCACGGTATCAGCGAGTGCATAATTACGCGTAATCTGAATCTCGCCGCCATTCTCTTCCAACGTTACAGCCGTAAGCGTACAGGTGTCAGCTGCATGGTCTGTCCCATTCTCTGCCTGACCGCCGGCTCGCATCAAGAGGATGCCGCCAGTAACTGTAATTATGCCACCATCCGGTGAAACATTACACCACTGCATCTTACCTGTTCCCGACTTGGTTAAGGTATGACTATTCAAGGTGAGCGTCTGCAATGCGTAATTACCATTAATCAAGTGGAATACATGGCCGTCATTGACTTCAATTTCAGAATCTGCTGTCAGGACGAGATTGCGCAATTGCTGTTCATTCGTACCAATTGCATTTCCTGTATTCGTCAACTTACCACCATTCAAGGTGAGTGACCCGAGATGCGTATTACCATTGAGGTCAAACGTTGCCCCTTGCTCCACAAAGAGCGGACGCGACTGCAAGATGTCGCTATTTGCAATCTTGACGATGCCGCCAGCCAATTGAATGCCAGTTGCACTCGCCGAGACCTGCTTGGTCAATACCGTTCCATCGCCAAAGAGACGATACGTTGCCGGGAGGGTTAAGACAGTGCAACTGTTCACGAACGAAACGCCGATGCCTACAGCATACTCACCACTGAGCATCGGTTGGAATTTCTCAATTGTAAGCGAAGTCGCCGTTGAAAGGAAGACCATTGGCATAGGCTGCAAGTCTGTCTTTACCGTTGGCAAGGTCACACTTTCACCTGCGATAGTAAACGTGAGATTCTCTGCCATAGGATTGACTTTTACCGTCGTCAAAGCCGGGAAGGTCGCTTGTACATCCCCGAAGGTGAGCGTGGTATCAGCTGTAAGATTCAAGGTAATCGTTGTCACCTGAGAAACATCCACCGTTTCAGGATCAATTGCAATTGATTCATCACTCATCCACGGTACGTCAGCCCATGCGACATCGCCTGAGAGCGTTGCAGTCAATGCTTCCGGTGCGGCAACTGCTGCATAAAGCGTATGGACGCCATCTACCGTTTCAACGACATATGTATAACCCGGAATTGCACCAAAGTTGGCCGGATCAATTGTTTCATTCGAAGCAATAAGTGCTATCTTTGAAATGACCTCTTGAGTTTCGGCCAACGCAATCGTCGCCGTTCCCGAGATTGCACCAGTCACCTTCAAGGGATTTGCAGCCGAGGGATCCACCTTGAACGTGGCACCTTCGGCAAAGGTCAATGTGCCACCGATAGTGCCAGTGCCAGTAAGCGTTGCACCCGCAGCCACAGAGGTGGCTCCAGCCCAAGCACCCGTAATCACAGCAGTACCCTCATTCACGATTAAACTGCCTGTTGAGGTGTTCTCACCCGAAAGTGTCATCGTGCCTAAGCCACACTTCTTAATGCCCTTATTGTTCTGAACAAGTGCCGACAGATCAAAGGACGCGGCATCCTCCACGGTAATACCAAGATTGGTGATATTTCCACCATTCCCATTGCCAATCCACAACTTATTTGTCCAAGAAGCGGATCCGGATGTGATATGGATGTTTGCATCATCGGCGTTACCAAAGAAGTTAATCGCGTCCGTGTTGTTATCACCGCCCTGGATTGTTGCACCATCGGCGAGATAAACGCGTCCCGTAAAGCAACCGGGATTAGAGTCATTAAAGCTTGCCGCGATCACCTTTGCATTTTCACCCTTTACCGAAAGGGCAATATTGTTAAAGTGAGAGCCAGTCCAACCACCAAAGTCGCGCGCCTTCAAGGTTAAAGTGGTGTTTGCCTTCACCTGAATAGAGGCGGAATCTTCAGTTTCAGTAGACTTATCGTTTGGCAATGCACCGGGATAGAAGGTCAAGGCATGTGTACCACCATTAAAGATGTACTGTTTACCACTCGGCCAAGTCACATTGTTCGTATTTTCAACAATAGCACCATTGTCGCCAGAAGCAGTAAGCGTTGCCGCACCTGTGTAAGCGACCTTGACGATATTGGGGACTGAAACCGCTGTTGCATTAATCAACAATTCGATGTCACCGGCACCAGTTACCTCACCCGTACCAATGGATGTCGCAATCACCTTCGCGCCTTCAGTAATCTGCGTGCCACCTGTGTAGGTGTTTGCGCCCGAAAGTGTGAGTGTTCCCGTAGCAACATTCAAGGCTCCATCACCCGAAAGCACCGAAGCGATAGAGATGTCACCCTTGAGCGTCACGGTATCGGCAAGTGCATAATTACGCGTAATCTGAATTTCACCGCCATTCTCTTCCAACGTTACAGCTGTAAGCGTACACGTATTGTTAGCCCCCGTGCCGTTATTGCCCGAACGCATCTCTAAAGTGCCATTCGTAACCTTAACCGTACCATTGGCTGGAGAAACATTGCACCACGCCATTGTGCCTGTTCCCGACTTGGTTAAGGTATGACCATTCAAGGTGAGCGTCTGAACGCCATAGTTCGAATGAATCAAATGGAACGCATGGCCATCATTGACTTCAATTTCAGAATCTGCTGACAGGACGAGATCGCGCAATTGCTGCAAATTCATCCCGATGACATTTCCTGTATTCGTCAACTTACCACCATTCAACGTTAAGGAACCATCATGTTCCTTCCCATTCAAGTCAAGCGTAGCACCCGCATTGAGAATGATAGTATTCGCCGTATTGAGCACATTGTTCGCGCCTAATTTTACTGTACCACTCTGCAAAGTCACCGTGGCCGTAGCTGGCAAGGTCTTTGTTAGGGTCGAACCATCACCATAAAGGGTGTAAGCCGTCGGCAAGGCGGTCAATGTTGTCGCACTATTCAAGAGCGCAACGTCAACGCCGAAGCCCATGGGCACAACAGACAAGGCATCAATTGCCAACGCGGTTGCGGTCGACTTGAGCATGCCCGACTCACCTGTCACCGTAATCGCCGGCAATACCACACTTTCACCCGCAAGCGTTAATGTCTTACCTTGTGCAGTGTAGTTAATTGTCACGACAGCATTCGGGAAGGCTGTCTTCACATCCGCAAGGGTCAATGTTGCCGTTTCTGTAACATTGAGCGTCAATTCAGTCACGACAGAAGTATCGATTTCACCTTCAATTAGAGACTGTGTATCCCAGTTTGTCCAAACAAGGTTATCCCAGGTCGTAACTCCAGATAAGGAGACTTCCAAGTGTTTCGGTGGCGCATCTGCAGCCAACTTCTCATATGACAGGGTATAAACCGTAGCAGAATCATCCGCTTCCTCTCCTACCGTTAAGACATACCCGCGCTTTTCTTCCAATGTTTCCGCAGTCAAAACCTGCTTTGACTGCAGCACTGGAATAATCTGTTCGTCCGTTTCAGGCAGCGTCACAGCAAGATCTGTTGCGGAAACAGTACCATTTACCATCAAGAGATTTGTTGTATCAGTAACAGTAAATGCTGCGTTCGCATTAAAGGTCAAGTTGCCACCGATAATTCCTGTACCCGAGAATATACCTTCAATAATTCTAAAAGAAGCATTCGCATCTGCAGTGCCATCATATTGCAAAATACCATCGCCAGTCTTGGTAAGCAATCTTTGACCGTTATGTGTAGTCATCGTGCCATTTACAATCAATGTCATGCCTTCTGCAACATTGAATGTCGGGTTTGCACGCAAACGAATTGATGCGGATAGTGTAATCGTCGTGCGCTCATCATTGTTCGAACGCACATAAACACTACCAGCTTCATGCCAGTCTAATGCTCCGTTTGACCCTTGGCCATTTCCTTTTACTACGGCACCAGAATAGAGATTGATGCTATTACCATCACCAACCGTCCAACGCGTTGATGCCATATCCAAGGTCCCGTGAACATTAATTGTGTTATCAGCACCATATGCCAACGCATCCGCATCTCTCATATTAATGAATGTGGCATCTGCAGCAATGGTAATGTCACCCTTTAGGCCTCTCTCTGCGGCATTCAACTTCAATGTACCGTCCTGTACATTAAGCGCACTCCCACTCTGGAAATTATTTGAAGCGGAAGTAAGTGACAATGTGCCTGCACCGACCTTCTTGAGTGTGGCATTCGAATTAACCGTGAAGGCGTTAGAGAGCGTCACGTTGCCTTCTGCAGGAACCGTAATACCCAAAGTCCACCCATCAATGGTCTGTGCGCCAGAACCATAAGCTGCGGTGAAAGCCTTAGCATCCATGGTCAAATTGGTGCAAGCGGATTCGCGTGTGAAAGAAGTAAAGGTTAATGCACCTTCGCTACTTGTCACCGTACCACCCGCAGAACCCGTAACGACAACAGAAGCAAACGTTAACGCTTCGGCATTATCGAACACAAAAGAACCCGGCGTATTACCATCACCGAAATTGATGGTCAATACCGCATCTGCCAACAAGACTTGTTTCGAGTTTTCAAGCTGTTCGGCAATTGTTGACCATACTGCTCCTGTTGTGGCATCGATTGTGAGTGTATCGAGTTCTTCAACCTCATCTACTTGAAGTGCTGTCGCCGTCTTCCGCAAACGGAATGCGCCCTCGGCACCCTCAACTGTAACAACACAATCATCAAGACCTTCTGATCCTGCGAATGTGGTGGTAGACAGGATGATCACAGGCATCTCGGCATCCACAGGCAGTTTCACTGTCAATGCATCGGGCAATGTAACCGTCTTTCCTTCGGCAACAGTCAGATTCGTCTCTGCTGTAACATCCAATGTCGCCCCCGCTTGGAAGGTTACATTCGAAGCCAAAGTGCCTGAGCCACTCAAGATAGCAGACCCCATCACACGAATATAACGATCTGCATTCGCAGTCAACGTACCATTCCATGTGGTTGTGCCATCAATCGTTAAGGCTTCTTGCGTAACATTTGTGTTGTTACCTAACACAATACGATTAGCGCGTAATTGTGTAAGATTTCCCGTGAAGCCCGACAGATCACCGGTGAAGAAATAAGAATCATTTGGAGTGCCGTATGTTCCCCAGGTCAACGAACCATCGCCTGTCAAATCACCCGAGAAGGTGTAGGAATTTGTATAGAATCCATTGTTGATATAGTTGGCACCTTCCAACTTCAGGTCTGCGGTAACTTCATAAGTGGAATTTACCAAATAGACATTACCGTCGGCGGTTCCGAGATTCTTTAACTCAATCTTCGATTGTGCATTACCATAATTCGAAAGATTCAAATAGGTGTATGATGCCACATCTTCAAAACGGACAACACCTGTCCAATCTTCAGAGACCGTTCCGGACACCAAGTGACCAACGCCAATTAAGGTGCCTTCACCTGTAATTGTCGTGGTCTGAAGTGCATTCTGCGCCGTTGCCTTTACCACAGTCTCTGCGCCAATCTCCAATGTCGTTACGACACAACGATTCGCTGCTGCAATTGTGTAGGTGGTTGTGCCCTTACAAGCCAGCGAACCTCCGGAGATTGGTGTAGACAAGGTAACTTCCGATTCGGAAGGTTCAAATGTCAACTTGCCGGAAGCAATTGTAATTGTCGCAGAACCTGTCGGTACCGTTTCAAGTGTAATGTCACCATACGTCGTCAAAGGTGTTGCGACTTCTGGTAATTCCTTGTTCAAGGTCTCACCATTACCATAGAGGCGATACAACGTTGGCATCGGCGACGTCCAGGAAACCACATTCCAGATGCCGACACCGAGCCCCACTGCAGCTTGCGATGAAGTCATTCCATCCATGGCGATAGAGGTCGCGGTGCTATGGATTGAACCATTTTCACCCGAAAGGGCAAGCGCAGGCAACACAATGGCATCACCCGCAAAGGTCAAAAGCGCATCAGCCGTCTCATAGACCACATTCAGCGTCTCCACATTCGGGAAGAGCGTCTTAATATCAGTCACAAAGAGTGTAGCATCTCCCTGCACCTTCAACGTAATTGCGGTCACCAATTCCTTATCCACATTGGCATAGACCACTTCTGTCTGCGAGCTTGCATTCGTCCACGGCAAGTCATCCCAAGTCACCGAACCCGTACACGTCGTTACGAGATGCGTCGGGAATGCATTATTCGCCAAACTCAAGGTGTTCTCTGCGATTTCTACATGCCACCCATCTGGCACATTGTTCACCACAGGTTCATTGCCCTCCAATGTCGCCAACGAAATACGCGCAGTTGTAGCAGCCGCGATGGCGGTCTTAAGGGTCTCACCCACGTTAACCGTCAGCCCCGTGAAGATTGGCAACACCGCAGGTGCAGCCGTCCCCGTCAAAGTCAAGGCGTCCACCTCAATTCTGGTCACCCCTGTAATCGCAGAAGTCGGCACCGTTAAGGATGCAGTCTGCCCATCAGGTTGAGCCAATACAATGGCCACTTCCTCATTGAAGGTTACCCCTTCACTGAACACAACGGTTCCTTCAATCGTCATACCGCGATTCAAGGTTAGCTTTGCGCCCTCTGCGACCGTAAGCGTGACATTTCGCAAGGTTGCCTCGGCTTCCTTCTTCGCCCAACCGTTATCCTTATCCCAACCATAACCGATATCCAAAGTACCTCTTGCCACCTGAATTGCACCATTCTCAATGGAGGCATTTGTCCAGTAAAGCTTAGAAGCGTTGTCTAAGGTTAAGGTGCGACTGCCCAATGCAATCGTATGCGCAGCCCAATTCGTATTCAACGAGCGCATATCTGCTGTGCCACCGATGGTCGAATCTGCCGTCAAGGTGATGCCATAGGTTTGCCAAGCACTCTGGTCACTTAATGCAGCACCTGTGTTCGTTAATGTACCACCGGCAAGCGTCACGGTGCACGCCTGAGCAAAGCCATTCACATCTAAGGTCGCACCCGGATTAATCGTAACCGTACGGCCAAAGAATTGATTTGCCGCACTCGGCTTCACTGTGCCGGAAGCAATTGTCACGGGCGTAGTGCCCGGCAATGCCTTATTGAGCGTGCCATCACCATAAAGGGTGTAAGTAACCGAATCCGAAAGCGAGGCAATCGCATTCAACGTGGCAACATCCAATCCAACAATACCTGACTCAACCGACAAAGCGGTCGCAGTTAAGGCTGTTGCTGTCGTTGCCAAACGACCGGATTTCACACCAATTACCTGAATGGCAGGTACACTTGCGGTCGTCCCTGCAAAGGTTAACGTGGAGCCTTCCTTAACAAATTCCACCTTCAAGGTCGTAATTTGATTACCAGATGCAATATTTTCCGGCAACGTCAAGATTGTATTGTCATTGACGCGCAAGACTGCCGTCGTAACGACACTCCAATCCATCAGCGAAGAATTCAACGATGCTCCGGCTTCATTCTGCCAGGCAAGTTCATCCCAATTCATTTCTCCGGAAACATCCGTAAGGATTGTCGGGAACTGATCAAGTGAGGTCTTGGAACAGACCAAGGTATACCAACTCCCGCTCGTTTCGACAGTTGTGGTATACCCATCCGGAACCGAAAGGTCGGTTGTTGCATCTAGAACTGAAGTAGACGTCAACACCTTCACCGAGTTACCGCTGACCATATCTTCCGGGAAGATGACACCAATACCACCGGACGGAGGCGTAAATGTGGTATACGCACCTACTTGGATTGAAAGCGGATCTGTTTCATCCACGATCTTGATCTTTGTTCCTTCACTAAAGGTAACCGATGCTGTAGAAGAATAGGTCGAGACAGGTACAATCGATCCTGTACCGCCCACAATTGCATTTGCCTCAAAGGTAATCGGTTTCACGAAAGAAACCGTTCCATTGACAAGCAACGTGGTATCAGCAGCCACTTGCATTCTTGTAAAAGAATTCAATGTTGTTCCCGACAAGACAATCGTGCCGCCTCCCGAGAACTTCATATCTTCAACATCCACATCGGCATTTGACTGGTTTTTTCCATTATTGATACTCGCAGGGATCTTTAATGTTGCTCCCGGCTGAGCGGCAATATTGAGTATATTCTGCTGATTGGAGTGCTGACTGTCACATCCAATAAACATTGTACCTGTCAGAGAGGCTTCACCTTCGGTGACAAGGATATTTGTGTCCCGTCCCAACGAAATGCCTTTTCCAGGCGTTGTCGCAGAAGAATAGAGCTCAGCACCATTCTTCAATTCAAAAGTGCGGCGCACATACTGGTCATAATTCGCATCACACACTACGCGACCGCCATCAACAACAAGAACGGTGCGGTTGCGCTGATTGGCACCATCTGCCCATCCAAAGGCATGATTGGTCCCCAAAGTGAGCGTTCCACCCTGCCGAACTTCAATTTGGCCACTGTCTGCGATGGCGGAGTTCCAGTTCAACTGCCCCATCTTGCCACCGCCTTCACCGCCGATGGTCAGGGTTGCGCCATCTTCAATGATCCAACGACCGGTAAAATCATTGTAGGCATACTTTTCGTCTCCACCTCCAAGCGTAGTTGCGACATCCGTATAGAACGTAATTTCAGCATCACCAGACAATGCGGTCGGCATCGTGGTAAGCATTCCTGAACCAAAGGAAACATCACCATTGGCTGCAAGTGTCGTCAGTGCCGTCAGTGCTGTACCCCGCAAATCAATCTTGAAGGAAGATTCAGCGATTGTCAAAGACGTTATCGCCTCTGTTGCCACATCGCGCGTGATGATGGCATCGGCAGCTGCCGTCAATGTGACATTTGTCACAATACGCCAGTCAGGATTAATCCCCACGCCATTGCTGTCAGTCCAATTCAGCGCTGACCAATTCGCATCACCAGAGAGCGTCGCCTTCACTGTCGTTTCTAATGAAAGTGCATCCTGAGGCACCACATTTAATACGGTGTAATCTTCATTCCACTCCAATTTGCGCGAGCCGGGTAAGTTTTCAAGCGTCACATCCGGACGTGTTGCTTCCGTCGCGTTAGCAATTGAAAGAATTGGCACGATCGTTGCTGGATATTCCAGTCCTTCCATAGTGGACATCGTAATCGTTGCCGGATAATTACCCGTCAGCTTCAAGGGTTCCGCAAGGCTGTACACTTCAATCTTGGCTCCACTATTCAACGTTAGCGCGCCAGAGATTGTTCCTGTACCACGCACCTTTGAATCTGCGGCCACTGTCACAGCCGCAGAGCATGTGCCTCCATCCAAAGTCACAGTTCCAGAAAGCGTGACAGGGGCAGAGATCTCAACCGTTCCCCCCTGTTCAACAAAGGTAACATCCTTTAAGGTACGAACGTTGCTATTG
This sequence comes from Candidatus Spyradenecus sp., assembly GCA_045605345.1. Classification (GTDB taxonomy): domain Bacteria; phylum Verrucomicrobiota; class Kiritimatiellia; order RFP12; family DVOR01; genus Spyradenecus. The sequence goes on from JAZUPT010000043.1 coordinate 106,926, forward strand.
TGTGGCTGTACACGCAAGGTACCCGACTCCACAACAATTGTGCCGTCCCCTCCTTCAATGTTTGCATTGTAGAAGCCAAATGCACATGTGCCACGCTTCGTTAATGTGTGACCATTCAACGTGAGCGTATGCACATTATAACCATTGTTCAAAGAGTAATAATCTGAAACACCAGAGATGACCGAATCTGCCGTTAATGTGATGTTATAGTTCTGACGCTTACCCGTTCCAATCCCTGCGCCAGTATTCGTTAATGTACCACCCTGCAAGGTTAAGTTATTAGAGATGGGACACCCATTCACATCCAATGTAGCACCTGCGGCCACATGAAGTTCACGCGTCATACTGTCAAATTGCTCTTCTTTGCGCAATTTCAGCGTACCTTCACGAACAGTAATCAAAGCTGTGCCCAACACCTTGGAGGCGATGGCCTCGGTCGTTGTCTTTGCAATAATACCCATCGGGACATTCGGAGCTCGCCACGAAGCAGAGGTGCCCCCAAACATTTCTAACAACTTTGGAGACGTGTCCCATTCGGGAGCATTCACTTCCAAACTTCCAGCCACAAGCACCGTCGTTGAATCCGGCAACACTGTCACACGATTTTCACCTTTAATTTCAAGGATGTTTGTCTGCAACGTCCCCGCACCTGTCAAACAGACCCGCTTGGAGACTGTATCACCGAAATCAAAAACAATGCGCTCAATCCCTGATACGGCAATCCCAGAAGGCAGGGTAAGTGTAACTTTATCCGGAGAAGTGGAAGTTACCTTAATTGTAATCTCTTTCACTGCCGCCCAATCAGGCTCAATGGGATTCCCCAAGATATCTGTCCATGCCAACGAAGACCAATTTTCAGTTTCCGAAAGCAATGTCGTCGACAAGAAACGCGGCGAATTTGCCAGGCCGAGATGCAAATTCCCCTCAATCACAGCCAATTGCCATGTACCGCCATCGTCAGGATTCTGCATTCCGCTCAACGTCGGCGCAATCGTCCCTGTATACCCTTCAATCAAGATAAAGTCTGCGGAAGGACTTTCATTGTATGCCGCAGAAACAGCCTCATCCATTGTGATTGTAGAAATTACAGCTGTAGACTTCACCGTGATGGGGGTCTTCAAGATATCCGTCCCCGTAAGATGCAATGTATTCATCGTTAAGGAGTCGGCAGTCACCTTCAATGATGTTGGCACTTTTAACGTGCCTACACCCGAAACGGCAGCCATTTCCACTTCATCCTGAAGAATTCCAGAAGTGCCTACGGCCTTAGAGAGATCCAAGACCGCCGAGGCGGAGGCGAGATTCACACTGCCTGTATATTCAGACCAGAAGCCTGATTGACGACGAGCCGCATATTCACCCGCATTCATCCAAGCACTCGTCTTGAATAACGTCTTGTCTTCCGGGAAGGTGCGTTCATCAATCGTCTGCCAAATCGTATCTTCATCAGCCGTCTTTGTTGAAAGCTCGGTATTTGGTCGCCAATTTGAGATGTCATTGGCAATAGCGACCGACCACTTCCAGAAGAAGGCATCCAAGTTACTTGGCGTACCTACGTTATATCCGGTAAACTTGAAGCCTTGTTCACCAGCATCAATGACAAAGTAGTTACGACGCCACTTATCACCAGTACCATAGCTATCGTGCCAGTCATTCCACAACAGCTGTGTTTTCAAATCATTATCAAAGACATTGATAATTTCACCAGAGATACCGTTAATCTCAGACTGTGAGTCTCCAGTAACGCCAATCTGAATCTTATTGGTTACACCGGAGTCAAAACGCACAATCTTTGCGCCCTCTGGCCAAGCCTGTCTTTCACCGGAAAGGGTTGTAACAAAGTCAGACAACCCGGTCTCAGGCAACCACCAGGCAGAACCGGCAAAACGTTCATGTGGCTCAAACTTGAAGTAGCGCGCCTTCAATGCGATTGCACCTGTCGGCGTCAATACACCATCATTTACGGTAATCATACCCGACATGGCGGCCGGTGGCAGGTAAAGCGTTCCTTCGCCTTCCTTGATCAAACCAGAACAGTTGTCTGGAATGCGATTCGTTGGCATCGAGAAATCTTCGGTTGTCACCACTTCTAATTTACCGCCCTCGCAAGAGAATGACATTGTGGACTCTGCCAAAGTTTGAGCAGAAATCCGTACAATACCTCCTGTGCCTGCAATTATCTGGCCACGCCCAGACAGCTGTGTGGTCGTCAGGTCAAGCGTTGCATTTTGAACAGTAATTACACCACCATTCGTCAATTCACTCAGTGTTGCAGTCGTACGCAAAATCACCTGCGAACCCGCAATAACCGTCATCGGCATTGTCACTGCTGTAGCGTTATTGATGGTGTAAATTGTCTCGACAGCCTCAACCATCACACGTTGCGGATTTTCCGGCAAAGAAATCGTTGCCGCGGCAACGCCTTCTACATCCGTCAACCACACACGCTTCTCTGCGGTCACCGTTGCTTCGACTGGCGTACCATAGATATTCCACACATCGGCACCCGTAGTCGCATCTTTGCGTGCCCACGCAATGTCAGTTGTTGGACGGAGCGAAAGAATGAGACGATCTTCTGTCTGCGACAAGAAGGCAATAAAGTTATCTTCAGTCGAAGTTTCATTCAACAAAGTAAACGTGGCGGTTGTATTCGCGGGCAGCGCCATAATTTCCCAATCGCCTACTTCATTCGGTAAGGTTGCGATCGAGATGGCCACGTTCCCTGTAATTTCCTCGCGCACCGTGAACGTGTTGTCCGTTGACAGAAGCAGTTGTCCCCCCTCTTCCATTGCAACTGTTGCGACAGAAGTATCTGTCTCAATCGCCAATGTACCTGCCACATTCACTGACGCAGCATATAAACTTTCCGCATTGATAAGCGTTAAGGATGTCCCCGCTCCGACAGTAAAGGTGCCGGAATAGCCCACAGATGCGGCAGCCAATGTAAAGGAGCCCTCGATCAATTCAAGCGCACCTTCTCCCGCGAAACTTCCCTTATAAACATAGCGCATCTCCTGATCCTGTGCAAGGATAGCCTTTGCTCCAGCATAAATGGTATACGCGCCACGTTCGATAAAGGTATCCTCCCATGTGGTTGTTCCTGTAAGGTGATTAACATCAATCTTGCCAGTAAAGCTATTTAAGTTCACGCCACCACTTAAGGTATAATCACCCGAAGCAAAGGTCATCACCCCAACAGGAACGGAGGATGAAAGCTCAACAGTCTTTGTAGCAGCTGCATCTGTGAAGCGCACCGTAGCGTCTGCTTCCGGCACAGCATTATCTGACCAGTTGGACGCAGTAGACCAATCCGAAGACGTTGCCCCCGTCCACACCTTTGGCGACTCACGTGTCAGGGTGTACACGAGCGTATCTCCTGCAAGCGCGACCTGCGGATTTGACAACGTTTCGTCTGCTGGGATGTTTTGCCACATTACCGATAACGTGGCCAACTGATCAATCACCAAGCCTGCGGCAGTATTCGAAGAAAGAAGCGTATAGGCATCCGCTAATGTTACATTCGCCTCTGGCGATGTGGTCAAAATAAACCGGACAGAAGGCTCAATGCGGACTTCACCCGTCGCGACAAGTGTTGCATCATAAGGCAAGAAGACTACGGCCCCTTCTTCAATGTGAAGCGCACCATTGATTGTCGTATCTTGTGTAAATGCAACAACTCCGCCCAACCTCAGATTGGCGTTATACGATGCATCCGACAAGGTTAACTTGCCTTCCCCTGTTTTTTTGAAGTAAGCACCAGATGCCATCTGCCCACTTGGGATGGTTAAGTCTACACCTTCTGGTAATGCGACCTCCACATCTCCATAGAAGACCTTTTCAGATGTAGCTGGCAACGCCCCAAGCACGAGAGAACCATTAAATGTTGTGTTCTGTGCTACAGTTACTGCCCCGCCAAAAACGGCTTCGCCCGTGAAAGTTGTTGCAGAGCCAGTGAAAAGTGTACAAGCTCCATCACTTACAAGAAGACCACGACAAGTCGTTGGCAAGCCGACTGTCACGCCCTCTGCTATTGAGAGATCAATCTCACTCAAATCACTTAATGTAGCAGATTGCTCTACACGAATCGGCACACCGTTCAGGGCTGTACCTTGCCATTCCTGAGAGGAAACATTAGAAATAATTTGAGCCAAATCACATGCTACGATTGAATCATCGTAATAATTAAGATTTCGGCGCAATTCCAATGTTCCGCCACCAATTAAACGAACACGACCAGTAGCATAAAGTGTTTTGTCACCTCGAATGGTCAGCTTTTTACCTTCCGCAATGTCAATCGTTAAGTCTGCTACGTTTGGCTGTGCGCTTGTATCAATGTAAAGCGAACTATCCTCCAATACGCGAATAATTGCACTATCACCAGAAGAGAATGCAGGTTCCCATGGCGTTGAGGGTGTCCAATCTACTTCTTCGCCGCCGTTTAACACCAAAGTAGGCGTCCCTGCTGCTGCAGGAGTACCCGTGCGCGTGGCATAGACATTGTAGATGGCATAGCCGTTTGCCTCTTCAGGACCAGTAACGCTTAAAGAACAATTTCCTGCCCACCGTCCGGTAACCGTAAATTGGTCTGCAGTAATTGTGTTGTGGTCAGTAGGAACTTTAAGTGAGAGAACCAAAGTCTCGCCATCGGGCAAGTCGCCAGAGAACGCAATTTGATCTACAGAGAAACTGCCACTGGTAATCACTGGCGCAGTACCGCTTCCAGGCACCGTAATTCCTTTTCCCGTGCCTGTTAAAGCAATCTTTGCACTTAAGCGGACGCCATTTTCAAAGATCAGATTATTGTTTGTTACGGTAACCCATTCCGAAGATGTACCGATTTGGAAGTAGCCAAGCGATTTACCAAAGATAATATCTCCTGCCTCGCTCGGCGTAATCTGAAGATAAGCCGATTCAGCATCTGGAGCAATAACGCGAGAAGCAGTCCCAGCCGTAAAGGTAATTGGGAGCGTTTGCGTAGTCAGCACTTTCAGTGTGCCGCCAGCAAGCGTAACTTTACCAGCTGTAATGCCAATCGACTTTACTTCAGCATAACCGCCACTTAAAATCAAATGACCAGTACCATCTTGCCCAATGCGGACTTCCCCATTGGGGACGAAGAGTTGACCACCCGTCATTGTGTAGTTCGACCACCCGCTCCAGTGAGAGATATGCAAGGGAGCACTCTTTCCTGACCCACTCCCGGTTACTGTGAGCGTACCGCCAGTCTGAACAATGTTACCGTGGTTGCCACTGCTCTCATCGCCAGTTTCAATCTTACTAACGGTTACATCCGAACCCGAGAAACGCAACGCATCACGCTCACCTTGCGCCACACTGATTTCACCGCCTGTTACAGTGCCCCCTGCGAGGTCAACAAAGACCGAGTCGCGGATGTTCAAGTAATCGCCAAATTCAAACGTCCCATCCGTCAACGTGAACTGAGTTGTGCCAAACAAATCGCTCTTCGTAGCGGCAGAAAGCGTACCACCCGTCATTGTCACAGGAATACTGGAAGCTACAAACTTGCCATCCACAGCAACCGAAGCCCCCTCCTCGACAGTCAATGCACCTGCGGAGAGATAAAGCTGCTCTTTAACATCCATTTGTGCAGCCAAGGACAAGCTGCCAGAACTCGACTTGATTACACCGGAATTGACGGTCAATCGACCGCCGGCATCGCGAAACGCAAGCGCACTCTTTGTGTTTTCAAGTTGAAGCGCTGGAATGGTTACAACACGATCAATCGCAACCTCTGCACTCGCAAAACCATCACGATCAATGAAGCGGGCAGATTCATTAGCGGGTAAGTTGTAGGGTGCGCCATAAATCAGTTTACGCCAATTTGAACCGCTCCAGTCACCATCTGCTGTGTAGGCAGCACCATACCATGTCCACAAAGCAAATGCATCTGCGTTTACTTGTAATTCATAAGCACCGATATCATAACCATTTAAGGCGGGACGTGTGTTACCAGCCAAATCGGTCAGTGCTCTGTCTGCATCGGTAAAGCCTTCCCATTGTGCCGTTGCAGCCAAGTCAATCAAGGGAGATTGCGTAAGCAAGGTATAGTCTTCCCCATCAGGTGCCGGGAGGGTAAACTTCGGATTACCACCGATGTAGGAGTCCACAAGTGTCACCGTTTCTTCCACATCAAGGACATTTCCCCAAATCACGGAACCGTACACACGCGAATTACCACCCACGCCAGCGCCGTTATTCGCAACAATCGTAGAGAGGTACGCTGTCGAATCCATCACACCGATTGTATTTTCATACACTAAACAGGTCTTTAAGACCATATTCTGCTTGACGGCTACGCCTGTACCCCCCCCCGTAACAACACTCTGAATCAACTCGGCACGACCTGTCTCAGGGCCTGTTACACCTGCACCCGTGACCGTCACACGTTTGAGAACTGCGCCATCTGCAAGGGTTGCGCCCTGTAAGAGGTTCGCCTTCGCTTCACCATCCACAATGACACCAGAACCAATATTCACGGCAACATCATAATTACCTTCGGCCAACTTAATCGTTTCGCCCGCAATCGCAGATTCAAGTGCAGCAGTTAACTCATCTGCGGTTGTGACACTAAGGTCTTCTGCAATAAAGGTTAACATTACATTTACCGTGTCTTCTGCGGCAATCGTCCATGTAAAGGCTTCATTTACAGCATTTGCGGAACCATCAAGCATGGCATTATTGGCCATAATGCCCACAAAGGTACGATCCACAGAAGTTGCAGTATCTTCCTTCCACTGCAAGGAAAGCGTCTGCTGTGTGCGTGAAACACTCAGGACCTTTGCAGAAGCTTCTGCATCCCATGCGATTTCTGCGCCATTAACCGTTGCAATACCGCGTCCCTGGAAGGCAATTGTAACCTTGTAATCTGGTGCGTTCCATTCGATAGCACCCATATCAATTGCATCACCATAGACGCGCGTAGCGCCCGTCACATCCGTGGCGCTCAAACGTTCATCTGACGTGCCGGCATCGATACACGCAATCCCTTCGCGCAAACGCCAGTCATTATTTTCAGGATTCACAAAGAGTGTTCCCGCATCCACAGTAATTCCACCTGTTGTAGGTGTGCAACAATCGGTTGGGTCGGGTGCGACCGAGTCGCCGGCCCAATCGGAAACAGCACCTGCGAGGTCAGTATTAAGTGCAATAACGCAATTCTTAGCGGTACAGTCATAGAGACCTGCACCCTTATCCGCAATATTACGCACGATGGTGCAGTTTAAAAGGTCTGAGGTAGAGGCACCACCACCATTGGAACGCACGACATCATCAGAACCATTATCAACAATCAAGCAGGACTCTGCAAAAACTTCGCACACACCTGCACCAAAGCCATTATAGGTCAAGGTGTTCTGCCGAATGATGCAACGGCGCACGGTTCCCTGATAAACACCTGCACCCTTATTAGCAATACCATTTTGAATTGTAAAGCCGATAATTTCAGCGCCTTCAGTTAAGGTAACTGCTCGTCCCAACCAAGATGCATCAATAATGGTATTCGCAGGATTCGGGTCAGAAGCAACAATCTTCAGACGCTTCCCCTTCACATCAATTGCGCCATAGGTGCCCGGCGCCACCGTAATCGTTTCGCCATCTTGAGCTTCAACAAGAGCAGCTTGAAGTGCATCATCGGTCCTAACTTCCGACAACATTTCAAAGGTAACAGTCACCGTAGCATCCGCATTTGGATAAATCGAATAGACTCCGTTACCTTTATCTTCTGCGCCACTAACAGAGACGAGTTCGCGCGGATGTTTCGGATCTTGTTTCACCGTAAAGGTTAAGGGAGCTCCGCGAACCACTTCTACCGCACCACGCGGCTCCACCAAACCATGGCCAATCACATCAATCGTCACAATATAGGGTGGCCATTCGTATTCAACAGCACCATTATCAATGGTCGCATTATTTACACGCGGATTACCATAGTAGTCAATGTCCCCCAAGGCAAGGCGTTCAGCCTCCGTCAAAGATCCGCCCTTGTCTGCCTCTTCTTGAGGTGGCGTGTAGTCTTCAACAATCGCATCCAAAACACGCGTATTCTTCGCAGTGTTAGGCAGGGTCGTATTGACTGTCGTATTATTGATGTACGTACCTGTAGCAGAGGTGAGATTCACAAGAATCGAGTTATACGCCGTTACAGCCGTTGCTGTGCCTCCCGATACATAACAACGATTCAGCGTCACATTTGAAAGTGTCGCATTTTCAAAGGAAACTGCCTCCAAGCGGGCACCACCAGAAATTGTACCTGTCAATTTCACTTCGCCTTGAACTCCAGTACCGACAATCGTGGCTGGCGTTGTGAAATTTTGTGTATAAGTACCCGGTGCAAGGACAATGGTATCTGCAGCCGAAGTGTCATTTGGAATCGACGATTCAGGCGTCAAGGTAAAGCCTTCAAATGCGGCCGTCAAAGCACAATCGCCTTCAGGCAACACATAATCGTAAGAGGATTCACGTGTAAGGATCGTGCCATCGGCAAGCCTCCACCCACGGAATGCACGGGGCGATTCATAGGAGAGCGTCAGGACATCGCCTGTCAATTTGTCATAGGTCCCCACCGCAGGTGAAAGCTCTGTATAATGACCCTCTGCAGTCACCGTCACGGTAATGTAGTTACATTCATGTGCGCCACGGTCAATCTTAGTTCCACTCACACGTGGACGACCGGCAATATCAAAATTGTCATAGGGGATAATGTCGCTTCCACCCTGCCCGGCATCAATATTTGCATCGTTTTTAGCCAAAATGGCAGCCTGCACCGTGTTGGTCGAACCCGACAACACGACACAGTCCACCTGTGTTAATCCGGCAGGCATCTCATTCCAAGCGGTTGTATTCACTGCTGTACCAGAGATATTGGTACAGGTGGAGGCAATTACCGAGGAGGTCAAGGTAACATTTGAACCTGAGAAGTTATTCACCAAACTACGATGCAACGTTACATTCGAAACGTTTTCACCCGTAACCATCGCATTGATGACATACGCATTCTTACAATCACCCGAAAGATTAACCGTTGTTTCACTCGTTGAAGCACCGACAAAGGCCACAGGTTTATCCAATGCAGGAATTGTGAAGGTGTCATTTGTTAAAGCGACCTCTTCAAGAATCGATGGATGCAATGCCGCGATGACTTCTTCGAGGGTATCCAATGCTTCATTCGTCAGGTCAATCGTCAGACCTGCAAACCGCGCCACAATCTTATCGTCCTTCAACGGTGCATAGGTCATAGTGGCCGATGTGGAGACAAGCTTGTCATTCACATAGTAGCCGATAAATTCACGTTGATAAGTATCAGATGTCGCAGTAAACGTGACGGGGTCACCTTCCTGAACTTCCGTTGGCACAACTGCGACCTCACCCACACCCTTAACCTCACAGGTGACTGTAATTGTGTCCGCAATTTCATAAGGGCCAATATCTAAGGCTTGCGCCAAAAGACGCGGACGACCGGCAAGATCTTTATCATGCCAGAGGATATCATAATTCCCTCCCAGAGCAGGGTCAGCCTTTTCCTTAATGTGCTCTGTCGCTTTCGTCACATCCAAGGTGTAATCGCCAATTGCGACATTCGTGAAGATATCCACATCGGAAACAGACTTAAATGCCTCCCCTTCAGGGGCCCCTCCGACGGCATCCACACCCTTCGTGGGTGAGCCTTCGTAGTTACCTCGTTCTGCAACATTGGCGTAATACACCATATTCTGTACAGGCGAGGCCATTGTACCGGCCACATCATGTAGCGCAGTATTATTTACGATTGCGCAGTTTGCAGTGGTCACACCAAAAAGGGTTGCCATACCACCGCCATAGGATGCGGAAGCATTCTGTTCAAACCGAGAGGAGAATGCGGTGCCACCATAGGCGGCATTACCGAAGAATTCAGCACTATTGTTCTTAAAGATGGAGGTGCGAATATTGGTTTTATAGGCACCACCACCGAAGATAGCCGTACAGTTCTGCACGGTTGTGCGCAGAATCGTACCACCGCGCACACCACCGCCTTGTTCAGCCTTACCATTCCGTAAAAGGAATCCTTCCAGCGTAATTGAATCTGAAAGGTCCACGCAGCGGAGCGTAGTCCCACCATCAATGATGGCTTCTCCTTCATTTTCGGCACGGAAGGTTAATCGACGTGTTTCTTGTGAAAGATCCGATGGGTCATAAATACCATCCGGAACCCAAATGACATCCCCATCCACATGGGATTCATTGACGAGGCTTTGAAGGGTCGCTGCCGATAAGGAACTCGCAATTGTAAGCGTTGCGATGAAAGTCAAAATCATATTCTTTTTCATAAAGTTACCTCCTTTCATCTCTTAGTAACGCTTACGAGCAAAGACCTGAACTTTATTCAACTTCAACCGCACGGGTGTGCCGGTCGTATTCGCATAGCGAACGCGCACATAGCGTGACACTTGCGAACCATCAAAGGAAACTTGTAAGGTAGCCCCTTCTGCAACCGAGCGACCAGCCACCAATGGTGTCCACGTTTGTGCATCTGGAGAGACCTCGACGGTGAGCGGCATCGTCCCCTCTCCATTTTGAATCACGACCCCAAAGATTTCCACATCACCTGGCATCTGCACCATAATCCACGGATCATCATACTGCGCTTGCGTCCAGGCTGCGTAGGTACCAAACGCGGAATTGTCAATCAAACGTTGTGTATGGCAGAATGCCGCAGCAGAATCGTGCAGGTCATCCACGCTTCCAGATGTATTTAATTCCGGATAAGAACTCAGCGTAATCAAACCTTCTGCCGAAAGCATTTCCTGCGTAAAGGGTGGCGTCGCATCCGAAAGAATCGGATATTCTGCATTTTCTTGGAAGAGATTCGCATAGAGCGTACTCATCTCACGGAAGGTGGGCAAATCACCCTCTCTTGAGGCGCGCAACAAAGCATCCAAACAGGTCGCCTTCACCCCTAACGGATTACCATTCGCTTCATATACAGACTGCAACATCGTCTGATACGTTGTTTTCACGTCGCCTGTTGTATAACGGCTATTCGCCCAATTCACCAGGTTGGTAAAGCGGTCCGTACCATAACGTGCGTCCATTGCGGTACTCAAAAGAGAGATAAAATCAGCATTTTCCGGGAAGAATTTAATATGCTCATCAACCGTTGCCTGTGTGTAATTATACTTTTCTCGCGTCTTACGATCGGAGTCATGCATACGCACATGCAACTGTTTAAAGGTCGCTAAAGCCGCCTCTTCTCCGTACTGAGCCTTCAACGGCGTAAGCATGTTATTATTCAAGAGTGGCCAGCCCAAACTTGGATAACGCCACAAGCCATAGGTCACGGTATCTGCCCAAAGCAACCATCGGTCAGCATCTTGCGGATAGTTACGTTTTAAGAAGTCACGATAATCCAGTATCGCCTGATAACAGAGGGGTGCCACCTTTACTGCACGGACATAGAGCGCCTCTACACCAGGATCGGTTTCCCCATAGCGTAATGCACGCAGGCGTGCTGCCCAGAGTAAACGATAACCTGTCAAGGTGTTAGGGTCGCTCCACATATCATCATAATATTCCTGAGCCTGATAGGTATAATTCTCCCACAAGGGGAAGTGACTTCCCGTCGGCGCACCGACATTTGAGTCAATTTCCCACATAGACCCATCGAACGTGCGGTGCGTTGCAGCGCAGTGACCAGGCTGACCGCCCGCGATCGAACGACGCCCGGAAGCATTCGCAGCCAATACACCATAGTAAGAAATACCACCACACACTGCCCCAATTTCACGTCCCATTGCAGTACTGGGCATTACAGTTGAAGCCCAGGGCGTATAGTAGTCATTTCCGAAGATCGAATCACCAAAGAAGTTGTTCATCAAATAGGCCGTCTGCCATGCTGTACCATTGATGATATCAAGTTTGGTATTCCCCTTCTTCACCGCATGAGCAAGTTCCAATACATGACATGCCTGCGGATTTAGTGCATAACGCATCTGCGCAGCAGACTGTGTATAGAAGTCACCATGCATCACCCCACGATCCATATGGTCACGGTAGAGCCAATGCGTCTGACCTAAATTACCATTATCCACCGGTGCTGCATTCAATGCACCCACAGTCGCCATGCGGCGAATCACCACGTCGTAACCTTCCGATTCAGGCCCAGCCGTGATGGTCCCTCGTCGCGTATCTGGATTAGTCGCAGTATACAACTTATCTGTTCGCCAAATTGTGCACAAGCGGTGCAACATATCCTTTGCTGCGCCACGACTGCCTCCGGCACGCGGTCCAAAGACGCCTGCTGGACCAGAAATCATCAAATCGGTCAGCCACGTGCGATCTGCCAAAACAGCGTTCAACATCTCCACGCCATCTTTATCCTTGGCCGCAACATTGGAAATCATTCCGGAGAAACCGGAAGAGGATTCATGCTCATAGAAGAATTCTGCCCGCGTAAGTGCCGTGATATAGGCTTCATCTGCCGTTTCGCCCGTGAGTAAAGCCTCAACAGCATCTGCCACGTCATCACCCTTCGTTTGACGTGCAGGTTCTTTTTCCTGAAGAATTGCTTGTTGCCCAGACAAAACAGAACCTATCTCCAAGGTTGAGTCATCAATTGTAATTTGCGTTGCATTAGGACTCGTTAACGCTGCACTTTTTAAAATCGGATTAACCGCGAATGAACCCGAAGAAGTGCCCGTGTAAGTGCCTTCAATCACAATGGCGACATCGTTGTACTTCGGTTGGTCACTCCAATCCTTTTCATGCAAGGGGAAAAGACGCGCCACATCATTTGGAAGATAAAAATTAAAAGAAAGCGGCGCAGAAGTGTTTACCGTCCTCGGGAAAGCCACTTCCGTAAAGGCCGCCATATCGTCGCCATTGATCGGCGCGACATTCGTTGCCGCCGACCCATCAAAGATGAGCGTCGCAGCAGCAGGATCATCCTTCGTAGCTGCACCAGTCCAGATTTTGAGCGAATTAACGGTCAGCGCACTTCCACTAGTCATCTTCATCACAAAGGAATGCCAACCTTGATAGGTGATAAAACGGTCATTACCGTAACGAAGAGTCCACTTAAATGTTTTATTTGTTGTATCCAGCACAATGCCATCTTGTGCCATAATCTGCGTCCCTGAGAAAGAGGCTGTTCCATCTTCTGCCGTCACCGTCCCAGGAACCGTCAGGTGATACGGACGCCATCCCCAGCCTAATAACACCGGTCCGCGTGAACGTGTCATCCACAAATGCCCACGGGCTCCCTCTGCCCAGAAAGAGGCCGGATTCTTTTCAATCGCTCTACGCGCATAAACCTCTGCAGTTTCGGCTTTTGTAGAAAATCTATACAGATTGTAACCACAGAGAAGCGCCTGCTGATACTCATTGTCCGAATACTCAATCAAACGCGTATCATCTACCAATGTTGCAAGAGAAGTCTTCAATGCATCTGTCACAGGCTTACGATAAGTATCTGAGATTGAATAGAGATCATTCAATTTTACACGGCGCATCGCACCAGAGACATCCTGTGGATCCCACGCTGCAATCTGGTTGAAGTCATCCTGACGCCCTGCAGTAATGTTCAAATAAGGCAAACTATAAATATTCTTTTCCAGGTGCAATAAGGCCTTTGCCAATAACGCTGCTTTATAGATATTTAAAGTAATGGTGCGTCCGCCGTCATCTTTAACAACGTCATTCTCCACACGCATCCCCATCTCGCCAGCGGAGGCAGCCGTTGTTAATTCTGTTTCAGTAGCCCCATGTGCCGCCTGCTTACCTTCTAAATAATTTTCATAATTTGCAGCAAAACCAGCCACCAAAGTTCTCAACGCAGCATTATCCATATATTCAACACCACGCTCCAGGGCAAAGAGCTTTCCATCCCCATCATGCAACGTAATGATTGGATAGACATGTGCACGTGAAGAGGAGCCACCAATCGGATTCAAGGTACCCGAATATGCATTTTCGCGTGAACGGGCAGAAACGTTCACGCCAGCATCATCCCCCTCCTGAATGACATAATCTGTCTCAGGGAAGTCATAAATGGTGGTTACAAACGAATCGCCCAATCCCTTTCGCCACTCAACCAACAACCGGCTGCTGACCTCACACCAATCCCATCCCATATGCAAAACGGCAATATATTTCGTGGAGGAATCGGCATCACTAATCGTAGCCTGCATCTCTGCCAAAGTCTTTAAATCAGACAATTCCGGTAGCGTAGCAATATAACGCGCATCCCCTGCGCCGCCATTCTCAACAGATTCGTGTACAGGCCATGGACCACGATCCGCAGAATAAGAATAACGCGCACTCGCATCATCTGCTGTTACAGTAGAAGCGAACAACGTGACAAACATTGTTGCCATCAAAGCGTTGTAATACCTTTTCATTCTTTGCACCTTTTTAACGAAGAATATTGATGAAAATAGAAAATTCAGCACCATTATTAGTTTATCTTTTTTTCTTAAAAAATACAACCCTTAATCGTAGATTAAGAAGTGACGGAATAATACAGAAATGGGGGGTGAATTGCTGAGTTCAGTCGTACTACGGGAGCAGGTTGATTTCTGCCCAGAAAAAAGGCATATCAAAGCGAAGGAGATGGAGCCGTCATCCGATGCCTCTTAAGGATGAATGCCACTGAAAAATAAAGCACACGCCGCCCAAAGGACGGCGTGTAACTTTTTAAGGCAAAGACCTTAGAGCTTTAAGAGAAGCTTCTCGAGGATGACCCGTAGGAATTCCAAGAGTGGATCAAGGATTCGTTGCATTCTACCCACCTCCTCTCTTAACCTTCAGTCGTCTGCGCAACCGACGCTTCATAAGCGAGCGGCAAGGCATAACGGATGGTTGCGAGCTCACCATTCGCCGTATTACGGGTGGCGAAGTAGAGGGTTGCCTGAACACCTTCACCCATGATAGCGCTCGTATTCATGAAGGCACTCGTACGAGCAGTATCGATAGAGAAGACCTCACACGGCTGGCGCACCCCACTCACTTCGGTGAAGAAACCCTCATCCGCAGCATTGGTATCCCACATGAAGCGTTTGCCGAGCACCACGAGAGAACCTTCCGTATCCAAGGTGGCCAACGTCCCCGTCAGGCCATTATAGACCGCAGTGATCTCAGGGAGCGGGACTCCAGTGATACGCTGCACGGAAGCCGTGGCGGCGACATTACGCAGCGCAGACCCCACGCTCGCCTGCACAACAATGCGGTGCTTCGCCTTAGAGAACGCCTCATCGATCGTTTCGAACTTCCCGCGGATGCTCGGACGGAAACGCACCAAAGAACCCACGTTCACGGCATACCCTTCCTGCAAGAGACGCGTTGCTACAGTTGCGAACTTTTCAAGGATTGCCACGATCTCATTAGCCTCATACTTGGAGCCTTCACGCACCATGGTATCTGCCACCTCTGCGAGACTCTTGACCGTGGTAGTGGTGCGAGAGCAGAAGACATCATGACCAAGCGCCTTGCTCTGCGCGCAGTTCTTCACCACATCATAACGGACTGCCACTGCGTCACCATTGTTAGCATTAAGAATAGACATAATTAATCACCTTTCAAGTTTGGATCCTCGCCATCTGCTTCACACTGCCGCACCACTCGGTGACTGTCACAGGCTCCGTCAGAGCGAATCTCCACCCTTGCGCGCAAGCGGACATTTATTTTTTAAAAATCCCCAAACCCACCTCCACGAGCCACTTTTACCAGAGGACACCCGCGGACATCCGAGCGGACATTTTGAGGCCTTCATGGCAAAATCTCTTGAAGATGTGCAAATGTTACCATTACCCAATTCTAAAAGTAAGGGAGAGAGAAGAAAGAAGGGAGGAGGGAGAGGAGTTCGAGGTTTGGAGTTCAGGGTTAGCGATTAGCTGCTGCCCGCATGGCGTTGCTGGCGGAAAAACACCTGCACACACATCGTCCTGCGCTGCGGTAGTCAAGAATCGTGAGCGTTCCGTCGGCATACTCGGAGAATATGCGCCGAACACGAAGTGCTGGGAAAAAACTTGCGCAGCAAGGTTTTCATAGCGCCGAGTTGCGCGACGGAACAAGAGATAGCGACCTCGTGTTAAATCCTCCTGCTCGCCCTCTAAGGTCTGCATGTGGATAGATTAGACGGCAACCGCCCGTCGCTCAAATAGATTATGGATAGGTTAAGGATAGATTAACCATTTACAACGTAAAGCCCCACCTCACTTCTTTCTCCCTTTCTCCCTGTGAACACCAGTGAAAGCATCCGTCAGGATGCGTAGCGTGCAGGGCTCAGCCCTAACTGAATGATGTGGGGGAGCGCCGCCCCCACACCCCTGCGAGAGCGCAGGGCGCTCTACCCCGTGCTCGTCCTGCGGACTCGCCTTTACAAAGACTGCGAAGAAAAGAATCTCCATCCTCACTTCTTTCTCCCCTCTTCTTCCGTGAGCACCAGTGAAAGCATCCATCAGGATGCGTAGCGTGCAGGGCTCAGCCCTGCCTGAGGGGTGTGGGGGCGAAGTAACCCCCACATCAGCCTCTTGTCTCCTGTGCACCCGCTATCCAGTGTGGAAGACTTGGGGCAGAAAAGAACAAAGAAACCCGCACGGTAGGTGCGGGTTTCTTTCATTATCGCAATGTAAGTTTTACTTTTGGGAATACTTACCACTGGGATTCGCGCGGCTGTGCCGGGCGACGGGGCGGGCGGGGGCCCGAGTAACCACCACGAGAGGAGTGACCGCCTTCGCGACGCGGGCCACGATCGCCATAGGAGCGTTCTGCGCCATAGCCGCCACGGTCTCCATAACCACCGCGATTGCCGTAACCGCCACGATTACCGTAGCCACCGTGATTGCCATAGCCACCTTCGCGACGCGGGGGGCGACCTTCGCGACGGAAACCACCGCGACTACCACCTTCTAACTGCTTGGACTGCGATTCGTTTGCGCGAATCTGACGGCCATCGAGTTCGGCGCCATTGAGTGCGGCGACAGCGGCAGCGGCCTCTTCTTCGTTCGGCATTTCTACAAAACCGAAGCCTTTGGAGCGATGCGAGATACGATCCACAACCACACGGGCGGAAGTTACTTCACCATAAGCCTCAAATGCCGCGCGGAGCGAATCATCATTCGTGGCCCAGGCAAGATTACCGACATAGATATCCATTGGGATATATTCCTGATACATGCTGCCGTAAAGCACATTTTGTTTTGGCAAAGGAAACGTTTACGGCAGGCAAAACGTCATTTGCAGAAAACCCAGGGAGGACAATCCTCTCTCAAAACTTGGATACAATATCACAAAAAAAGCGAATGCAACGATAAATCGAATGCTTTTATAGTGGAAAATAATGAATTTTTCCACTTATTTTTCGTTGGAGCTATCTCAAATAGAAGCCCATGCCAGGATTGGTGGCAGGCTCCCAAAGTATGACTTCAAGCGGATGAGAGTAGATTTCTCCATCAACAGTGCGGCAAGAGGCCCACACTTTACGCGTGATCGAAAGGTCTTTTAGATAGCTTGAAAACATAAACATCGTCGTGCTCGAACTGCGTGTGACTGTTTGAGTGTCAATGAGTCGCACTTCTATGATTTTCATCCACGGATTATAGAGCGCGTCAAGATTTGGAAGGTCTGCCGTAATGACGGTGGTTTCCGTCTCTTCCAAGGATTCGTCTTTCAGTCGTACGATGCTATTGAGTTGCGGCGCGAGGGTGTTTTGCAAAGCGTCCGCTTTGTAGAGTGAAAGGTCCCACGCATCGGTGAAATTTAATGCCGTAGTCGTGGTGTGAACGACGCCTTCGCGAAGGTCTGACAAGGGATAACTCGCGTGCGCAATGACAAGTTCACCACCCACGGGAATGATGTAGGGATAGGTTTTTGTGCCCTGCTCATCCTCCACGGAGAAGTCCCACTTACGAATGGTGCCGGTGTCGCGTTTAACGGCTTGTAGGGTGTAATTCCCACGCAGATGAACGGGACGACTGGAGAGATTGGTGAGGACAATTGCTTTAGAAGTCGTAAGTCCATCGCCAGATTTGGTCCACAGGATACGCGAAAGGTAGAGGCTCGCGGGAATATCATGCGGGACGGAGCGTTCTGCAAAGAGTTTTACCTCTCCCTTTACAATCTCTTTTTCCTCTGGCCAAGTGAGCTGGAGGAAGGAGAATTTTGGATACACCTCTGTGGCCGTAAACCCTGGTAAAGCGAGCGTAGAGACCGTGAGTGGATCAGAAACGCGTTTCACTACGGCGGTCCCATCCACTTGGGAATACGAGGCTATCAACTTCGCGGTAAAGGTCATCCCAGTGGGAAGATCCGAGACCACGAGGCGACGTTCTTGTGCGGAGGACTTAAAGGTCAGATTTTTCACACGCCAGTTGATTTTCTGCAAGTTCAACGTAATGTAGTGTGGAGGCGTGGCGGTGGTTTTAAAGCGAAACTTCTGTTCGCCTGCGGCTAATTTTCCAAGCAGGTAACACCCACCAAGGCAAGACTTTGTTTGCCAAGAACCCTCATTCAAACTTATTGAAAGCGCGCCAGAATAGCCGTGCGCAACACCATAAACGCCATTGACCGCCCAACCATCCGTCCACGGGGTGATGTCAAAACTTTCATCGCTCTGCCATTCATTCTCTGCCGTCTGCACCCAATTTGGAGCAATCACAACCTGTGCACTCTCTTCTGCTCTCACGGCATCAAGTATTAATTGGTATTCCTCTGGTGTCGCACCAGCGTTCAAATCCCACGTCAATTCAAAACTATTTCGCGTAATCTCAGAAGCCGTCAAGTTATAGGGCGTAGCATAGGGCAACACAGTCACGGTCGTCTCAAAGCATTGCTCTGCCCCAGTGCTATCGCGCACCAAGACTTTTATCGGACACGCTCCGCTGACCTGCGGCACCGTAAAGGTCGGTGACTTTGGGAAATCTGGGTTCACATACTCCAGTGTGGAGCCATTGAAAGTGATTGAAAGGTAGGAATAAACGCCAGAGCCGCCCGTAACTTCATTCACGCTCACATTAATCGTGGCACCGAGTTCGACTTCTTTCGCGACCACACAATTGATTTCTATCTCTGGCAAGGTGCTCATCCAAGAGACGGAGGCAATTTCAAAAACGTTCGCCCCTGAATTGGAAAAGCGAAAACCGGTGGCCGATTGCGCGGTTTCAAAGGTGAAACTTAAGGCGACTTCATCCGTCGGAGAGCTTACCACAAAGGACTTTGTGCCGCTCATCTCCGTGCCAAGGAGTTCGTAAAAAAGTGTATTTTCCTTACCATTTGAGCTCGATGTCGCCTGACGGCAGGTCACCGTCAAGATATGAACCTGCTCGGATGCTCCCTCTGGGAAGTCATATCGCAACGTTGTCGCATTCTCCTTTCGTAACCCAACGCCCGCTTTTCGCGCGTACCCTTTGTCACCTTCAAAGTACCACCCACCGCGATCATAAGAATCTGTAGCACTCCCAAACTGTTTCGTTGTAGTCGCGCTATTCTCTGGTGAAAGAAGATACTCACCCGAGGAACCATCAGCAAAGAGTGCGCTCGTGACCAAAAAGCCTATCGCGAGCAATAAACAACGGATCACGTTCTCGCTCCCTATCGCAAAAAGTCTGCCCACGCTTCACGAGCCGCTTGGAAGGCCTTTGCACGATGAGAAATGCCTGCTTTCACCGCATCTGGGAGCACGCCAAAGGAGTCCGTGTACCCATTCGGAACGAAGAGAGGATCATAGCCAAACCCATTTGCGCCGGCAGCATCCACCAAAATGGACCCTTCGCACGCGCCACGAAGCGTCTTTACCACACCCTCTGGTGTAGCAATCGCCAAAGCGCAGACAAAGCGTGCCGTACGTTTAGGCACTTCCACACCTTCAAGTTCGCGGAGAAGTTTCGCATTATTCGCGGCGGTATCCCCGTGGACACCCGCATAACGCGCCGAATGAATCCCAGGTGCGCCACCCAATGCATCCACTTCCAAACCCGAATCATCCGCAACGGCGGTCAAACCCGTTGCCTTTGCCCAAGCGATTGCCTTGATGGCGGCATTCGCTTCAAACGTTTCGCCATCCTCCACTGGGTCGGGCACTTGCGGGAAAACATCTGTACCGACAAGTTCCACCCCTGGCAACATCTCACGAATTTCTTGCAATTTATGTGCATTCCGCGTGGCAATTAAGATCGCCATAATCAAAGTCCCCTGTATTATTTTTATTGATAAAAACAAAAACACCGCCTGCGAAATCTCGCAGACGGTGAGATTTGTCGACTTAGAGTGTGCCTTCGCGCAAACGCTGCGCAGCACGCTTCAACCGCGCCACAGTGCGTTCACGACCGAGGAAGACCAACATTTCAAAGAGGCCAATCCCCGTCATGCCACCCGAAACCGCCACACGGATCGGATGCACCAAGGGCCCCATGCCCTTGTCACCACGCGCTTCACCGAGCGCCTTGATATCTGCTTCCAATGCTGCCACCTCAAAGACAGGCGCGTTCTGGAAGCGATCTGCGAGCTGATCCAACAAGTCAGGCATTCCTTCGGTGTGCAAACGCGAAGCCACCGCCTTCTCTTCAAAGGAAAATTCTTCCGTGAAGAAGCAAGCAAACGGACCCGGAAGGTCTGCATAGGTCTTCGTGCGACCCTGAATCTGTGCCAAGAGTTCGGTCTTGTTTCCGCCCAAAGGTTCAATCAGCAAGCCAGCCGCTGCGAGACGTTTATCAAACTCAGCGGCATACTCAGCGGCAGGCTGACGTGCAATGTATTCACCATTCATCCACGTAAGCTTCTTCATATCAAAGCGCGCCGGAGAGGCCTTACACTTATCAAAGGAGAAGGCTTCCACCATCTCTTCACGCGTCATCACTTCGCGGTCATCACCAGGAGCCCAACCCAAGAGCGCAAGGTAATTGAAAAGCGTATCGGCCAAATAACCCAATTCGCGGAATTCACCCACGAATGCCGAGCCATCACGCTTCGAATACGGCTTACCGGCGTTGTTCACAATCATCGGCAAGTGCGCATACTTCGGCACAGGAGCGCCAATCGCCTTGAAGAGCATGATGTGCTTAAAAGTGTTTTCCACGTGGTCATCGCCACGAATGATGTGCGTCACGCCCTGGGTAATATCGTCCAAAACGTTCGCCAAATGGAAGACCGGCGAACCATCCGAACGCACAATCACGAAATCCTGCGTGTCCTTTGCCATCTTCTTCATGTGACCCTTCACCAGGTCATCAAACTCAATCACACCCTCAGTCGGCATGCGGAAAATCACACATTCGCCCGCGCCACCCTTGTTTTCCTTGTAGGCATAACCCTTGTCCAAGAGCATCTGTGCCACTTCCAAGTGATGCGCACGCTGACTCGTCTGGTAAAACACCTCGCCATCCCAGTCCAAGCCCAACCACTTCATGCATTCCATCAACGTCTGAATGGCTTCCGGCGTGGAGCGTTCTAAGTCCGTATCCTCCACACGCAAGAGAAACTCGCCGCCCACATGGCGTGCATAAAGCCAATTGAAAATCGCCGCACGAATATTGCCGATATGCACCTTACCCGTCGGCGACGGCGCAAAACGAACGCGAACCTGCTCTGCCATATTCTTCAATCCTTCTTACAAATAAATAGAAAAACTCAAAAATTATACCACAAATCCACGCTTTATCCCTTGAACTCGCGACAGTGTATCAATTTAACCTCCTCCTTATTTCAAATCAACATAAGAAATCATTATAAATGTGACAATACAAAAAGAACCGCTGTCCAAAAGGGCAGCGGTTCTTTTTAGCTTCAGCGAAGGGGAATTAGTCGTTGAAGAGCGTATCAAGGGATTCGCCAATCATTTCAAGTGCTTCGCCAAGGTTCTTTTCAGAGATGTTGAGCGGCGGGAGGAAACGCACGACATGTTCGCCGGCAGTGCAGCAAAGAACACCACCCAAGCGGCATTCATCCACGATTTCCTTCGCGGAACCTTCCACGACCATCCCCACGAGCAAACCGCGGCCGCGGACTTCGAGAATCTGAGGATAGGTGTCCATGAGGGCTTCAAGACCTTCACGGAGCTGTTCACCCATCTTCTTAGCATGCTCAAGAAGGCCTTCCTTCTCAATGACGTTAATCACGGCCTGACCTGCAGCGCAAGCACAAGGATTGCCACCAAAGGTGGTGCCGAGCATACCAGGCTTCAACAAATTAGCGAGATCCGGACGCGCCAAAACAGCGCCAAGGGGCAAACCGCCGCCGAGTGCCTTCGCAAGCGTGAACATATCCGGCTTGACGGGGGTCTGTTCCCAGGCAAACATCGTGCCCGTGCGGCCCATACCGGTCTGGATTTCGTCCATCAACAGGAGAAGGTTCTTTTCCTTGCAGAGGTCAGCAAGACCCTGGAGGAATTCGTTGGTCGCTTCGATAACGCCACCTTCGCCCTGGATGGGCTCCACCATGATGGCGACCGTCTTCTCAGAGATTGCGGCCTTGACCGATTCCAAGTCATTGAAATCAGCATAGGCAAAGCCCGTTGGCAAGGGGTCAAAACCAGCCTGAATCTTTTCCTGAGCGGTAGCAGCGCACATCGCCAAGGTGCGACCGTGGAAGCCCTTATTGAAGGTAATCACTTCATAACGGCCCGTTGCGCGACCCCAAAGGCGTGCAATCTTGACCATGTTTTCATTCGCTTCTGCGCCAGAGTTGGTGAAGAAGGACTTGTAACCACCAGAGAGACGCGCGAGGGACTGCGCGAGAATCACCATGTTGGTATTGTAGTAGAGATTGGAAGCGTGCGGGAGCGTCTTGACCTGCGCTTCAATGGCAGCGGTGACTTCGGGGTGACAGTGCCCGCAAGCGAGCGTGGCGATGCCGGAAGTCAGGTCATAATACTGAATGTTATCGATGTCGACGACTTTGCTGCCAGTGCCGTGCACCAGAGCAATCGCCGGAGCGTATGTGGGCATCACATACTGATCGTAAAGGGACGCAATGTCTTCTGTCTTCTTACTCATCGGCTTTAATCTCCGTTCCCACGCCTTGTTTGGTAAAGATTTCGAGCAACAACGAGTGGGGCATGCGCCCGTCTACGAGGTGTACACGCTGCACACCCGCCTCGATGGCCTCGACGCAGCTATCAATCTTCGGCAACATACCGCCGCTGATGACGCCGTCATCTTTAAGTTGTTGGACGTCTCCCAGGCGCAGCGTGGAAATGAGCGACCCAGGATCGTTGATGTCACGCAGAAGTCCTGGGACATCGGATATGAAAACAAGTTTCCGAACGCGCATTGCCTTTGCGATAGCGACTGCGGCAATATCAGCATTCACATTGTAAAGCATGCCAGCTTCTTCACCTACTCCGAGGGGCGTAATCACGGGAATCACACCGGCATCGGTCATCTGAGCGATGGCTTCGGTCTTCACTTGCACCGGTTCACCCACATAACCCCAATCAAGCGGTGCGCCCGTTTCGGGGTCGGTGCCAGTGACCTTGCGTACGGTCATCACCCAATCCCCGTGCAAGGGACGGGCAAGCACGTGGAAATTATTGTTGAGCAAACGCAGAATATTGGCATTCACTTCATGCTTAATCACCTGCTCCACCACGGAGATGGTGCGCTCATCGGTCACGCGAAGCCCCTGCACGAAGTTTGGCGGAATCCCTTCACGTTCCATCGCTCTGCTAATGGCCTTACCACCACCATGCACGAGAATCACCTTGATTCCCACCGTACGCATGAAGGCAATGTCACTCAAGAGACGCAACAAATTTTCTGGCGATTCCTGCACACTGCCGCCGACCTTCACCACGACCAAGCTTCCGCTAAAGTCCTGAATGTAAGGCACAGCCTCAATTAAAACAGAGGCTTTTTCAATGTACTGCTGCATCATGTGGTGTACTCCGCATTGATTTTGACGTATTCAAACGTCAAGTCACAGGTGTAAATCGTGTCTGTTCCCGTTCCGAGACCAAGGTCTACCGAAACGTCAAACTCGCGCGCTTTCATCAATTCTTGCATTGCGGCGAGCTTCGCTTCATCTGCGACCTTACCACAATCATACGCGCAAATATCTCCATAAAAAATGCGAACCTTGTAGGCATCGACCTCTGCGCCAGAGTAACCCGTGGCGCAAATCACGCGGCCCCAGTTCGGATCAAGGCCAAACCAAGAGGTCTTCACCAGCGGTGAACGCGCAATTGCGCGCGCCACCAAGTGTGCATCTGCATCAGTCTTCGCACCGGTCACTTTTACCGTAACAAACTTACTGACGCCTTCGCCATCCATCACAATCTGCTTAGCGAGGGCGGTGCAAACCGCCTTCAGTGCCGCAGAGAAGACGCCAGCGTCTGGATGCGTAGCCGAAAGCACGTCATTTCCAGCCAAACCATTTGCCAAGCAAATCAACGTATCATTCGTGGATTCATCGCCATCCACTACCACGCGATTGAAGCTCACATCCGCAGCGGCCTTCAATTCTTGTTGCAACCACGCAGGATCCACAGCCGCATCGGTCGTCACATAGGCGAGCATCGTTGCCATCATCGGCTCAATCATCCCTGCGCCCTTGCACATGCCACCCAGGGTCACCGTCTTTCCACCGATTTGCACCGACACCGCGGCACGTTTTGGCTTCGTATCCGTGGTCATGATGGCGCGGCTCGCATGTTCATCTGCATCCGCACCACGAGCCAATACACCTGCCGCCTGCTTCACGCCGGCAATGATTCGATCCACGGGGAGCAACGTCCCAATTACACCCGTACTTGAAACCAAGACTTCCTCTGCGGGAATCTGCAAAATCTCTGCCGTGGCATTCGCAATCTGACGTGCATCTGCCAGACCCTGTTCGCCCGTGCAAGCATTCGCGCAACCCGTGTTCACCGCAATTGCTCGTGCACAAGGAGTCGCGGCGAGCTTTTCACGATCCAACACCACCGGTGCAGCGGCCACCAGATTAGTCGTAAAAACACCTGCCGCAACGCACGGCACTTCGGACCAAATCAACGCCACATCGCGTCGATTTGCATACTTCACTCCGGCTTCCACGCCTGCAGCATGAAAGCCCTGTGCAGAGGTAATACCACCCGACAGGAACGTGATGGGTTCCATTTTAAAACTCCTTGTTGACCTATAAACATATAAAGTATGCCAAAAAACATACCTCGGTGCAACTCACAACCTATAAAAACTCGCTAATTCTCAAAAATTGATGCACCCTAAAACCTTAACCGTTCACACGCGTTTACCAAAAGCAAACACACAATGCCCCGTTTTATAAATCTCCCCCGCCAAAATACATCTCCCACACACTCGCATTTAAAAACTCCATCCCAATTCCCCTTCACCCGCCCTTATTTCAAATACAAAAATGGCTGTTTGCGTGAATTTAGAGAGCATACTTATATTGTCAACGGGACGGATAGGTTAAATGGAAATTATGCATCTAAAATGAATGATACATTGAGATAACTAAATGGAGGCATATGCTTAAACAAAAAGCCCGACCTCGGAGATGCCGAAGTCGGGTTTTGTTTCGCAAGAGTGCCACATTATTCTGCGGCAGGAGGCGGTGTGGAAGAGGTGGCGCCAGGGGCGAAGACTTCGCGATGTTCGAGCACCTTGGTACGAATGCGTTCAAGGATTTCGGGATTTGTGCGAAGGAATTCGGTAGCCGCGGCGGCTCCTTGGCCAATCTGTTCGTTTTCAAAGCTCAACCAAGAACCGCGCTTCATGATTACGCCCGCAGCGATACCTGCGTCTAAGATAGAGCCTTCCCAGGAGATACCACGAGAGTAAAGAATGTCAAATTCGGCTTCAGTGAAGGGGGGCGCAACTTTGTTTTTCACCACGTTGACACGGGTGCGATTGCCAAGTGCCTTGCCCGTATTATCCTTAATGGTAGAGATGCGCGCAATCTTCATACGCACAGAGGCGTAGAACTTGAGTGCATTACCGCCAGTGGTGGTTTCGGGCGAACCAAACATCACACCGATCTTCATACGGATCTGGTTGGTGAAGATGCAGAGAGTGTTGGTATTCGCAAGCAAACCCGTAAGCTTTCGCATGGCCTGCGACATCAAACGCGCTTGAGCGCCCATGTGAGAGTCACCAATATCACCATCCAATTCGCTCTGCGGGACGAGCGCAGCGACGGAGTCCACAATCACCACATCCACTGCACCAGAGCGAACGAGCTGTTCGGTAATCTGAAGGGCTTCTTCACCCGAATTGGGTTGGGCCAAAAGCAGGTTATTCACATCCACGCCAATGCGCTTAGCATAGGCGATATCAAGCGCATGTTCAGCATCAATAAAGGCTACCACGCCACCTTCCTTCTGGGCATTGGCAGCGATATGAAGCGAAAGGGTGGTCTTACCAGAGGATTCGTTACCGAAGATTTCGACGATACGTCCCTTCGGAACGCCACCCGCGCCAAGCGCGAGGTCGAGGGAAAATGCGCCAGTAGAAATCACGGGAATCTTTTGAACTTCCACGTCACCCATCTGCATAATTGCCGAATCACCGAACTCTTTGCGGATTTGGCTAAGCACTGCAGAGAGTTTGTCATTGGCTTTTGCGGGGGTGGCGGTCTTCTTTTCTGCCATAATGGAGGTACCTTTCTGGGTCTTATAGGGTTCGTTTGTTGAATAAAAAAATTTACACAGGAAGAGAGGGATCGATATCCCATTCTAAAGGATTATCAGCGGTGAGGCCACCTCCTGCGGAGGCAAGGCCAGCAATCATAGCGGCATTATCACCGCAATAACGCGCTTGTGCAAGGAGAAGGGGCACGCGATGACGGTCGGCCACGGCTTGTAATGCTTCACGAAGGCGCGCATTAAGAGAGACGCCACCGCCAACAGCAAAGGTTTTATAACGGCCTGTGCGCAATGCAATTTCTGCACGTTTTGCAATGGCATCCACAATTGCTTCTTGGTATGCGGCACAAATGCGTGCAGTATCCGCTTCAGACTGAGGAGGATTTTTGCGCACATAGGTGAGCAAGGCGGTCTTTAAACCACTAAAGGAAACGCAGAGTTCTGCGCGAAGACCTTCTGGTAATGGATGATCTGCGGCCACCTTCCCCTGCGGAAAGGCAATTGAACGACGCAATTCCATCGGGACGGTACGCGCCACACGGTCAATCACGGGGCCACCTGGATAACCCAAGCCAAGCAATTTCGCTGCTTTGTCAAAGGCTTCACCGGCGGCATCATCAATGGTTTGACCCATTAAACGATAGTCATTCGGTGCGGTCGCTTCCACAAAACAGGTGTGTCCGCCACTCACCGCAAGGCCTAATTGCGGATAAACTGCCTCAGGCTGCACCGAAGCACGATCCAACTGCACCGACCAAAGGTGAGCATGCATATGATTCACCGGGATAAGCGGTTTGCCCGAAGCAAGCGCAAGGCCCTTCGCAGCGCTCCATCCCACGAGCAAAGAGGCCGCAAGGCCTGGTCCACACGTGGCCGCAATTGCATCTACTTCATCTAAAGGATTACTTGATTCTGGGAATGCTTCGGCAAGTGCCTGCTCAATAATGCCACGAATCTTTTCGATATGCGAACGCGAGGCAATCTCAGGCACCACGCCACCATAGGGTTGGTGGAGCGGCACCTGGGAGTAAATGACCGATGAAAGGACCTGCGTGCCGTCACGAACGACGGCTGCAGCAGTTTCATCGCAGGAACTTTCAATCCCAAGAACAATCATGAAGGATGTCCTTTTTTGCGTAGACTTATTCGGGCAGACGCACGATGACGGTCTGCATTTCCGGCGCTGTGAGACGACGATTCAATTCCACACAAGCGGGGAAGAGCCAGTTATCCAAGACTGCAGGCGAGGCAGTGATATTCACCTTGTAGGTCAAGCGCAACATACCCGTGGTCGCGATGTGCTCTTCCTTCAGGGAGAGTTCGCAGACACCGCCACCAGGGAGCGTCACCTTAAAGGGTTCGGGGCGAGAGACGATTTCGCTGCCCTTCGGCAACCAAATGTCAAGTTCTGCGTTCTGACCCTCTATTTCGTTCTGCCAGATCGGCGTGGTACGGCGTGTGCCACGGAGCGAGTAGAGCGTGGGGATGAGGCGTGGCACGGGAAGGGTCAACAAAGCGCCCTGGCGGACACCGTAGTTCTTCGCGCTCACCGAGAGACGCGTACGCACTGGATAAGCCTTCGTATCCACGATGTATTCGCTATTCGGCACGGCACCGGTGGCCAATGCATTTGCCAAGGAAGCAATCGTGCGACGACGAGATTCGGGCGTCAATTCACGCGTTGCGCGACGAACTGCACCCGCCTTCAAACCGTAGTCATGCACATCGGAGGTAATCACTGCATCACCGCCAGCATCCACAACCATGCGCACCAAGCGTTCGCTACGCGTACGGTTGGCCGGATCAGCATTGAAAAGTTCACGACCGCGAGCGGTCATCAATGCACAAGAAGTGATGTGTGTAGCACCCAATTCATCGCTTTCGGCACCATCACCGAGCAAACGACCATCCGCCAAGCGAATGTAAGGCGTGGTCCAGCGCGGCCAACGCGGCACTTCACGTGCAGCAATCTGCGTGCTAAAGGCATACGCATAGGCCAAAGAATAGCCGTCGGCAAAGACGAGTTCGCTGTCAATTTCTGCGATACGGAGCATCGCGATCCAGAGAATCAAACGGTCCAAGCGATTGCCATAACCAGAGGTGAGCGTTGTTTCAGGGTCGGTCATCGTACCGAATGCAAGTGAATCCCACTTCGGGCCAATCAAACGAATACGGGTGGCGATGTAATCCTGAATTGCCTTCAGGCGTTCATCCAAGTTTGCTTCATCAATATCCTTCAAGACTTCCTCAACCATTGCTTCCACCTTCGGAGCATCCTTCTTGAGGAGTTCTTCCACCTGAGCAATCAAGGTCGGAATCACGCGGTGTGCCGCTGCCTGACGATGAGCCACATAGATGGTGGGAGAGAAGAATTCTGGTGCAGGAGTGCTGGGTTCAGACTTAATCGCTACACGATTACGCAGGGTCCAAGAGTAAATCATCTGCGTATCATTCTTCGTGGTGGAGCGTTCCACATCGACGTTTTCGAAATTACGTTCAGCGATGCGAATATTGTCCACCTCTGCGAGGGGCACGGTGAGGGTGTAGGTCTCTTCCTTCGTGGAATAACCGCAGTCAAACACCTTCGTTTCGCAGAAGGGGCGCTGATCCTTGGAAACCACTTCATAGTCCAAGTGCGACACAGAACCCACTTCAACGGCGGGCAAGGAAATCACACGCTGCTTCCAAGCGGCATAACGCGGCGAAAGTGCAGCGTCATCGCTATCCAACTCGTTGATTTCCTTTGCGGTTACGGGGATGCAATCACCCGAAGCGGTGGTCACTTCAGCGGCATTGAGCGTAAGGGTCTGCCAGTCAGGAGCATACCACAGTTTCACTTCTCCATTTGCACGCTTTCCCTGGAAGGTATTAACACGCACATCGCGGGTGTAATGACGCTTCACCGTACCATCCGCATTGAGCGTTGTAGCTGCGATATCCTTCAAAACGGTGGCATCTTCATCGTTGGAAGAATTCTGAACGAAGAGCGGACGCAATTCTTCAAAACGGCTCATGCGTTCATTGAAACGACGCAAAGCACGATAATCTTCCGGCGAATAGGTCTTGTGCGAAAGTTCAAGTTCGCGCGTCAATGTAATCAGATCGGCGGCCACATCACGCTTACAGGTCACATCATAGGTCGCACCATTCGACTTCAAAATGGGATCCTGCGGGAGAAGCTGGGGTTCACCGAGGCTATTGAAGCCATGCAATTTCAAGGTTTCACGCACAGCACAGGGCGAAGTAATCACCCAATCATACTTACGCGTCGGCTGATCAAGCCCTTCAAAGAGGAAGTTCACCAAACCGAAAACACGGCTGAAATAGGGTAATTTAACCAAGGTGTGGCCTTCACCATTGGGAACTGCATAATCTGCTACGCGTGCCTTCAACTTCAAGACCAAAGGTTGCGTAATATCCTTCGGATTTTTCGGCGTGTACGAAATCGCCGTTAATTCTGCGCCCGGTAACACGCGCTTCACCATGCCATCCATGCGTTCACGGAGCAATTCAGGTGTGGATTTTACAAAAACCGAACGGTACACATTGTCATTCACACCATTAAAGTGGAGCGTCGTTGAAAGTTCCAAATTACCCGAACGGTCAAGCACAGCATCGGTTTCCACAGCCACCGTGTGATCTGCAGGATTCGGCACCGGCGTCACGCGCAGGGTATCCCCTTCCGGACGGGTCACCAAATAGGTGCAATCGCTCAAATACGCCGGCAATTCTGCACGAGCTGTATCGTCTGTCGGGTCCATCAAGCGATATTCACGATCGCCTTCATCAATCGCAATAATGGCGTGGTTGAAATATGGGATTGGCACTTCGCGGTCACGATGAGAACCTGCGTTAATCAACACAGGGAATGCATTAAAGCCTGCTTCGCGCAACATGGCCACCAAGAGTGCGCCCTTATCACGGCACACACCATAACGATTATCAAAGGTCAAAGAGACATCATGCGGTTCATAACCCGGTGCCGTGTCTTCGGCAATAATGCCCATGTAACGGATTTCTTGTGCCACAAAGCCAAACAAAGCAGCGATTTGTTCTTCGCGCGTCTTGCCTTCGGTCAATTCTTTCACCTTAGCAACAATTGCAGGGGTCACCTTCATGTGGGGATCGCAGAGATTCCAATACCACTTCGAAAGTTCTTCCCAGGAGGAGAAAGTCGACACCACAATACGCTGCAGCTGCGTCGCTTCTTCGGGCATATTTTCTTCTGGAAAGGTCTGTGGCACATTTTGCGCTATCCAACGGTACACCATGCGACCGTCTGCAAGCTGTTCACGGCTGCTCGTCATCGTACCCGGCACTTCGTCCAAAATAGCCATGCTCTTCAGCGGCAATTCCTTCGGCGCGACAATCGTCAACGACGAATAAGGCAAGGGGCAATCCATGCTTTCAACTGTATCAAAATCCATGTAAGCATCTGGAATACGCGGACGGCTGGTGTGTTGCGCCATCACAAAGTGTAAAACGTCACCCTTTTCAATCTGTGGTATCGTTAAGACTAATTGACGCGAATTCTGGTCATAGATATTTTCAGCGTTACCATCATTTGAAGAGACGTCTGTCACGTTCGTCTTCAAGTCTACCGGCATCAACGTACCATCTGCACGCAAAACTTCTGCCACTAAAAAGGCACCTTCGCTAAAGCCCTTCTTGTACCACAATGGAATATCACGTAATTCGCGTGCACCTTCAGTGGTAAACGCCTTAATCCACCATTCAATCCACTGCGTGCTCGAACCATCGGCAGCATACACCACGTAACGTGACTGTGCATAACCCAAGGTGCGGGCATCAGGCGCCATTTCACGTGTAATTTCACGCGCCTTTTGCAACATTGCTTCGCGATTTAACATCTCTGGCATGGGTGCAATTGCCTGCACCATCCGCACCAGAAAAGAGGTCATTAAGACCGCTAAAAAGATACGTTTGAATGACTTCATTTAAGTAGACTCCTTTACCAATATCTAATAGTATACCGAATCTTCAACCTTTACGCCTATTTTCCCGCTACAAAATCTTCCCCTGCGCAGATGAAAATCCACCCTTAAACTTCACCCTTTATTTTTCCTTTTGCAACAAAAAAAGCCGCCCGAAACTGGGCGACTTTCAACTTCCTAAAAAGGAGTTGCCTTAGTTCAGGAGGGAGTGAATCGGTGCAGGGATGTGACCGCCATGAGCCACAAATTCTTCCTGACCATCTGGGCAACGCGGTGCCACCACCGTACCACCACCGAAGAGACCACCAAAGTCAAAGTAGTCACCCACCTTTGCGCCCGGCACAGGAATCACGCGCACGCCAGTCGTCTTACGCGCCGAAACGCCAATCGCACATTCATCAAGAATGATACCCGCAAGCGTACTCGCCTTAATGTCGCCCGGAAGCATGATCATGTCGAGACCCACAGAGCAAACAGAGGTCATACCTTCAAGCTTTTCAAGGCAGAGGGTGCCATTCGTGAGGGCGAGTTCGAGGGTGTGGTCTTCCATCGGGGGAATGAATGCACCAGAGAGACCGCCCACTGCAGAGGAAGCAAAAGCGCCACCCTTCTTCACAGCGTCATTGAGCATCATCACTGCCGCAATCGTCCCTGGGCAACCAATCTTCTTAATGCCCATGGCTTGATAGATTTCACCCACAGAGTCGCCAACCTTTGGGGTGGGCGCGAGGGAGAGGTCGAGCACACCAAAGGGCACGCCGAGCTTCTTTGCCACGTGACGACCGATGAGTTCACCCGTACGGGTCACACGATAGGTGGTGTGCTTAATCTCTTCTGCGATTTCATCCAACGTGACATTCGGATCAGCCTTCACGAGCTTTTCAATCGCGCACTTCACCACACCAGGACCAGAAACACCCGCATTAATCACGACATCGGGTTCACCAGGACCAAGCAAGGTACCGGCCATGAAGGGATTGTCTTCAGTAATGTTGGCAAAGACCACAATTTTCGCGCAGCCGAATCCATTGATAAATTCAGTTGCCTTAGAAATCTTCAACATCGTTTCTGCCACGAGATTGACGGCATCCACATTGATACCTGCGCGTGTGGTGCCGACATTAATCGAGGAGCACACATGCGTGGTTTCAGCCAAAGCTTGAGGCAAAGATTCAATGAGTGTGCGTTCACCGGGCGTAATGCCCTTGTGTACAATAGCCGAGAAACCGCCAAGGAGGTCAACCCCTAATTCATCTGCCGCGCGATCAAGTGCCTTACAGAGCTTCACAGCGGTTTCCACCGTGTGCCCTTCAAGGAGCATCGAAGCAGGAGAAATGGAGATACGCTTATTGACCACATTCACGCCAAAAAGCGTCGCAGCATCATTACAGGTCTTAACGAGGTCCTTTGCCACGGTCATCACACGATTGTAGACGGCCTCAACCATCTTATCGGGATCAGGGTTCGCGCAGCAGCAGAGGTTAATCCCCATCGTACAAGTACGCACGTCGAGATTTTCCTCGTTCACCATGCGCAACGTTGCCATCACCGCTTGATTCGTAATCATGGCTAAACTCCTTAGAGAATTGTCTTAATAGGGGCAATTTCACCCGTCGCACGGAAGATATCTTCATGGCAAAGTTGTGCCGTGAAGCCTGCTTCCGTCATCGCCTGTTTAAATTGCGCCTGGACCGTCTTCAAATCTGTGCAGGGCGCATGGAAGGTGACATACACCACATGCGTCACATGAGCGCCATCCAATACAGTCGACCAGTCTTCAATATTGATATTGTGTTCTGCCATGAAGGAAGAAATGGCCAACATCATGCCAGGCTGATCCATACCCGTCGTAATCGCCACATAACGCGTCCCTTCAATCGGCGTCGCCTTCAATGCCGCCTCAGGATTTTCCATAATCGAGAGTTCTGCACCCTCAGGCAACACTTTTTCGAGCGATGCACGCAACACTTCATGGACGTTTTCGCTATGGTTGGTCACAAAAATCAAAGAGAAGAAGCCGCTCACAATCGTCTGACGCATATCAGAAATATTGCCCTTCAACTCCACAATTGTGCGCGCAATATCACTTGTCAAACCGACTTTATCCGGTGTCATCACCGAAACAAGATACTTAAAATCCGCCATAAGGCACTCCAATTCCAATTACAATTCATTGCAGTATAGCAAAAACCAAGCCTTCACGCACCCCCTCTCCCGCATTCCTCCCCCGAAAATCACCCTTCTGTAAACAAAAAAGAGCAGTTTTTAAAAACTGCCCTCGCACACTAAAAATATCATTTGATGAAACGACTCAATTTATTGAAGCCATCTAACATTGAGTCAAAATGTCATCTTCAATGAATAAACTTGATTGCCTCGTCTCATGTTTATTCAAATTCGTCAATTCGATCACGGAAATAATTGAAGTACTCGCGTACATTTTCAAGTTCGGTCCACTTTCGGACAGGAGCACCTTCAATGTCTAAATCATAAATTTTAGCTCCGCGAATCCCTAAGAGAAAGGGTGAATGCGTAGCAATGACAAATTGACATGATTCAAATCGTGCCATCCCTTCAATGTAAGAGGCTAACTTCATTTGCCACGTTGCCGAAAGGCTATTTTCAGGTTCATCAAGGAGATAGAGAACGCTATCACGAACTTTTTCAACAAAAAATTCAAACGCATTTTCGCCATTTGAACCTGTTTTGACGTTAAACCCAACCTCATCTAAGATGAAGCGTGATACGGATTTACGCTTTGCTGTAAACTTACGCTTCCATTCGTCATATTCATCACCATGCATCGTTTTCATATTCCCTAATGGCTCTTCATAATTGTAATTCCACCACTTTGCGGCCATTGTACGATCTTCATCAATTTTGTGATTTTTTCCACGAATTGATAGCGTCTTATCAAAAACATCTTCACTTGTCAGAATACGACTTCCTGCAGGAATAATCTTTTCTTCTTCATATGTATATTTTTCATTAAAATTTGTCCACTTTACATAATCTTCAAAAAACGGCGTAGGCCGAAAAGAAATTTCACGTAAAAGCTTTAATCTTGCAGCGATAATATTTAACATTGTTGATTTTCCAGAGCCATTTCCTCCATAGAAAATCGTTACGGGTTCAAAGGTTATTTTTTCAATTTCTTTATTTGGAAAAATATCAAAGGGATAAAATGTGTTATAGCACGTTTTCTTTATACCTCTTAAAAACTTCTTCTCATCCTTTGAAGAACAAAAGGTAAAATCCTCTAAGTAAACCGCCATAATTCTCTCCAAAATTAAAATTTAATCCAGTAACTAACATTACTATTACAAACCACTCTTTCCACGTCAATTTAAATCTACACTAATACTGAAAAATCTTAATAAACATCAAATCGCCTTTCAAAGCAATGAAAGGCGAACATTGAAAACGTTAAAAACAGTTTTGTTTGTTTTGCAGCGAAAAAGTTACTTTTGTTTTGTGTCCGTAGCGGTGGATTGCTTTTTCTCCTCCTGCTTTGCCTTACGAAAACGGCGATAGTGCGCTTCTGGAGAAAGGGGTGCGCAGCCTTCAATGGGTAACCCGCGATGAAAAACTTTTGCACGGCGCATGGCTTCACCTTCCATCGTAGCGGGTTTTGCCTTCGGTTGATCCGAAGGTTTACGCTGACGCGTACAACTTGTCTTGATTGTAGTAGGTAATGCGCTCGGGATATTTATCTTTACTGCCTTATTCGTTACCTGTGCCACTGGCTTGGGTGCATCCTTCCCCACAACCAAACCACTGAGCATGACAAGCATCACCAGATAAACAAAACGTTTCATCAGATTTCTCCTTAACTTATGTCATCAAGATAACACTTTTAAAACCATCTGTCACGGTTTGTTTCAGAAGAGAAATAAAAACTCCACATCAAAATGATGCGGAGTGCTTAAAATGGCTCAGAAAGCGTATTTTCGTTTAAACGCTAATCCATTCGTTCAGGCGTTCACTCTGAGAGATGCGGCGGGGATCCAACGTGGCAGGCGTTTCCACAAGATAGGCTTTACCGCAACACGTACAAAAGGCACCGGGATTAACAGGTGCTCCGCATTCCGGACAGGCACGCTCTAAAACTTCTCCGCACCAAGCGCAATGACATTCATGCGCTTGCGCCAAATGACCACGTGGCACGAGAGTAACGCGTTCACCCACACTCATAGGTAAATTAGAGGGGCACTGTGGATTTGGACAAAAACTACGTTCACCTGCAGTGGTCATCGGTGCTTCTGCATTAAGCGCAGCGGCTAATTCAGCCTGCGAGGGGGGCAAAAGCCCTAATTCATCACAGAGTTTCCCAATCGTCTGCGCACCTAAGGCCGTCGCGCGCCCACTCTCAAACATTGAGAGCGCGGACTGTTTACAGCCAACCTTTCGCGCCAGCATACTCTGACTGAGATGCCGCTGCAAACGTGCTGTTTTAATTTGTTCACCTAAGGTTTTCATGTGGCAAAAGAATAGCGCATTTACAGAATCTTTTGCAAGAAAAAGTTATCAACAAGTTATCAACAATTGTTCATAACTTATCAAAAGTTGTTGATAACCTTTTCAACAGTTGTAGATAACTTGTTTATAAGTCTTTTATCAATTTTTTATCAACAAAGTTATCAACAATTTTATCAACAGTTGTTAATAACTTCTAAAGCCCTCATAAGCTATTGATAAATGAAAGATAAATGAGTGCCTAACCAAAGGAAAACAGGAGGTTTTCAAGGAGTTATCAACACCTTTTCATCAAAAAGTGTGAGTGTTGAAAAAATGTTGATAACGTTTTCTTCAATTGTTGAAAAGATGTTCATAACTTTTTTCGTGCGCCATGAAACACGCCTTCTTTTCTTCAAAATGAACAGGTTAATCTTGTTGAAAGGGGCCTTTCGCGTCAAATAAAGGGGTGAGGATGTGGCGTGCGAACCCCGAAAGAGGTGTCTGTTGTCGTATGATGCAGCGTTGTTCAGTCAAGAATCATACGGCGGTGATTTAGAGGGAATGTATGTGATATACTCTGTTCTGTTTTATCACACGAGGAAAACGCAATGAAATTATTCCTAATTCTGTTGTTGGTGGCCATCACTGGAATGGGTGGGGCTGCTGAAGTGGAGCAAAACAACCCCGAAAAAACAGCTGTGGCGCAGTGGATGGAATGCGCAAACAGGGGAGATGTTGAGGCGATGTGCGAATTAGGACAGTGTTTGATCGCTGGCGAGGGGGTCAAAAAAGATCCGCAACAGGCGGTGATGTGGTGGCGTAAAGCGGCAGACCAAGGCAATGCGCGTGCGCAGTTTAACTTAGGTGTGGCGTATCAACATGGGGATGGGGTGGAGAAAGATTTCAAAACGGCGGTCTCGTGGTATCAAAAGGCCGCTGAACAGCAACTGGAGGTGGCACAATTTAATTTAGCGCTCTGTTACCAAGATGGCATGGGTGTGCAAAAAAATCTACCCATGGCCCTTAAGTGGTATCAAAAGGCCGCTGAAAAGAATCATATGAAGGCGCAGTGTAACTTGGGCTTGCTCTATTTACGGGGCGGTGAGGGCGTTCCACGCGATGAACAAAAGGCTGTCGATTGGTTGACAAAGGCCGCAGATCAAGGCGATGCCCTCGCGCAAACGCGCTTGGCAAAATGTTATATGAGCGGGAGGGGTGTCCCTGAAGATTTAAAGAAGGCTATTCAGTTGCTTCAAAAAAGTGCTGATCAGGGGAATGCTGAGGGCGCCTTTTTACTCGCCATTTGTCTCATGGAGAAGCAACCCAAAGTCGCCGTCAAATGGTTGAAATCTGCCGCTGAGAAGGGAGATGCCGATGCACAATTTGTGCTCGGTACGTTGTATTTCTATGGTAAACATGTCCCCACCAGTCTCGATTTATCGGAACAGTGGATCCGAAAGGCCGCTGCACAAGGGCAACCCGATGCGAAGGATTTTTTGAAACAGGTGCCCTTCAAATTATTGAAAGGTGAAGGTTCGCTCCTTATTAAGTAAATTAATCAATTGAAGCAATTTAAGAAAAAGCGGAACTTTTAAAATAAAACACCCGGCGAAAACCGGGTGTTTTTTAATAGATGCCTGAGGCGATCCCGAAGATTAGACCGGAATGCGAAGCGGCATAATAACGCAGAGGAAGGGAACGCCATCACTCTTAAGCACAGCGGGGCCAGTACCTTCATTCAATTCAAAGGTAATCGCTTCAGTATCCAAGTTGCGAATACAATCCATAATGTAGTTCGGATTGTAATTAGCACTGATGGCGCGACCTGCATACTTAATCGGAAGCACGTCGCTTGCTTCACCAGACTCGGTATTGTTAGCCGAAAGGGTCAACGTACCATCTGCGAAGGAGAGGCGCACTGCATGGGACTTGTCATTAGACATAATCGCCACACGCTGAATCGAAGCAATGAGTTCATTGCGATCAACGGTTACGCGTTCGTCACATGCCGTTGGGATCACTGCTTCATAGGAGACGTAAACACCTTCGATGAGCTTGCTGTAAAAACGGAAGGTGTCGCAGTCAAACATAATCTGACCAGTCTGACCGATAATGCGCATCTGGCCTTCCCCACCCAAAAGGCGACTGAGTTCTGCCACAGCCTTCGGAGGAAGAATCATTTCGCAAGCGCTTTCATCGGGGAACTCAATTTCTTGTTCAACCAAAGAGAGACGCTTACCATCTGTGGCGACCATAGTGAGCTTGTTGTCACGGAAGCGGAGGCAAACACCGGTGAGCACACGACGCGTTTCATCCGTGCTGGCGGCATAGGCCGTCTTGCGAAGCATTTCACGGAAGGTCGCACGATCAATCGTAAAGACGCGATTGGTTTCATCAGGTTCCTTAATCACAGGGAACTGACGAGTATTCAAACCAATCACACGATACTTTGCAGCAGCCGTAATCACACGGGCCACATCGTCTTCACCAACGTCAAAGCTCACTTCACCTTCAGGAGCCATACGCAGAATTTCAACAATCTTACGCACCGGCAACGTCGTGCTGCCAGGCACTTCTACCGTTACATCCGTCGTCAGCGTAGCACGAACCGAAAGATCAAGGTCGGTGGCCGTCAAGGTCAACGAACCATCTTCCGATGCCTGAAACA
Source organism: Candidatus Spyradenecus sp. (assembly GCA_045605345.1). Taxonomy (GTDB): domain Bacteria; phylum Verrucomicrobiota; class Kiritimatiellia; order RFP12; family DVOR01; genus Spyradenecus. The sequence continues at coordinate 145,573 of JAZUPT010000043.1, forward strand.
TTGCATTAGAGATAATCTGCAAAGAGGGCTTATTAGGAACAACGCTCTGCACACTCGAGAGCAGTTCCAAAAAACGACTGCGAATAACGGTAAACTTCATAATCAAAACTCCAACATAAAATCAATAAGAACGCATTATAGCAAAAAAGACAAAGTCTTTTAAGTCTAAAAGAAGACAAAGCATGGAAAGCAAAACGTGGTTTTACTTCAATCAATTGTCAAAAGCAGCAAAGCATTCAAAAAAGAAGGATACTTAAAAGGTAAAACAAAAGAGGATTCATAAAAGCAACGAAAGAATGAAAAAACAAAGAACGTGAGGAAATGAAATTTGCTAAAGTTAAGTCAATAAAGATTAAGTTAAGAGAACTAAAATGATGAATGAAAAAAGATTTATTCCTGGGAGAGTGTATGGTTAACTTTGACTGTTTCTGTTATCTACAACCGAATAAAAATAAATGAGTTAATAGTAGTAGGGCTGTAGATAATTCAAATAACTTGGATTCATGATTGAAGTTTGAGTGGGTTATGCATTTTTTTCCTGTTGATGACGTGAAGAGGAATTGTTGATAAGTGTTCAAAAAGGGGTAAAAAGAAAGATAAAAACCTAAAAGTATGTTGATAACTCGCCCTTTTTCAACAGTTTTTCAAGGAGTTATCAACAAGTTATCAACAAGTTTGAAGATTTTGCTTCTTTTCCTTCATTTTTCATCCTTTTCGTTTCTGGCACTTTCTGAAATGGTTTTAAATAGTTTTATATTTTGTAATAAAATACTTATTTTCAATGATTTATTTAGTTTTTATAAATTATCCTCTCTTTATAAGTTCTTCTTTTTTCAATACATTATTTTTACTGTTTTTCCCTTGTTTCTACCTTTTTTCATCAAGTTACCAAGGAGTTATCAACAAGTTATCAACAATTTGTTGACAACTTTTCTCTTTTTTCCATTCTTTTTAGTGTATGAAAAAAGAATACTTTATTGAGAGTGGACTTTAAATTGACGAAAAGTGGGTGTAATTTGTCCGTAGTTATGAACAAATGGACTGAATTAATTTTCAACATGCTCCAGGATGAAGCAATCGAAGTGTAAAATTTTGGACTGTTATTTTTAGAGATATGGCGAAATAGGATAGTCCTTCTATTAGGGTAAGGCAAGAATTTTGCGCAAATGTGCAGCCTATGTAGCAGAAACAATAAAACATGTAGCGTACTAAAAGCGTACCACCTCACATAAAAAATTTAAGCACATAGGCTCAATGCACGCTTTTAGCTTTAGAGAATCCACACTTCTTCCCAATTACCCTCTCATGTGAGACAAAATAACTAAGCAATAAGGGCAGTTTTCAATCTCAGTTTGTTACAAACTCAAATCCAGTTTGTTACAAACTCAAATCTAATTTGTTACAAACTCAAAGTTAGTTTGTTACAAACTCAAAGCTGATTTCGTCCTTTTTCCTAACCAAAGCTATGAAAAAGTAAAGGAAGAACTCCCCGTACATTGAATTTTATCCAACACATGGGACTTGAACCTAAATTTTGAACTGTTATTTTTAGAGAGAATGAAGTTCTTGTATGACGGGAGGGTCTGGATATATGAGAAAAAGAGAAGCGCTTTGAGGAGGAGACCGAGTCAATCCTACGCACTCAAAAATTGTGAAGCATGCTGATTTTGTACTTGCCTTTGCCGCCGCTACTTCCCGTGGAACCGCAAATACGGTATCAATTTGTAAAAAGATGGGAAAGCCTTATCTCATTATTCCGATTGATTAAAGGATTGCTTTGAGCTTTCGATTAGAGTTTAAGAGAAAGCCATTTTTTTAAAAAAAACATCGCGCTCGTCAGATTGGTTTGATGAGCGCGATTTGTTTTAAGGGAATGGATACTCAAGATGATTACTTTTTCTCTTAAGTGATGTAATGAATGAGTTACTTTGAGATAACGTAGGAGCCGGTGCCTAATGTGGTGTTGAGGTCTAAACAGTTATGGATGAAGGCTTCCCAACATCCCCACTCGATTGGCGCAGCATTACATCCGCAGCTCCGATGTACTATACCATCTTCGTGTGCGACCATTTGCCACACAAAGTTTTTGTGTTCAATATCAATCGCACGATAGACAGGATTCCATGATGTAAATGCACAGGTTTTTAAATGTGGTAGCACAAAGTATTCCAAAACCCGTTCCGAGAATTTGAGTTTCACCTCCAGTGTTTCTCCTGAAAGGTAGGTTTTGCGACGACGATAGCGGAGCTGTTGTTTTGCTATATCAATAGTGGCTTGACACCACTCTCCTGTTGAGTGCCACCAGTGAATCGTCACATTATCAATGTCACTTACACCCTTACGAAGGATCATCTCGAGGTCTATTTTCTCACCTTTTACACCATTTTCAGCAATCACCGCATGTACATCGTGGCCTGTATCCATCCATGTGGCCACTTCTTTCGCCAGTTCCTTGGGGATATAGCCTAATTTATCACCGACTATGTGAGGTGCCACCCATCTCTCTCCTCTGTACTCTACGCGAATGGCATTTTTATCATATTGATTCTTAGGTTCGCGCACCAAGTGAACAGGATGATTCTCCTCAAGTTCGTGCAATACCGACTTATCGGGAATTGCAAAGGTTCCTGCCACGCGCACGCGTTTCGTGGTCACCTCTGGTGTGGCCTTCTCGACTCTTTTAACAATCTCGCCGACTTCTGTGTAATACTTTAATTGCATTCCCTCTAAAAAGTGATGGTAATTGTCATAAAAAGCATCATGCGCCTCCAAACGAGGATTAAAGGGTGTCCACAACTTCCATTCTGTGAGCATCTTCAGCGCTCTTTGGCGCGAAGGCAATGGATGACTGAGCCGTCGCCAAAGCCCCTCGTCCTCATCTAATGCCACCGCATACGCCAAAAAGAGAACGCGTGGGTCAGATACAAAGAGGTGTACCGAAGGAAAATAGATCGAAATCTCTGAGACCTTCACCATTGCAGGGGGCTTGACTGAAGGGCGTTCCGATTGATTCCGAGGAGCTTCCCGCGAATCAAAATCCACCACAGGCACCTTATCTGGCAATGTAGCACGCAGTGCGACCTCATCCTCTAACTGAATTGGAATCGCACCATATGCATTCACTGCCGAACACTTTTGAGAGAGATGCACCTCTATCCCGTCAAACCGCAATGAACCACCCACATAGGGATAATTATCACAGTAACTCTTCACCTTATTTTCCGACAGCACCCCTGCGTCATAACACTCCAGAGCAGCTGACCATCCCTTATTAAACACCACTAAACGCCATTTCATCTTATTCCTCCGCTATGAAGACCACATTTTTTAATCAATCCTACTTCATCAATAACATCCACGCGCCAGATTACTCCTACAGTTTATCATAAATTTTCGCACTACCCGTAGCTCTAAATCAATGGAGAATCATTTCGTTTGCTACGTATTGGAGAGTAGAAGCTTTAAAAATATCAGCTAATAGACCTTAGGAAGGGTTGAGCGTATTCATGCGCGTTGCGTCAGGACGCACCATCGCTTCTATCACCTATAATTCCTCCACAGCGTGTGACCGAATATTCAACTGCAAGTGTACTGAACGAACTTTTTTAGTCAATAGATGGGCTATGGTGAAGCCTAAAACAAGTCTTACCTCTGTTGAAACCCAATGGGTTTATTGCTTTAATCCTGCGCACTTCAATTACAAAGACGCAACTTATTCATTGTAATGCCGCGTTTGAACATAAAAGAAATCGGGCATCACAGAAGTGACGCCCGATGAAGGAGGTGAGAAGGGAAAGAATTAGTCTTCGCGTCTTTCGAGTTCGCTGATGCTGCGACCTAATTCAGAGATGATACTCTTGAGTGCGGTGACAATTTTCGTATCATTGCTCTTGTAGAGTTCGTTAATCACATTACAGGCGTGTAATGCAGTGGCGTGGCTGCGATTGAAGCTGTGACCAAGTTCTGTAGCAGAGCAGTCGGTAAATTTTCTGCAGAGGAAGATGGCGACTTGACGCGGGATGGCAATATGCTGTTCGCGGCTCTTGCCATTGAGATCTGCCATAGAAATATTGTAGAAATCGCAGACAGCTTTCTGGATATCGTGACAGGTCAATTTAACAATGGAGGCCTCTTGCGCAATGAAATTCTTTAAAACGCTCTTTTCAAGGACTTCAACTGTTACTGCAGAGGACATATTAGCAGGGAACATACGTGCGTAGTTGACCGTGCAGGAGAGCGCACCTTCGAGGGCACGTACGCTGCTAGTGACCTTTTGAGCAATGAAGTCCAACACTTCAGGATTCAAGGTGATTCCAGGAATGGAGCGCAACTTCATCATCAAGATATTGAGACGTGTTTCGTAAGCAGGCATATCAACATCTGCACAAATGCCGCTCTCAAAACGGCTCACGAGACGATCCATTAATTCAGGAATCTCTTTAGGAGCGCGGTCAGAAGTCATCACAATTTGGTGATGGTTGTCTTTAAGGGCGTTAAAAATGTTGAAGAATTCGTCTTGGAGCCCCTTCTTCCCTGCCATAAATTGGATATCGTCAACGAGAAGGATGTCGACCGAGCGGAATTTTTGGCGGAAGGTTTCTTTATTTGCATCACTGGTCCAGGAGCGCACATACTCATTGAGTAGGTTTTCACTAGTCGTGTAAAGAATCGAAAGAGAGGGATTAATCTTCTTAGCCAGGTTACCAATCGCATGCATCAAGTGCGTTTTACCGACACCAGTGGGTCCATAAAGGAAGAGCGGATTCGTGCGATTGACATCGTCGCCAGGCTTAGTGGCGACGTAACGCGCCATGGTCACTGGAAATTGGTTGCTCGGGCCTTCAACAAAGGAGTCAAAGGTCATTTCGGGTAAAACCGTTTCAGCGCCAGATTTAGCATTGCCAACAACACCATTATCTGCGGCCAGAGTTGGTGCGACCGGTTGGGGATTAACAAAGCGGAGCTCAATGCCATCTGGTGCATCGGCCGCCTTTAAGGCATTTTCAATAAAGAAGGAAAACTTCATTAAGAGTAATTTGCCATCTTTATCTTCCGGAAGTTCGACAGTTAAAACCTGATTATCAAGTGAAATACCACGGCTTTCCATGCCAAAGTGGTTCATCACAGTCAATTCAGATAACTCTTCAATCAAATGCGTTAAGACACGTTTCCATAATGTGTCAGCAGCCAAATTAAAAATGTCGTTCGTCATCGTGTTCCACACTTTTCTCTTTATCGAACAGATTATCAACAGCAATGTTTAGTTAACAAAAAATGATCAATTTTTAACTTAATCAAAGGATTCAAATTAAAGCGTTGATAATCAAATCAAAACACCATTATTATGACACCAAAAAAAGCGAATGTCTACCATTCTTTATAGACATTTTATCAACAAGTTATCAACAAGTTATCTTCAAAATAAGATATTGAAAAATCAATCAAAGGACGTAAAAAATAAAAGTTATCTACAACCTGTTGATAACTTTTTCTTCAAATTGTTGATAACTTTTGGTGTAAAACCGAATTTTTCATCATTTTCTTCCCTGTTTTTTGTCCTTTAGTTATTGATAATTCATGAATTTATAGAGAGGAAGAAGGGGGTGAGAAAAGCTTTTTAAAAAAGTGAAGAAACCAAGGCATTAGGTGTTGGGTTTTCATTTCATATAGCGAGAAAGAAACGGAGAAAGGATAAATAAAGGGAAAAAATGCTGTGGAACAGAGATTGAAAGAAATAAAGAAGTGATCTTTTATCCATCAGTCTCACTCAACGTTTTGAGATTCATTTCTGGTAATAAACTAAACTAAATGGTAAGAAGCTCAAGTAAAGGGTAGATTTCCCTATCTCAGAAGTGCGCTTTAATTTCAGCAGAAGGGTCTTTGAATTTCACTTATAGTCGCATAAAAGGTTTAATCTTTTAGCTAATTGTGGAACAAAAGTAAATACGCGCCCGCGCGTGTATGTGTTATAATTTGGCAATCTAAGGAAGTGAGATGAAACGTATGGCAGAAAAAATAAAAGCAGACATTATTGTGGTTGGTGCCGGACATGCTGGATGTGAAGCAGCATTTGCGGCAGCAAGAATGGGGTGTGATGTCATGTTGATAACTTCCCAACGGGATACACTGGGACTGATGCCGTGCAACCCTGCCGTTGGTGGATTGGCGAAATCTCACTTGGTAGCAGAACTCGATGCACTTGGCGGTGAAATGGGATTTAATGCCGACCTCACCGGGTTACAATATCGTATGCTCAATGCATCGCGTGGACCCGCTGTAAGAGCGGTGCGTGTGCAGTGTGATAAGGCAGAATACACGGCACGAATGGCCCGTATTGCAGAAGAATTGCCACAGTTAACCCTCATTGAGGGCACTGTGATTAATATCCTTCCTGTTCAAGAATCTCCACAAACCGCAGCGTTAATGACTGAGACTGCTGATGGGGTTCAGTTAGAAAGAGACGAGGACCCAACCGCGAATGAACCCTTAACAGGCGTTCAATTAGATGATGGAAGAGTCTTTTACTGTAAGCGTGTGGTATTAACCTCGGGGACGGCATTAGGCGGAAAGATTTGGATTGGACACGTGGGTAAAGAGGGTGGCGGTGATGCACGCCCTGCAATTGAGCTTCCAGAAGTGCTTAAAAAGATTTCGCCGCAGATAGGTTGGAGACGATTAAAAACTGGCACACCACCCCGTATTCTTAATACTTCAGTGGATTGGCACTTGGTGCAACGCCAAGAGGGTGAGAAAGACCCCGTCCCCTTTTTCTCTCGCCGTATGCGCCTACTTCAAGAAGGATTGAAAACAATTCCAGAAGGTGAACTTTATACGGAAGATGTTCCACGTGGAACAAATAAGGAAGCAATATCTAAAGAGGAGAAGAAGGGTGTTGAAAATTGTATTGTTCCACGTGGAACATCGCAACAGTCTGAAAAAATCTTTTCTTCAATGGTACATGATGGTGAAAATGTTCCACGTGGAACAGCGATTGTATCTGAAGTAAATTCATCTGAATTCTCTGGTGAAGCAGTAAACATTCCACGTGGAACACAGAAGTGTCTTGATACGCTAATCAATCAGAATTCTTCTTCTCAAAAGAGTGTTCCATGTGGAACACCGATTAAACCAGAAGTAGACTCTGTCAAATCTTCTTGCGAAGAGACAAATGTTCCACGTGGAACACAAGTTGTGAGAGGGGTTGCTTTCGGCGAAAAGGGTGAGGTGTTACCACCTAATCCATTATGGATTGTAAAAGATGGGTTTGCCACTTATCGCGCAGTAGAGGGTTTTGAAACAGGTTTTAAACAGCGTGAATCTTTAAAAGAAAATGTCTCACCAAGTGGCAAAGATTCTCGTTTACAAAGCATTCCCGGTAAGAAAATTGTCTTATTAGATCGCAATCTATCCGCTTCTCGCAGTGGGGAAGAGGATAATGAAAGTGTAATTGGTGACGTTGAAAAGAAATCAAATGATTCGGCTGTGATTCATTTTGAATTGTCGGATGAAATGATTGCTGCTTACCAACGTGCCACGTCGGCACAGTTGCCATGTTATCTCTCGCATACGACCTTGGAAACGCATGAGATTATTCGCAACAATCTCTCTGAATCTGCGCTTTATGGTGGAGATATCAGCGGCGAGGGAGTGCGTTATTGTCCAAGTATTGAGGATAAAATTGTTAAGTTTGGCGACCGTGGCGGACATCATGTGATTCTGGAACCCGAAGGTAAAGATTGCCCTTGGTGCTACCCTAACGGTCTCTCAAACTCGCTTCCTACATCGGTCCAACTCGAGATGACGCGTTCGGTACCAGGTCTTTCTCGTGCAGAGTTTGCAGCGCCTGCGTATGCCATTGAGTATGATTGCATTGATCCGCGTGCTTTGGATGGACGTTTGGCATTAAAGAATCGTCCAGAGATTTACTTTGCTGGTCAGATTAATGGCACGACTGGTTATGAGGAAGCTGCTGCACAAGGTTTTTATGCTGGTATAAATGCCGCGCTTTCTGTGCAGGGAAAACCCTCGCTCTTGCTTTCCAGAGATGAGGCGTATATTGGCGTAATGGTGGATGATCTGATTACGAAGGGAACGGATGAACCTTATCGTATGTTCACTTCGCGTGCTGAAAGACGATTATTGTTACGCCCCGGAGATGCGCATTTACGGTTGCATACGCATGCAGTAAAACTCGGTTTAGTCTCGGAGGAGTTATTAAGTCTCTCTGCTGCGGAATTGGATTGGCTGCGTGAAATAGAGGCTCAATGGCGCACAGAGTGGTTGGATGGCAATGGCTTGAATCGTTGGAAGCTTCTTTCTCGCGAAGGTGAAACGTTTGATACTGCCGCTGCTTTTGGTGATGCTGATGCAACGTGTTACGCACACATCCCTGCCGACTGGAAGGAGGAGTTTACCCTTCGTGCAAAGTATGAAGGCTACATTGCTCATGAAGCACTCCAGGCTGAACGGCTTCGTCGCGATGAAGCACTCTTAATTCCACCAACCTTTGACTACGCTTCGGTAAAGGGATTGCGCTATGAAGCCTGCGAAAAACTCTTACGCCAACGTCCAGATTCATTGCGTCGTGCTGCGAGTATTCCTGGTGTAAATCCTGCAGATTTAGCACTGCTTGCCCTTGCCTTGCGCAAATTAAAATACGCGCCCGCTGATTCAAAGGCATAACTAAGCGTATTCTTAAGGAGGAGTGTTGTTCTCATTTAGCCCGCATTGGTGCGGGCTAAATTGAATGGTGCTCTGCAAATCAAATGTCCTATTTGTTGATTTGAAGGCATACGTAAACGTATTCTTAAAGAGTACTTTTTTCTTATCAAGCCCACATTGGTGCGCGGGTATGACGCTATTGTTTTAGAGATAATAATCCTCTTTAATGGCCGTAGAAACGGTTATTGAAAACGCTGAAAAGAAGGATGTGTATTCCTTTTAGAAAGCCGCTCAATAGTGGCAAGAGAATAGATCACACAAGAATGAACCGTTGAATCAATGAAGATAAATAATGAGGAGGAAAAGCAGTTTAAGGACTTTGTTATCGATGTTGCTTACAACGGGGACTATCTCTCGCTGTTAACTGACTTAAAGACGATGCTTTAACGAGGTGTCAACACTTCCCTTTTAATGTTATTTTAATCTTGTGCGGTAAGGGTCTATTTTGTTGCTCATGTATAAATCTTCTCTTTTAACCGTATGAGTCATTTATTGAGTTTATTGTTAAGCCGCGATTTCTTCTCGGTCTTAATCTATTTAAAGATACGTAAGTTTCCCTTTTGATAAGAGACTCTTTGAATTGAACTCAATAAAAGCGTGTAGAACGCAGCACCGTTTGATTGACATCTAAACGCATTTCACGGTCGTAGCGTCACCCCTTTGTGTGAGAATAACGGTTTGTGGAATCTTCTAAACCTGAATGAATACTTTAAACCGAAGTAAAATCACACAAAATAATACGTTTCACCTTCATGGTAATGCACTAAACGGAGTGTTAGATTTAGAGATAATTGTAAAGAGAATCGTAATCATTGGATTGTACACGATGTACATTGTACAGCAAGACGACCGCGTGTGTGACTAGAGGGCTCCTACAACTTATCACAGTCATAGAAAATTTAAAATGTTTGAATACTAAATACGTTAGCAGAAAAGACTTGCTTTTAAAAACACAACTTACCTATCATTCATCAAAGAAGGAAATCCTGCGTGAAATAAATCTACGTAGAGTGATAAGCCTCAACTTTGTGGGTAATACAATTAAACGGAGTTTCAGATTAGAAATAGTTTAAAGATAATCGAAATAGATTAAAAACGGAGTGTTATGATGAAGCATTTTGTAAATAGAAACTCAAAGATGATTGTTTGTATTCGTGGCTTCCTCTTGAATGTCAAATATGCCTGATGACAAAAGGTTGTGTAAACTCCCGTTGTAGACAAATGACTTCCTTCTCGTTTAATGAAATCTATTTTCTAAATAGGCAATCAAATACAAGGGATGTAAAATTTGAGTTGTAGTTGATGCAAAGAGAATATACCTCAAACAGATCTGTATACATGGAAACGTGTAGATCTACTTGTTTTTCTATGTTTAAACAAAAGATAACCGTATAAAGCGTGCGATTTGAGCATTGTCTAATGTGTTTCAAATTCGTTTAAAAACAACACGTGACTAAGGAAAGTTTCGTTGCAGGTTTTAACTTGGCCTATAGTCAAAGGAATAATAACTGAATGTTCTTTTCAATGGCTGCGTAAATCATACCCTATTGAAATAAATAAACGAAAGCTAAATTGCGTGGAGAATGAAAATTAAGACGGATGAGTTTATGGTTAAGAATGAGAATTTAAGGTTGTAAAGAAGGGAGTTTTAATCCATTACGAAGACGAGTTTTAAGGTGTTAAGATAGATTTGTTTGCGATTAGGAAGGAGGATGTAAGGAGTGTTAAGAATAATATTTCTATCGGCTTAGGAAGACACGTTTAGTGTGTTAAGACGTTTGCCTTAAGGGTTAAGAAGAAATTCCTCTAATCGGTCATGAAGAAGAGCCGAAATGCTACGCGGAAACAATGCGTAAGTTAAGAAGAATTTTCTAATCGGTTATGAAGAAGAGATTAAGGTGTTAAGAAGGATGGAACGAGTGTTTAAAAGAAAACGTTTATTCTCCCCTTTTATGAGAGACCTTGCTCCAGCTAAGTATTTTCCGTATGACTCGTTACGATGGAAAGTGTTTTGTTGAATTCAACACACTGAGAGTTTGCGCATCCTTCTTTTGACGTTGAACAAATAAGTCTTTAAATCAAGTCGTATGAACTTTTCCTTTGAGGGACGTTTTCTTCGGCTTGAATTGATTTATCTTGGGTATTATTAATTCAAAGCGGATCATTCATGATTGGAATAATGTTTCTATGAAGTCACCTACTTCTCAATAACACTTCTTCAAATCGAAGAAAATTAAATGACCCTAAGCGCTTAATATGATTGCATGATTCTTCCATCTTGCTTTTTTCTCGACAACCCTTTTACCCACTTGTTTATGGCGATATCGCTGCACGCTTTGTGCAATGATCTCCTTAAACAAATAAGACCTCTCAAAAAATGCTAAGCAAACAGAATTATGATTCAATTGATGATTTCATACGTATGATGCAATACTCTTTAAACAAATGAAAGTTAATAGCGTTCGTTCTATGCAGAAAATGCGCATCTTTGGTTCTTGGGAAAATGGAATTAAAAAATGGCATGAATTTTAGGGAGGAGAAAATAAGTGGGAATAGCAAGTGAAGCTTGGGCCGACTTAAGATACTAGCGTGGAACAAATCTCTCCTGGATTTCTCTAAAAGCGTGTTCTACGTGGGTGTTAGGACGGCGATGTTCCACAAAAAATCAAAAAACGCCATTATCCGACTTATTCCGTCTTATCATGCATTTAAATCGGAAGCAAGAAATGAGCGTACAAAGTGGATAAAAAGAAATTGAACGGAGAAGAAATGGAGTATTTTTAAGGAAATAAAGGTGAAAAATATAAAAAGTTAAGGATTTAGCCTTATAAGCGTTTGCAAATTTTTGCGGAATATGGGATACTATGTAAAGATTTTAGTTACAAAGGAGCAAAGAGCACGATGTATACGCATATAGCAGGAACTGGCTCCGCAGTGCCCCAGCGCGTCATCACGAACGATGATTTGGCGAAAATGGTTGACACTAGCGATGAGTGGATTTTCTCGCACACGGGCATTCGCCAGCGTCATGTGGTGGGTCCGGAAGAAAGTGCATCGACCTTAGGATGCGAGGCGGCTCGTCGCGCACTTGAGGATGCCGGTGTTTCCGCAGAGGAAATCGGCACGATTATCGTGACTTCGACCACGCCTGACTACGCAGTCTATCCTTCTACGGCTTGCATTATTCAGGGAATGTTGGGTGCGAAGAATGCAGCGGCATTTGACTTGGCTGCGGCATGCCCTGGTTTTGTCTATGGTTTGACCGTGGCAAAGGGCTTGATGCAGATTGATAATCGCCCGGTTTTGGTGATTGCTACCGAAATTATGAGCCGTACGATTAACTGGAACGACCGCAATACTTGCTGTCTTTTCGGTGACGGTGCAGGCGCAGTGGTGTTGAAGAACAGCGAACAGCCTGGCGGTCTCGGCTTCCACTTAATCGGTGCTGACGGCACGGGTTATTTGGCAATTCACCGCGAAGGCGGTGTACGCACGGAAGAAACCGCTCGCGAAAAGCCCGGCGACTTGAAGATGGATGGCCGCTCGGTGTTCAACTTCGCAGTGCGCAGCTTCTGCGATATCATTGCCAAGAGCATGGAACACTACGGTTGGTCGGAAAAGGATCTCACGTGGATTGTACCGCACCAGGCAAACGTTCGCATTATTGATGCTGCAGTGAAGCGCATTAATGTGCCCGTGGAAAAATTCTACGTCAACATTGATCGTTTCGCGAATACCTCCAGCGCATCGATTCCGATTGCCCTTGATGAAATGTCGAAGCAGGGACTGTTGCGTCGCGGTAATCGTTTGATTCTGGCCGCATTTGGTGCAGGCCTTGTGTATGGTGGTCTCGCCGTTGAGTGGACTAAGTAAGTTTTCAATTTGAAAGGAAATCACATCATGGATAAGAAAAAAGTCGTCGTCACGGGTCTTGGTTGCATTACGCCCCTCGGTAACGATGTGGATACTTTCTGGAAGGGTATTCGTGAAGGTCGTTGCGGCATCAACACGATTACGCGTTTTGACACCTCCCGCCTCAATGTGAAGGTGGCAGGTGAAGTAAAGAATTTCAATGTGGGCGACTACATCGATCCGAAGGAAGCCAAACGTTTGGCGCTCTTCGCTCAGTATGCTGTGGCCGCTGCTAAGCAGGCATGGGTGGATGCAGGTTATGCAGAACTTCCTGCTGCTACCGAAGAATGCCCCAATCCTTGGCAGACCGTGGGTAAGGAACCCGCTAAGGGCGTTGATCCTGCTCGCGTGGGTTGCATCCTCGGCGTGGGTATCGGCGGTAAGGAAGTTGACGCTCCCACCTACAAGACGCTCTTTGAAAAGGGTCCCCGTCGTATCGGTCCGATGACCATTCCGATGCTCATTGCCAACGAAGGTCCCGGCAACGTCTCCATTTACCTCAAGGCTAAGGGCCCCGTCCTCACCGTTTCCACCGCTTGCTCTGCATCTACGGACGCAATCGGCGTGGCACTCGACATGATTCGTAATGGTCGTGCAGACGTAGTGATTGCTGGTGGTGCAGAATCCACCATCGAAGAATACTGCGTTGGTGGCTTCCAGGCAATGCACGCGCTCTCCACTACGGAAGATCCGCTCAAGGCATGCCGTCCGTTCGATAAGGAACGTAATGGCTTCATCATGTCCGAAGGCGCTGCAATCCTCGTGCTCGAAAGCGAAGAACACGCTAAGGCTCGTGGTGCTAAGATCTACGGCGAAGTCGCAGGTTATGGTGCAGGTGGCGATGCTCACCACGTGTGCGCTCCCGACCCTGAAGCATCGGGTATCATTCTCGCTGAAAAGATGGCCATCGCTGATGCTGGCATCAAGCCTGAAGACGTGCAGTACATCAACGCACACGGCACCTCCACGGGCCTCAACGACCCCATGGAAACCAAGGCTGCCAAGGCTGTCTTCGGTGAACACGCTTACAAGTTGAAGATGAGCTCCACCAAGTCCATGACGGGTCACCTCCTCGGTGCTACCGGTGCTTTGGAAGCCCTCGTCTGCCTCAAGGCAATCAACGACAACTTCTATCCGCCGACGATTAACTACAACACCCCCGATCCTGAATGCGATTTGGATATGGTGCCCAACAAGGGCGTCGAAGCTCCGCTCGACATCGCCATGACCAACACCCTTGGTTTCGGCGGCCACAACTCCTCGTTGATCCTTCGTCGCGCCTAAGTGCGTGAATGGTAGTGACGGAGGCGAAACGCATGTTCGCCTCCGTACTGCCGAAAATCTGCCGGTAGGCGGATTGTCAACAGGCAATTTGGATGAAGACGTTGCCTGTGAAACAAACGTAAATTTTTCTTAATTCTTACCGCACCCCTTTGAAGGAGTCATCATGTACGACCAAGAAGCTATCAAAACCGTATTGCCCCACCGCGATCCTTTCCTCTTCTGCGACCGCATCATCGAATGCTCCCAGGAAAAGACCATTGCTGAAGTCGATTACGGTCCTGACCGTGAATTCTTCAAGGGTCACTTCCCAGACTATCCGGTTTGCCCCGGTGTGATTCTCGTGGAATCCATGGCACAGTGCGGTGGTGCAGGTTATCGCCTCGGTTCGACCGATAAAGATGAAAAGCTCTTCCTCTTTGCAAAGCTTGAAGAAGTCCGTTTCATCAATCAGGTTCGCCCTGGCGACACCGTGCGTTACGAAATTGAGACCGTGAAGGCTACCGGTCGCCGTTTGGAACAGAAGGGCAAGGGCATCATCGTTGGGAAAGTTGACAAGCGCGGCAATCCGCTCGTCGCTGTTGAAGCCCAGTGGTTCTGCCTTGTGGTGCCGGCTGGTTCCTTGACCGAATAATCCCTAATTTTCAATCCATCCTGCTTAGGAGTCATACCATGGCTGAAGAACCCAAAGTGCGTGGCGGGCTTTGCCTCAATGTAGACGGCGAAGGCTGCAAGAAGTTTACCCTGCGTGATATTGCGCGTGAAAAGGCGAAAGCCCCCATTGAAAATGGCCCGAAGAGCGTCCTCGTGCTTGGTTGCTCTGGCGGTTATGGCCTCGCTTCCCGTATTGCTGTTGCGTTCGGTGGTCCCAAGGCGGAAACCCTTGGCGTTTCCTTTGAACGTGCCCCCACAGACCGCAAGGCTGGCTCTCCCGGTTGGTACAACAACGAAGCCTTTGATGAAGTGGCCAAGGCTGAAGGCCTTAAGGCAATCACCATTTCCGCAGACGCTTTCGCAGATGCTACCCGTGAAACCGTGGCTCAGTTGGCCCGTGACAATGGCTTTAAGCCCTTTGATCTCGTGGTTTACTCCCTCGCTTCGCCGATGCGCACCGATCCTAAGGACGGCATTCTCTACAAGAGCGCCATCAAGCCGATTGGTAAGCCGCACGTGGCCCGCACGCTCGACATCATGACTTGCGAAATGAAGGAAGTCGCTGTCGAACCTGCTACCGAAGAAGAAATCGCTGCTACCGTTAAGGTCATGGGTGGTGAAGACTGGATTCTCTGGATTGACTACCTGAAGGCACAGGGTCTCCTCGCTGAAGGCTGCAAGACCGTGGCTTATTCCTACATCGGTCCGAAGTGCACTCAGGACATCTACCGCTCTGGTACCCTCGGCAAGGCGAAGGAAAACCTCGAAGCTTCCGCTAAGGCCATCACCGAAACCTTGAAGGATTTGAACGGCTATGGCGTCGTTTCCGTCAATAAGGCTCTGGTGACCCGCGCCTCTGCAGTGATTCCTGCAATGCCTCCTTACATCTCTTGCCTCTTCAAGGTGATGAAGGAAGCAGGTCTCCACGAAGACTGCCTTGATCAGATTGACCGTCTCTTCCGCGAATTCATGTACCGCGCTGATGGCGTGGTGCCCGTGGATGAAGCTGGCCGTATCCGCATTGATGACTGGGAAATGCGCCCTGAAATCCAGGCCGCTGTTGATAAGCTCATGGAAGCGCTCGCTCCTGAAAACGTGGAAACTACCACCGACATCGCAGGCTATCGCACCGACTTCCTCGCCCTTCACGGCTTCGAAGGTTAATCAATCAAAGCGCTCTAATTCTAAAAAGAGTAGTCAAAACAAAGCCGTCCACATATTGGACGGCTTTGTTTTTTATTAGATTCATTAGCCTTCCATAAAGGTATAAAAAAGGATAAAAGCGATTGAAGCGATAAAAGGGATGAGGTGGCGGCCGAAGTGGCCATGTCCTATATGTCCTATGTGTCGCATGTGTCCCATAAATGCCACGACCCATATCTCCCTTCGCCAAGGGTGTCTTTGTCGTTTGGTACCACACTGAATAGCGCGTGGCATGGTTGGGTGTCACGCGCTGATCGAGTGTTGAGTGAATGAGGGTTTAGGCGAGGAGCGCGAAGAAGCGGTCTTGATAGATTTCAAAAAGACCTTTATCACGCAGGAGTTTACCAAGCTGGGGGATGAGCGAGGGGTCTTTTTCTGCGGCGGCGAAGGCGTGTTCAATTTCCGAACGATCATCGGGGCGCAGCTGCTCTTTAAAATTGTTTTTCGCACGCTTCTCAATGGCATCAAGCGCCTTTGGTACGGAGGCTTGCACGAGTTTCATGAAGAGATGGAGCAGGCAGACGTCCCAAGGTTCATCCACGCCTTGTACGAGGGCGGCATAGGGATTGGTGCTTTCGGTGTGGCGTGCGAGGGCTTGTTCGCGAATGAGTTCAATGGGTTCATTGACAATGGTTTCGCGATAGGTTTCACGGCGTAAGCGGTAAGAATAACGCAGAATGCGAATTCGGGAGGCGTGTTGCTTGAGGAACTCAAGGTATTTTTGTGCTTGTTGACCAAATCCTTCGAGTTCTTGCGTAAAAATGTCTTGCGGCAGGACGAGATGTGGTGGGAAGGTTTGGAGTTTACCTTCGCGGATGCAGGTTTGATTGGGGTTATCCATCGGCTGTGCGATGAGTGTGTAGTCGATGGTTGTTTGGTCAAACGGGTCTAAAATCCGCTTTGGCGCATGGAGAATCTCCGTGTGCCGGACGGCATAGACAAAATCATACTCGTTGGGTTTACGCTTCATGTGGTGTATAGTCTAACACAACTCTGGCCATCTTACTGTACAAAAGTGGCATAATACCAATAGGACTTTCCGAAACGCTTACGAAAGGCTTCAGCGGCGGGGTTAGCCGTGGGGGCTTCTTTTTGGAAGGCCTGAAAGGCTTCAAACATGCCTGGCGAGAAGAGATCAACCGTTAGACGAGGTTGTTGTTCTGGAGGCAACGTTGCGGCGGCGGCGAGTAAACCTTGTTGAAAGGCGCGCGGCAAGGGGCGCTGTGGCCAAACGCTGCAGATGACGTCAAAGTTCTCCGTCAGCGCAGTGGTGTCCTGTAAGAGGAGGGAAGAACACAAATAGAGCGCGACCATATCGCGGTTGCCATTTTTTAGGACGGCATAACGATTATAGATTCCCTCTTCAAGTTTTTTGCCTGCTTCAAATGTGGGCGACCCTTCATCTGCCACGAGCCGAAGATGTAGTTCGGCGATGCGCCACAATTCATGCGTTTTAGGAATGGGTGTACCCTGCGTATAGGAGAGGTATTCTGCCGCTTCTGCGCCACGGAAAGGGAGACGGGCGAGTTGTTGTGCATAACGGCGCGCCAGTGGCATTTCGTTGCAAACGAGTGCCACCTTGGTGAGCAAGGCGTAGTCATCTGGTGTCCAACCGAGTTTAATGACGCTTTCATAACACCATCTGCGCGCCATTTGTACGATGCCGTAGTGATACAGTAGCCAATACCCATCCAGACTCATCGTGTCAATGGTACTAGACTTGTGTGAGACCTTCCACGGCATATCGAAGAGTTTGTCTTCTAATTGCCCTGCGCGCCACAAACCATGAATGTAGTAGGCAGACAACATTCGATGACCGATGACTTGCGCTTCGGGGAGTTGTAATGCCGCGCGTCCATCTCCAGTGCGCAGATTCCGTTCGCAGCGTAAAATGTCGTAAAGCGTATTCGGGTCGCGAATAAGACAGAGGGTAACAATTAAGCAGAGGGGCGTGGCGATGGCTACAAGTGCGCGTTTGAGCGGTGTTGCCGCGGCCAACCGCACAGACCAGGCCGATTCGGTAAAGACGCTCTTGAGGGCTAAAAGGGTAAAGACATCCCACCACAACGCACCAGACTCAAAGAGAAACCACGTTTGCGTCTTTAAGAGGTTTGGCCACGAGGGATCTGCATAACAAAACCACTTCCACCCCATGACCGCCAAAAGCGTCGTTGCAAGGCAGAGCACCCGCGTAAGGTGGCTAATCTTCTTCAGAAGAATCGCGCCCACCAAACCCAAAAGGAGCGAAATGCCCGTAATTGGATAGAGGAGCGCCGTCAAAATGCCCCACGCGCCATAACGTTTCACTGTGCCCAATGCAAAGAGACACGCCGCCCATTCAAGCAGATACGTTTGCATGAAGGCGGGCTCTTGGAAAATCCAAGCGCTAAAGCCGCAAAAGGTGAGTTGGAGAACGACCTGGATGCACGGCGCTACAGCCGCCCACCAATTCAAGCGACACCATTGGCGCCCAAGCAAGACCACTGCGACTGAAAGCCCCAAAAAGGCAAACATTCCCAACCACGGCACTTGGAAAAGCGTTGCGAGAAGCGCGCCACACCATGCGAGTGTGCCACCCGAAACAGGACGTGTCGCCGCCTCCCAAAAGCCCGCCCAGTCTGCATAACACAAGGCGCGCCCACCGAGTTTCATGAGAAGCTCGGTTTGAAGAAGCGAAGCTAATAGGAGCGTGCCCAGCGTAACGCAGAATGCAATGCGTTCCCACGGCAAGTTACGAAGTCGCTCCAGATAGCACTTAAGGGCAGATGGGGCAGGGGCCACAGGGTGCGGTTGGGCTTTTTGGGCGCGCGGTTTCATAAAAATCCTTACTCCATTTCGGCTAATGCTGCCTGCGCGCACGAAACCGTTGAGAACTGTGCGGCGTGCCATCCACAAGCTTTGGCGGCTTCAACATTGGGGAGCATATCGTCAAAGAAGCAGAGTTGCGCGGCGGGCAAGTTTAAACGCGCCGCCATAAGTGCGTAAATGGCAGGGTCAGGCTTTACGATGTGTTCCACGCCAGAGATCACTTCTGCATCGGCAAGTTGTCGAAATGCTGCCGCAGCACGATTAAACCACGGGATAAACGAGGTTGGCATATTGGTCAAAATACCAATTTTATAACCCGCCGCCTTCAATTCTTTTGCCCACTGTAAGGTTTCAGGATTTGGCACTGCCCACGAATCATAGTCCATCTCAGCGAGCAAGTCCAAGGTCTTCCCATCGGGCACGGCTCCCAAATCCTTACCAATGAGATGATAGAGCCCCTGTGGCGTGATGAAATCTGCGTCCAACATCCACCGATGCCGGCGCCACCCCGCCCAAATTTCCTCTCGGCTCCAACCCGTCACTGCGCGAGCCTTCGCCCAAAATGTTTCATCATGCGCCGCCGAAATCACGCCGCCGAAATCGAAGACAATTCCCTTTATCTGTTTCATAACGAATAGTTTAGCACAAATCCCCCTCGAACACACCCTGAATGCACGGCCTACACGTTAGCAGCTGTGCGGAGGGTGAATGCAGTAATGTCACCTCTAAAAGTCGTGGATGTAAGGACTTAAAAGCCGTGGATGCAGCGCGTTTGGGCGTTGCGTAGGCGCGTGAGCCCCGTGGAAAGTCTTCTTAAAAGGAAAGCTTACATTGCGATACTGAAAGAATACTGCAGCCATTGTGCGGAGAAGGTTGTGCCTTTTTGCTCCAAGGCTAAAGCTTTTGAGAAGGATTGCTATCGAAGTTCCGCCAAAGAGTAGCGCAGGTTCGGAAAAGAAGTAACTTCTATTGGGTCTTATAAGTAACTTACAGTGGGTTTTATAAGTAACTTACTTTGCGCTTGAATCTAACTTACTTTGCGCTTGGATGTAACTTACTTTGTCAGGTGAAAGTAACTTACTTTCCAAACCCACTCTGCCGAGATTGCTTCGGACTGCTTGCCCTAAAAGAGGACGAAAGCTTTGTTAATGGGCAGAAGGTGGGACGCAGGGGCGGTGATGTGTTATACTTAAGCCTCAAAATGATTGAGAACACGCATGAAAGCGAGTGAAGAAATGGGTATGTCAGAGACAGAAAAGCGTGCTGAAGGCGCAGTGATAACAACGCAGATTAATCGTGAGTATGCACTGCGGTTTTTAGGTGTAGCGGCATTGTTTATCGCGCTGTCGGGATGGTTTTTGTATGACGGCAAGATTGGTTATCCCGCGCAAAATGAGGCGGTGGCACCCGTGACGGCAGCATTGGCGCAGCGTGATTTGACGGCAACCGATTGGATGAACACCGCGAAGACTGGCACGGCACCACTGGTGGAGGCATTTAGGGCGGCAAATTTGCAGGTGCCTTCAAAGTATAGCGACACCTTTAATTCATGGATTCGTGCAGGCGATCCGCGCGCGATGGAGGTCGCGGCGGCCCAAGCCGTGTTGCAGAAGCCAGTGTATAGTGCGGAGGATATCCATGCGCAGTTTGTGAGCGCGGGGATTGGACTCTTGGCGGCATTTGGGCTATTGGGCTTACTTGGGGTGCGCTTCTTGACGCGGTTTACCTTGGACGAGACGGCCCTAACGGTTTCTTTCGGCCAGCAGTCGCGCCAGTACCTGCTCGCAGAGTTGCAGACGTTAGACACGCGTCAATGGGAGAAGCGCGGTATTTTGAAGGCGGTGTTTGCCACGGGTTCGGTCACCTTAGATGCATGGCATCATACGGGGGTGCGTGACATTGTGGCGAAATTGCAAGCGCTTCAGGTTACACAATCTTAAGTGACACACCTTGTTTTTCGGGAGCTACGGCGGTTGCCGTGGCTCTTTTTTTGTTAAACTTTCTCTTGTATAGGGAAAGGAGTTGGGTATGTTCAAGATCTCATTCCACGGCGCAGCGCAGACAACCACCGGGTCAATGCATTTGATTGAGGTGAATGGACTGCGAATTTTGTTGGATTGCGGCTTGTATCAAGGTCATCGTAAGGAGGCCTTCGAGCGCAATCGTCAGTTGGGCATTGACGCCACATCAATTGACTGTGTGTTGCTTTCCCATGCACACATTGACCATAGTGGCAACTTGCCCTCCTTGATTCGCGCAGGCTATCGTGGCCCCATTTACACCACAGAAGCCACGCGAGACCTCTGCAATCCCATGCTCCACGACTGCGCGTACATCAATGCTCACGATGTGGAGATTGTAAACCGTCGCCGTAAGCTTGAAGGTAAAAAACTCTTTGAGCCGCTCTATAGCGATGCCGATGTGACGCAAACCCTCTCGCAGATGCAGGGCATCCCTTACAAACGCGCGATTGACTTGGGGAAGGGCGTCGGCGCAGTCTTCCATAACGCAGGGCACATTTTGGGCTCGGCACTCGTTGAGATTTTAGCGATGCAGCCCAATGGCACCCCGCGCCGTCTGCTCTTCTCTGGCGACCTTGGCCAACCAGGCCAACCCATCATTCCGCCGCCAGACATTCCGAAGAGTCCCGATGTCTTGATGGTGGAGTCCACCTATGCCGACCGCGTGCACCCGCCGCGCATCAATATCTCGGCTCGTCTGCGCGATTACATCTTAGACATTGTCCAACAAAAATCTAAGTTAATCATCCCCGCCTTCAGTGTGGGCCGCACCCAACAGATCCTCTTCTTCCTCAATGAGTTGCTGCGCGAGGGAAAGATTCCGCAGGTGCCCATCTACGTAGATTCGCCCCTTTCGCTAAAAGCCACCCAAATCTATGCCAAGCATAAGAGCTGCTATGGCGAAAATGCGAGCGAACTCCTTCGTCGTGGCATCGAGCTCTTCCGCATGCCCGGTTTAGAATTCCTCTCCACGGCCGAACAGTCCAAGGCGCTCAATAAGGCACAGGGCCCGATGATTATCATCGCCGCCAGCGGCATGTGTGAAGGCGGACGCATCCTGCATCACCTACAGAACAACGTCTCAGATCCGCGCAATATCATCCTCATTGTGGGCTATCAGGCAGAAGGCACGCTCGGCCGTCGCATTGTGGAATTGACCTCTCCGCTCAAGATTCTCGGTGAGGAATTTGAACTCAATGCCCGCGTCCACACCATTAACGCCCTCTCTGCCCACGCCGACCGTGATGCCCTCCGCGAATGGGTCCGCGCAGTAAACCCTGATAAGAAGGTGAAACACGTCTTCGCCGTACACGGAGAACTTGAGAAGGTTACCGAAATGTGTAAGATTCTCAAGGAAGAGGGTTATCAAAATCCCATCGCTCCCGCGCCAGGTTCTGTTTATAAAGGACTTTAAGGTCTACGCAATAGCACATCACAGGAGAACTGCATGACGACTTTACTTCATTGGTTTGAGATGGCAGACCAGACGCTAATGGCGATAGAACCTTATCCCTTGCGCATCACGGTCCTTCTGGCGGTCCTCGTCGGGTTGTCAATTGGCTCATATGTTGTGGTGCGTCTTTTCTATGGCTTGATTCGTCTTCGCCTCGCGCGCCCTTCGCGTCATATCCCCACGCTTCACTTGGTGCTCAAGTCGCCCCTCTTCCCACGCTTACTCAAGGTGGTGCCTCTCTTGGTGGCGCGCGGTATGTTGGCCTTTTTCTTTGATGAGGGCACCCTCACGAAGATTTTGTTGGTGGGGATTCAACTCTGGTTTTTGCTTATCTGTGCGCGATCCTTTGCGGCATTGATGAACATCTTTTACCTGATTGGCAACGAACGTCGCGGTGTTACCGCCTCTCCGCACAAGGGCATCTTCCAAGTCTTGAGTCTCTTGGGTTACCTCTTTGCGGCGGTGGGCATGATTGCTATTGTGTTGGGTCGCGACCCGACCTATGTGCTTTCGGGTCTCACGGCCCTCTCGGCCATCTTTATGTTGATCTTCAAAGATGCCATTTTGGGCCTTACGGCGGGCATTACCTTGATTGGCAATGGCCTTGTAAAGATTGGCGACTGGATTGTGGTGCCTGGCACAGATGCAGATGGTGATGTGATTGACATTGCCCTTACCACGGTACGCGTGCAGAATTTTGACAAGACGATTACCTCGGTCCCAGCCTATGATCTTATTGCCAAACCCTTCACCAATTGGCGTGGGATGGTAGAGGCGGGAGGGCGCCGCATTAAACGTTCGATTCAGATTGACCTTGATACCGTCTGCTTCGCGGATGAAACGATGTTGTCGCATTGGCGAAAGATTAAGTTGTTGAAAGAGTACCTCGCGAAGAAGGAGGAGGAACTCGCCGCAGAGAATGCCAGTGCGGTAGAGGCTTCGGCATCAATGGCGAATGCACGCCACCTGACGAATCTCGGCACCTTTCGAGCCTATTGCATTGCCTATCTCAAAAATCACCCAAGGATTCATAAAAACATGACCTTGATGGTGCGCCAACTTCCCCCCGTAGAGAGTGGTTTGCCGCTTGAGATTTATTGTTTTACGAATACGACCATTTGGGCGCAGTATGAATCAATCCAGAGTGATATCTTTGATCACCTGTTGGCGATTTTACCTGAATTTGGTCTTTCGGCCTTCCAAGTCACCTCGGCGAGCGCCTTGCGCAGCATGCGTAGTAAATAACGGCACTGCTACACGATTCACGCTTTAAATTCATAATTGGAGTTATTACCGATGCTGAACCTAACGAAAAAGTGGGCCCTGCTGTTGGGCTTCGCCACCTGTCTCGCTTTACCTTTAATGGCTGTGATTCCCTTGCCACAAGAGATTCAAGCGCTGAAGACTCCACCCTTCGTGATGACAGAAAAGACCTCGCTCGTTACTGATCCTGCGTTCCGAGCCGAGGCGGAGATTGCCGCAATGGAAATGCGTCGCAGTACGGGCTTTGCGTTGCCAGTCGTTGATGCGGGTGCGGAATTTGCACTTCCTGCCATTTTCTTCCAGAAGGATACAACGATTGAGGGGCGCGAAGCCTACGCACTTGAGGTGCGTTCACAGCAGGTGATGATTCGCGCTGCCACGCCTGCCGGCGCCTTTTATGGTTACCAGACCTTTCGTCAGTTGTTGCCCCCGCAGGTGTATTCGCGCACCAAGCGTCCGGGCGTGAAGTGGGCGGCGCCTGCGCGCACTGTGAAGGATGCGCCGCGCTTGCAGTGGCGTGGTCTCATGGTGGATGATTGCCGTCACTTCCTCGGCGGTGCGGCCATCCGCGAGATGATTGATGCCATGGCGGCCTACAAGCTCAATACCTTGCACTGGCACCTCACCGATGACCAGGGTTGGCGCATTGAGATTAAGGCCTATCCCGAACTGACAGCTAAGGGCGCTACGCGTGACAATTCTGCCCTGCCGCGTGACCGTTGGCGTCCGGATGGCAAGTCTTATGGTCCCTATTTTTACACGCAGGAAGAGATTCGTGACATCGTGGCCTATGCCGCTGCACGTCACATTACGATTGTACCCGAAATTGAAATGCCGGGCCACGCACTTTGTATTCTCTCGGCCTTCCCCGAACTCTCCTGCACGGGTGGCCCCTTCAAGCCGCGCTGGATGTGGGGCGTGGAACCCGACATTCTCTGCGCAGGCAATGATGCCGTCTTCCCCTTCATGGAGAAGATTTTGGATGAAGTGATGGCACTCTTCCCCTCAAAATACATCCACTGCGGTGGTGACGAGGCGCCGAAAGATCGTTGGAATGTCTGCCCGAAGTGTCAGGCACGCATTCAGGAAAAGGGCTTACGCAATAGTCACCATTTGCAGACCTGGTTTATCCAACACTTCGCCGATTATCTTGAGTCAAAAGGGCGTCATTTGATTGGGTGGGATGAGATTTTGGAAGGTGGACTGCCGAAGGGTGCCGCAGTGATGAGTTGGCGTGGGAAGCAGGGAGGCATTCGTGCCGCAGCCATGGGGCACAACGTTGTGATGGCACCCAATGACTATGCCTATCTCGATTATGGTCAGGGCCTCACTTACGCACAGGATCCCTATGAATACAATGGCTACTGCATTACCGTGGCGAAGACCTATAGCATTGACCCCACCGCAGGCATCCCCGAACACATGCAGCACCACGTGATTGGTCTGCAGGGTAATCTCTGGAGCGAATACATCTGGGATGGCGCTGACCAACAGTGGAAGGCGTGGCCCCGCGCCGCCGCCCTCTCCGAAGCAGGTTGGACGGCCCAGGAGAAGCGTTCGTGGGAGGATTTTGCCAAGCGTATCCCTGGCGCTGTGACGCGTCTGCGCTTCTTGGGCATTAATTGCGCCCCCTTGCCCTCGCCCTTGGAGCCCGTGGAGACTAAGTAAGATGTTGACGAAAGCCTATGCGGCCGCCGTGCAGGGCATCGGTGCGGCGCCAGTTGAGATTGAGGTCCACGCCGTTCCCTCTGAAGATCCACGCACCCGCGTGGTGGGATTGCCTGATGCGGCGGTGAAAGAGAGCACCGACCGTGTCCGCGCCGCCCTTAAAAACAGTGGCTTCAAACTCAAGCCCGCGGCGGTCACCGTCAATCTCGCCCCCGCAGACTTGAAGAAAGAGGGCCCGCTCTATGATTTGCCCATCGCCTTAGCGCTGCTTGCCGCGGGCGATGTCATGCCCTTGCCACGCTTGGAGCAGGTGCCAATCGTAGGTGAACTCGCCCTGAGCGGCGAGGTGCGCCGCGTAAAAGGTGTTTTGCCCATCGTCTTAGCCTTGCGTGACAAGGGATTTAAGCAGGTCGCCGTGCCGGCGGGAAATGCCGATGAGGCGGCATTGGTGGAGGGCATCGAAGTGTGGCCCGTGCGCGATTTACGTCAAGCCGCCGCCCTCTTCGCAGGACAAGTCGCACCAGAAGTTCACACAATTGACCGAGAAGTTGTCTTTTCGTTGCCCCCAGGTGGAGAAGATTTTGCCGATATCAAAGGACAAGAAGCCGCACGCCGTGCCATTGAAGTGGCCGTGAGTGGCGGTCACAACATCCTCATGATTGGCTCGCCCGGTAGCGGTAAAACGATGTTGGCGCGCCGAATCCCCTCGATTCTGCCGCCCCTCTCCATGGAAGATGCCTTGGAAGTTACCGCCATTCACTCCGTGGCAGGCACCTTGAAGGAACACGATCTGATTCGCCAACGCCCCTTCCGTTCGCCGCACCACACCGTTTCCGATGCAGGGCTTATCGGTGGTGGCACCCATCCCACGCCCGGCGAAGTCTCTCTTGCCCACCGTGGCGTCCTCTTCTTGGACGAATTACCCGAATTCCAACGTCACGTCCTTGAAGTCATGCGCCAACCCCTTGAAGACGGCGAAGTGACCATTGCCCGCACCGCAGGCACGCTCACCTTCCCCTCAGACTTCATGCTTGTGGCCGCCATGAATCCCTGCCCGTGTGGGTTTGCGGGCGACCCCAAACGCGAGTGCCGCTGCAGCGAACCCCAAATGCGCCGTTATCGTTCAAAGATATCTGGTCCACTCTTAGATCGTATCGACCTCCATGTGGAAGTGCCCGCGGTCCCCTTTGAGGCACTCTCGTCAAAAGAGCAGGGTGAATCCTCTGCCACGATTCGCGAACGCGTCCTGCGCGTTCGCGCCCTTCAGGCCGAACGCTATCGCAATCTGCCCGGTGTACGGTGCAATGCAGATCTCCCCGCAGGAAAATTGCAGACCTTCTGCCCCGTTGACCCTGCCGCCGAAGCTATTTTGAAGATGGCGATGAGCGAACTGGGCCTAACCGCACGCGCCTACACCCGCATCCTTCGTGTGGCCCGAACCATCGCCGACATGGACGGCGCAGAAGTAATTGGCCAACCCCACCTCTTCGAAGCCATCCAATACCGCGCCCTCGACCGCACCCAATGGTAAAACAGAGGGCGTTGCGCGCCTTGAGTTAAAGCGCCTTGGCACTGGTTGGCGCTGCTTCACATCGCCCACGGTATAGAGAAAAGAGGACGATGTGGGGGCTGCTTCGCCCCACGCCCCTCAGACAGGGGTTCGCACCCCTGCACCCGCGGCAGGACTGAGCCCTGCACGCTACGCATCCTGACGGATGCTTTCACTGGTGCTCACGGGAGAAAAGGGGAGAAAGAAGTGAGGTGGGGGCTTTACGTCGTAAATGGTTAGTCTATCCTTAACCTATCCATAATCTATTTGAGCGACAGGCGGTTGCCCGTCTAATCTATCCACATGCAGTCCTTAGAGGGCGAGCATGTATTTTTAACGCGAGGTCGCTATCTCTTGTCCCGTCGCGCAACTCGGCGCTATGAAAAACCTTGCTGCGTCATTCTTTTCTGCGCTTCTTTATGACAAGGAGACGCACTTGATGATTAATCTCTTTGTGTCAGGCCAGAGGAGTCCTGAAGATAACCCTGAGGATAACCTCGTAATGTGTCAAATAAAAAGTGCACCGAAGATGCGGTAAATGGTTGAAGATGTGTGAGTTAAGTGTGTCATTGATATGTGCACCGAAGGAGAGGCGTTCTATGGGGAAGGACGGCATGCCGTCCTTCCCCATAGAACGAGCTGAATGTTGCGTAGAAAAGAGGCGATTTAGCATTCGTTCACATTGAGATCGAATCTTCACTGCATTGTATTTTGGCGATGGTGGCAATGGGATGATTTGAGCAAGTCTTTGATAAGGCGTTAAGGGGTCGTCAATTTTACGTTTATAGGAAATTCCTTTGGATGTAATACGCCGTACTTTTGAGATTTGGCGTGTATATGGAATACAAAGATTGTAGAGTAGGCTCCATTGCTCACACAATTCAGTAAGGGCTTGATATTGCTCAAAGTCATCAAATCTTAAATCTCCAAAAAGGGTACGTATAATTGAGCCATTTTTTTGTTCAATTCGGTGATTGTCATTTTTATGATAGGGGCGTGAGCGTGTAAAAAGAATGTTAGGATAATAGGTTTTGAGAAACGTTAAAAGATGGTGGTTAATGAATTCTCCACCATTATCCACATGGATGACATTGGGAGTGAATGGGAGACGTTCAAAAATGTGTTTTAAAGCCATACATGTCGCCTCTGAACCACGATTCCAAACAGGCGCACACATACTCCACTGTGTCTCAACTTCAGTGACATGTAAGATCCAAAAGAAACTCTCGCGTATATTGCCCCCGCAGAGTGCTACCGTGTCAACTTGAAGAACAAACGACCCCTTTTTCTCGTATAACGTTCCAGGTGCAGCAGGAATCCCAGCAGCAATCATAGCTTTATTCCCGGAACGCTTATTAGCAGAGCGCATCTGGAATTGGTGTGGCCTCAGAATACGTGCCATTGTAGAAGGGCTCATCTGTAAAAGTTCACGAATGACCTCTGGCGAGAAATAGACATTGGGGCGCGCCTCTTGATAGTCGGCAATTGCTTTTTCAATTATCGAATGTAAATATCGACTACACATCTGTCCAAAAGCGAGCCAAATTTTAACAAGACGATCACGTGCATCTTTTGAATGCGTTGGAGTACGACCACGATGCTTTTTGTATACACGACTTCCACATAATAATCGAATAACATATTTTCGTGAAAAACCTGTCATTGTGACAGCCTCATCAATCAATGCACTTCGCTCCGAACGATGTTTTGCACGTGCATATCTTAACTTCATTTTAGTCATGTATTCCCTCGTTGTTTTTGCCGTCATGGTGTAGCTCCTTCGGTGCACATTCAAATGACACATAGGAGCAATAGTGTGACATAACTGGATTTTTCTTCGGTGCACATTACTATGACACATCACGCACGGCTATCTTTTTCATTTTTTTGCTTGCATTGGTGGCGTGGCTTTGTTAATGTAATCAGTGATGAAACGAATTGCCTATTTCTTTTACTTTACCGGGAATCCCGCGCGTGCTGCTCGGGCCATCCGTTGATGTAATTGAACAGGATGACTTTAAGACCAGCCGCGCTCCTCGGAAGGAGTGGCGGTTTTTTTATAAAAGAAAGCGAGACGAACGATGATTATCATCATGAAACCAACGGCAACCCAGGCTGAAGTACAGACGATTTGCGACTGGATTACGTCGTTGCGCTATCAACCGCGTGTGACGACGGGCGCAGATCAGACTGTGATCGCGTGCATCGGCAATGAAATCAATCCGCAGACGGTGGCGCAGTTGGAAGCCTTAGATACGGTTCAGGAGATTATTCACGTGAGCAAGAAGTATAAGTTGGTGTCGCGTGACTTCAAGCCGGAGGATACGGTAATTGAGGTTAAGGGCGTAAAGATTGGCGGCGGGAACATCCCCGTGATGGCAGGCCCCTGCGCTGTGGAAAGCTATGATCAGTTCCACGCTGTGGTCTCTGACCTCACGAAGCTGGGCATCAAGATTATCCGCGCAATGGTTTACAAGCCTCGTACGTCGACCTATGACTTCCAGGGTTTGAAGGAAGAGGGTATTCGCGTGTTGCGTGAAGTGAAGAAGGATTTCCCGGATGTGGCCTTCATCACTGAAGTGCCAGGCCCGAACCAGATTGAAGGCCTCATGGAAGTGACGGATATCTTCCAGGTGGGCGCTCGCAATTCGCAGAACTATGATTTGCTCGAACGCCTCGGTAAGGCTGGCAAGCCAGTGATTTTGAAGCGTGGCTTGGCTGGCACGGTGGAAGAATGGTTGCAGAGCGCAGAATACCTCATGGCAAATGGTTGCACCGAGGTGATTCTCTGCGAACGCGGCATTCGTACGTATGAAACCATCACACGTAACACGCTTGACTTGGGTGCTTTGGCCGCCACGAAGCGTTTGACGCACTTGCCGATCGTGGCTGACCCCTCGCATGGTGGTGGTAAGCTCGAACTCGTGATTCCTCTGTCGCGCGCCGCACTGGGTGCAGGCTGCGATGGTCTCTTGGTGGAAGCACATCCGGATCCGAAACACGCTTACTCTGATGCCGCTCAACAGATTCCTTCGGCCACCTTCGGGGATTATCTCGAAGCAATCAAGCCGTGGCATGAGTTGGCTCAGGCAATGCGCCGCTAATGTGCATGTTACCCGCGGTGAACGGATTCCGTCACCGCGGGTGTTCTTTTAGCACCCAAGTGGGCATTGACACAGGGTGCGAGATTCTTGACGCGGTGGAACCGTGTGTTTACGGATTGAAGTTTTATGAAGTTGTATTATCTGGGTCCAGAAGAGACATTTTCGCATCGTGCCGCTACGCGTATGGCAAAGCCGGACGAGACGCCTGTGCCGTGCGCTAATTTTCGTGAGGTCTTTCACAAACTCTCAATTGACCCAGAGGGTGCCGCAGTGGTCCCCTTTGAAAACACTTCTCAGGGCCCCGTCACCGAGGTGATGGATCTCTTGGCAGAACACTCCGGAATGACTGCGGTGGAGTGTCGGGCGATTCCCGTGCACCAACATCTTCTTTCGCGTGACTTAACCACGCCAATCCGTCAGATCCTTTCAAAGGCAGAAGCGCTCGCCCAATGCAGAGAGACGCTTAGCAAGATTTATCCAGAAGTCCCGCTTGTCGCAGTCTCTTCTACAGCAGAAGCTGCACGGTTGGCGGCTGAGGATGCTTCGCTTGCGGCAGTGGCAGGTGAATCAACGGCAGAACGTTATAAGCTCACCTTGCGCCGTGCTGATGTGCAGGATGTGCAGGGGAATACGACGCGCTTTTTCCGATTGGAAATGCGTGGCGGGCGAGTACCTTTTCGAGGGGGCGCGGCATCGTTACCATCGACGCATGCGCTTTTACGCGTTGAGATCGATGATCATCCAGGCTCTTTGCTTGAAGTGCTTCAGACGCTTAAGACGGTGGATATTACCTTTATCCAGTCTCGTCCGTTGCGAGGGGAACGGTGGAAGTATGCCTTCTTTATGGAATTACTGATTGGTAATTCTGGGATCCCTTTGGCGACAATATTGGCGAATATTCGTAGCGCGGCACGTGATGTGCATGTGTTGGGCGATTATTCGATTACAACACAGTCGACGGTGCCAGATGCTTCAACCACGACGGCGCTTTCGAGCTTGCGCGCAATGATTGCTGATATTGATGCCTCTTTGATTCGTGCCTTTGCGGGGCGTCGGCGCTATGCATTGAACCCCACGCTTTACGTTCACGCAGAACCTGTGGATTTGCATGATTTGGCACGTGCCTTTGCGGTGGGGGATCAGACGGCGCAGACGCGTCTGTTGCGTCGCTTTTATCTCACAATGGTGGTGCCTTATTTGGCTTCTCGTGGTGAAGACGCAGACCCACGTGAAGCATTGCATGCCGACACTGAGGTGATTTCGGCCTTGGCGCGTCGTTGCCGTTTCTCTACAAAGGTGATTGCGCGTAAGCGAATTGAGCTCGCACCTGAACTGCGCGCCGCGGCGAAAACAGGTGATCCTGCCGCGGTGGAGCAAGCCTTGCTGAATGAAGCTGTGGAAGAGAAGGTGCTTGCACGTATTGTAAATTTCGCACGTATTGAACACTTTGATTTGGAGGGGGGGCCAGAATCTGTGGTGCGTCACCTTGTGGCGCTCTATCGAGATTACCTCCTGCCGCTTTCGCGTTTGATTCAAGTCTATGTAATTCTTGAAGATCTCGCAGACTGAGATTGCCAATAGATTGTTTTATTTTTTTGAAAAGAGGAGCCGTTATGGCCGAAACTTGTAAAGATACCCGCCCAGATTGGGATACGTATTTCATGTCGATTGCCAATGTGGTGGCGACGCGCGCAAATTGTTCTCGCCGTAAGGTCGCTGCGGTCATTGTTTCGGAAAACCGCATTATCTCCACGGGTTACAATGGTACCCCGCGCGGCATTCGCAATTGTTTTGACGGCGGGTGTCCGCGTTGCTCAGGAAATGTGGCAAGCGGCGCCTCTCTTGAAGAGTGTATCTGCGTGCACGCCGAACAGAATGCTATTTGTCAGGCGGCTTACTACGGCATTCGTTTGGCGGGCTCAACGATTTACGTGACGCTCACCCCGTGCTTGACCTGTGCAAAGATGATTATTAATGCAGGGATTCGCGAGGTCGTGTATGCGGGCAATTATGCCTTTGATGAGCAGACGCGTAAATTACTTGCAAATGCCGGCGTGGTCTGTCGCAAGTATGTAGCACCTGAAGAAGCACCCGCGCAGTGATTTTTTCCCGTACCTTCGTTCTTGCTCTCTTTGTTGGCTTCGGCACACTTTGCGTTGGGGCTGAGATGGGTGTGGTGTCAAAAAATGAAGCACTCAATCGTCTAAAGGCGCTTCCTCCGCCAGTACAATCTGCCTCGGGCGTACTCTTTGTGCGTTGCGCATCGTCAGATCGCGCGAATTTGCGTTGGCCCGTGATGCGTTTTGCAGAAACGGTGCGAACGCATTTAAGTGAAGCTTTTCTGCCCTTGGGCTCCACCCTTTCGCCGCTTTCCATTGAGCTTGGTACGCAGACCAACTCCGTAACAGGGATTGAACGGCGCGTCTTCCGCACGGGCGATGGCTTCTCTCAGCTCATCTTACGCGTGCCCAATCCAGAGACCGTGGACTTAGAAGTGCTTCGCGAAGGGATTGCAGAAGCACTTTTGCGTGAACGGGTGAGAGAGGAAACAGGACGCTATGCTGCCTTTGCTTGGCCGAATTGGTGGCTCACTGCGGTGGTTAATGCCTCAAAGGGAAATCTTTGGAAGGTAGAGGCGTATGAACGCGTGGCCGCACAACTTGAAGCGGCGGGCACACCTACAGTGGCGCAAGTGCTTGTGACGCGTGAAAAGACCAGCCCAGAGATGGATGCCTTCTTTGTCATGTGGCTTTTGGAAGAGACGGTCTATGCGCAAAAGGACAACCGCCTCACCTTACTCACAGCACCGTGGGACTCTGAAGCACTGTGTCAAACGCTAAGTGAAACGTCATGGCAAGCCTGGCTCAAAGCGCAAGCAGATCGTATTTTTATGCCAGGAACGCTGACACGGAGCCAATTTAAGCGTTGGCGAGCGTCATTAGAAACGCCGCAGGATGCAGAAGCGGCTGTTGCGATGGCCAATGGCCTTGGACGCGTGATGTTGGCACGCCCGCAACCCTTTCGTGACCTCTGCGAGCTCTATCTCAAGGCGTACACCGCTTACATCTCCGAGGGCATAGACGACTATAAAACGCTTAGAGCCCAAGCAGATGAAGCGGCAGAGATTTTACAAAATTACTTTAACCATCACGAACTCCTAACGGATGAAATCGTGGTGCCGACGTTATCCACCTCTGAAACACCCTCGGCACCCTGAAAGAGATTATTATGAAAGCCAATGATACCGCCACAACTGTTGGCAAAATCAATCCCGATGTTCTCACCTTTACGGAAGGGAAGGACCCCGTTCTTGACCTCGCACTTGCCGAAGTGGATTGTATCGGCACCGCGGCACACGTCACTATGCTCTCGCGAATGGATTACACGCCCGTGCTCTTCACGGAAGAACAGCGTATCGCAGTGCTCAAAGGATTGAAAGAAATCATTGCAGAGGCGCGTCGTGGTGAATTTACCATTACTGCCGCAGACCAAGACGTACATCTCGCAGTGGAACGTCGCTTGACCGAACGTTTGGGTGACCTTGGTAAGAAGGTGCACACCTGCCGCAGCCGTAACGACCAAGTGGCGGTGGATATCCGTTTGCACGTGCGGAACGAATTGAATGATTTGACCACCGAACTCGCCGAATTGGCGCGTGCGCTCATTGAGTTTGCTCGCCGTCATGCCGACATTCCCTTGGTGGGGCGTACCCATTTGCAACCCGCCATGCCCAGCAGTGTGGGCATGTGGGCGAGCGCTTATGGTGAAATGCTCCTGGATGATGCCTATCTCTTGGAAGCGGCAGCAAAGACGAACAACCTCTGCCCGCTCG
The DNA here is from genome assembly GCA_045605345.1 of Candidatus Spyradenecus sp. Classification (GTDB taxonomy): domain Bacteria; phylum Verrucomicrobiota; class Kiritimatiellia; order RFP12; family DVOR01; genus Spyradenecus. Next base: position 179,042 of record JAZUPT010000043.1, read on the forward strand.
GCTCTGCAGCAGGCTATGGTGTGCCATTACCCATTGATCGTCAGCTGACATCTGACTTGCTCGCCTTTGAACGTCCGCACCACAATGTCTTTTATGCCTCCTGTGCTCGCGGTAAGGATGAGGCGGTGTTGCTCTCTGCTTGCTCGCAGATTATGCTCTCGCTCTCCCGTTTGGCAGAAGACCTTATCCTCTTCTCCATGCCGGAATTCCGCTACTTCACCCTTCCGCGCGAACTCTGCACGGGCTCTTCGATTATGCCGCAGAAGTACAATCCTGACGTGCTTGAGCTCATTCGTGCGAAGGCAGGGTTACTCGTTGGGTATGCCACCTCTGCCAATGTAATCCTTAAGGCAATGCCGGGCGGTTACAATCGTGACTTGCAGGATACGAAGGAACTTTACATGGAAGGCTTGCGCGTGACGCGTACGTCGTTGCGTATCATGAAGCTCATGGCAGACAACTTGACCGTTAACCCAGAAGCTTGCCGTGCGGCATTTGCCGAACCAGGTGTCTTTGCGACCGATCGCGCGCTTGAATTGGTGGCGGGTGGAATGCCCTTCCGTGATGCCTATCACCAAGTGCGTGACCACTTGGAAGACCTTCGTGGCATGGATCCTGATGCAGTGATTGCGAAAAAGACCCACCTCGGTGGCACTGCGGGCATCAATTACGATGGCCTTCTCGAACGCGCAGATGCCCTCGCTGCGAGCGCGCAGGCAGCGCGTCAAAAGGTGGAAGATGCGATTCGTGAACTCTTTGCCCCCGCTAATTGATCCATGCGGGGAATGGGCGGTATTCATGGAACGTGCGCTTGTGTGATGCGATGTTGAAAATCCATTACACGCACTCTGATGAATACGGTTTGTAAAAACAAAGAAAAAAGTAAGGTTTTGACAACGTGTTGTGCTATAGTAAAGGTGCTATGAAAAAGTTACTTCCACTCTTGGCGGTGTCGGCTCTGCTTTCTGGATGCGCGACAGTGACGTATCAACAAACCGTTTTGCCTGAAGGTGTCAAACTTTCAAGCCACGAAACCTTGGCGCGCTTTGACGGGTTAACGGAAGTCCCTTGTCGTCATATGACGGCAGACTGCCCGAACGCGTGCGAGCATGGGGGTGTCTATGCACACTTTTCTATCGTGGAGTACACCGCCTACGAACAGCATGAAAAAGAAGGCGATCCGCGTCAGGAAGAGTTTGCCGTACGTGTGAAATTGCGTAATGGCGCGCCTGCCCCTGAAACTTCGGTCGCTTTACGGATGGTCATTGACGAATTGTCGCCAGGTCAGGTCGTTGGTTTAGACTGGACACATCTCTATCGTGTGACCGAACAGGGAAGCTATCCCGAACGGATTGTTACCCGCATGGCGGAATAAGCCTATGAGCACGACGGAACCCCTAAAGGTCATGATTGCCGCCGGAGAGGTCTCCGGTGACATGTATGGCGGTGCGCTCATTCGAGCGTTGCGTGAACAGTTCCCAGATCGGGCTCTGGACGTGCGCGGGATGGGTGGAAATGCCATGGAAGCCGAAGGTGCAAAGTTGTTGCACCATACCGATGCGCTTGGCGCGATGGGTATTTTTGAGGTGCTTTCAAAGTTGCGCTACTTCAAGCGTGTGATGAAAGACATGGTGGCGCTTGCCGAAACGTGGCGTCCGGATGTCTTAATTACGCTTGACTACTACTCCTTCAATATCGCGTTAGCCGAAAAGGTAAAGGCATTAGGGGTGCGCACGGTGCACTACATCTCGCCGAAGGTTTGGGTGTGGCGTCGAGGGCGCATTAACCGAATGGCAAAGGCGTACGACTTATTGCTCTGCATCTTCCCCTTTGAGCCCGCGCTGTATGAACCCGTTGGGTTGCGCGCCATCTATGTGGGGCATCCCTTAGTGGAACAGGCGGAGGCAACGAAGGCAGAGCCAGCACCGAAGTTGCCGTGGTATGGCGAAGAGCAGATTGCGCTTTTGCCAGGCTCTCGCGCAGGTGAGATTCGTTCTATTCTGCCGACCTTCCTGAAGGCGGCACGACGAATTGAAATCACGAAGCGCGGGAAGTGTTCCTTTATCATTCCTGTGCCCACGCCGAAGATGCGCTTGGAAGTGGAGCGGTTACTCTTCAAGTATCCGTGTCCGCGTCATCTGAATGTGGTGGATGGGAATGCGCGCCATGTGATGCGCCAAGCGAAAGCGGCAATGATTGCGAGCGGCACGGCGACGCTTGAAGCGTGCTTGATGGATTGCCCTGCAATCTTAGCCTATCGTGTGAGCATCTTTACGGAACTCGTGGCACGTTTGGTCCTGCCGAAGTCCTCCTTCCGCTTTGCGGGCTTGGTCAATATCATCGCAGGGAAGGGCGTCATGACGGAATTGCTCCAACGCGACTTTAACGTCTTTAACGCCGCCTCCGAATTATTGCCGTACTTGCGTGATACGCCGCAGCGCCGCGCGATTCTGAAAGCATACGCAGAAGTACGTGAAGCATTGGGCGCACCGGGTGCAACGGAACGTACCGCTAAGGCAATTGCCGAATTGATTGCGACTCGCCCAACAGCGTAACATGTGACGCAGGAGTTATCATCACTTGAACGCCGTCCAATACCCATTGGGCGGCGTGATTTTTTGCGCGTAGGCACGTTTTTAGGAGTATCACAAAGAGTGGTGTTTTTGATAAACTATTGCTATGGAAAAGCATCAAAACTGTGTTCGTGCCGCAATGGTTGCCGTCGTTGGGCGAACCAATTCGGGTAAATCCACGCTTGTGAATCGATTAGTCGGTGAAAAAGTGTCAATTGTCTCCGGTATGGAGCAGACGACGCGGAATCGTATTCGTGGTATTTTGACTGAGGCGCGTGGACAATTGGTCTTTTTAGATACGCCTGGCGCACATAAGGCTGAGAATGAACTTGGGACATTGATGAATAAAATGTCCCGAACGGCCGGCGAAAGCGCAGATATTTTGTTAGTCGTGTTTGATGCGGCTTCACCTGTCCGAATGGAAGACGAAGGGTGGATGAGCCGCGCGCTCTTTGCAGAGATTCCCACATTTTTTATCCTAAACAAGGCCGATGCGCACGATTATAATCCCGTGGCGTTCAAAGAAGCATGGGCGCGTTTGCAAGAAACGAAGGGCGCTTCGCGCAAGATTCCGTGGTTGGAACTCTCTGCCGGCGAAGGGGCAGGGTGCGATGTGCTTTTGGAGGCGCTCTTTGATTTGGCGCCAGAAGTGCCAGAATTGCTTTTCCCTGAAGATATTGTCTCGGACTTTCCGCGTAAGTTGGCGATTGCCGATATCTTGCGTGAAAAGTTGATTCGTAAGTTGTACCAAGAGGTGCCACACGAATTGGGTGTACGCATTGATACGATTGAAGAAAATCCCGATAATACGTGGACGGTTAACGCGACCATTTTGGTGAATCGTCCCTCGCAAAAGGGAATGGTGATTGGGAATAAGGGGCGTACGTTACGCGCCATGCGCCGTTCTGCAGAGCCCGAAATCGCAGAAGCCTATGGATTAGATGGGTGTAAGATTGTGCCCTTCGTCCGCGTGGAACCGAAGTGGTTTAAGAATCATTTTATTTTGAAGGAATTAGGTTACATCGGCTAATGCCCTTTGCCGAATCGTTACCTTGTGCGTTCATTTGTTTGAATTGAAAGGAGTCCACCATGCAAGATCCCGCCTACACCTCAAATGCTTCTCCTGAAACCCCGTCACCTGCGGCGGCAACGCCGAAGCAGTCGCGTCGTCCAGGATGTTTTCTGGGCTTTAGCCTCGGCTGTTTTTTCAGTTTGGTCCTGCTTGTTGTGGCACCCCTTCTGGTTTGGGTCGGCATCTGGAGTGCAGTGGAATCTTCGATGAAGCAACAGCTTGAGCAGTGGACGCCAGAGACTGTTTCTTTGACAGAGAAGGTGGATGAAGGCAAAATTCCAGTGCTTCGTTTGGAATTGAATGGCGTCATTACGGGCGAGTGGGCAAGTGCTTGGTATACCGATCCGACGAGCGATGTGGCTGTTTTGGATGCGATTAAGGCGGCTGCTGCAGATGAATCGGTGAGAGGGTTGCTCTTGGTGGTGAACTCGCCGGGCGGCTCTGTCACAGCGAGCGACAACTTGTATCACGCTTTGGAGGTGTTTAAGCAGAGTCAGCCTGGCCGTAAGGTCGTCGTGGTCGGCGGTGACATTGTGGCCTCTGGTGCCTACTACTTGGCGATGCAGGCGGACTGGATTCGTGTGCAGCCGACCAGTATCGTGGGTTCGATTGGCGTGATTATCCCTGGTGTTAACCTTTCGGGCTTGGCGACGCGCATTGGCCTGAGCGACAATTCGATCGCTTCTGGCGGCTCAAAGGATATTGGCAACCCCTTGAAGCCGGTGAATCCTGCTCACAATGCAATCCTGCAGACGGTTGTGGATGGTTTATATGCACGATTTGTGGACTTGGTGGCGAAGGGCCGTAAGATGCAGTTGAATGAGGTGACGGCGATTGCAGATGGACGCGTCTTCACTGCGACCGATGCGCTCAACTTGCGTCTGGTGGATGATATTGGTTACGAAGACACGATTGAGCCGCGCATTGCTGAACTCTTTGGGTGCGAAGTGAAGGATCTCTACCTTTACCATCAGAATCAGGAAAAGAATGCTTTTAAGGCCTTCTTCTCCACCTTCCCGCAGGCTTTGGGGCGTGGCTTTGCTGAATCAATGATGCGTCAAGAGCGCACGGCGCCGCAGTATCTTTGGTAACGTATGGCAAAAGTAAGATTAGACCAACTCCTCGTGCGGCGCGGTTTGACCGAGTCGCGCGAATTGGCGCAACGGCTCATTTTGGCGGGCGAAGTCTTTGTGGCAGGTCAAAAGGCAACAAAGGCGGGGCATACTTATGCCGAAGATGTGGAGGTGACGCTTGCCGCAAAACCTCGCTTTGTTTCGCGCGGAGGTGAGAAGCTTCAAGGCGCCTTTGAGGTCTTTCCGCTTGAGGTGACGGAGCAGTGTTGCTTAGACGTGGGCTCAAGCACGGGAGGCTTTACGGATTGCCTGTTGCAACATGGCGCCCGGCGTGTACTCGCAGTGGATGTGGGCACCAACCAGCTCCACTATCGTTTGCGCACTGACCCGCGGGTGTGGAGCAAAGAACAGTTTAATGCGCGTTATCTCACCCCCGCAGATCTTCCAGAGGAGCCAACCTTTGGGGTGACGGATGTCTCGTTCATCTCGCTGAAGTTGATTTTGCCGCCGATGGTCGCGTGTTTGGCGCCTGGAAGTCAAATTATCTCATTGATTAAACCGCAGTTTGAGGCGGGGCGTAAAGATGCGCCACAAGGGGTCGTCCGCGATGAGGCAGTGCGCCAACGCGTCGTGGAGGAAATCCGCACGTTTGGCACTGAAGTTTTGAAGATGGAGTGGCTCGGCTGTGAGCGTTCGCCACTGCTGGGTCCTGAAGGGAATGTTGAGTTTCTCGCTTGGTGGCGAACTCCAATGGAAAGGAACGTCCAATGAAACGATTGCTTTCTGTGATAGCATTAGTCGTGCTATTGCCGTGGACCGCGAAGGCGGACCCAGTGGTCGTAATGCCAGATGCTTCATCTCCGCAGTGGGATATCGGCGGCGATTTGCGTCTGCGATGGGTCGGACAAAACAATATGCCGACGGAGACGCACGGCGAAACGCACGGCACGGACTTCTTCCGTATTCGTACACGCCTTTGGGGAAAGGTGACGACGGAGAAGTTGGAGGGATATTTGCGTGTGACGAATGAATTTCGCTACTATCGTTCGCCACGTTCGAGCAAAGGAAAGCAGCGTTTCCCGGATGTGACGTTGATTGATAACCTCTATGTGACCTTCAAAGATGTGGGTGACTTGGTGGATATCAAGATTGGTCGTCAGGATATGGACTTTGGGGAACGCCGCATGATTGGCGAAGGTACGCCGATTGATGGTTCGCGTACGGCTTACTTTGACGCGCTTCGGTTGACCTTTAAGTTTGACAATAAGCGTACGTTGGATGCCTTTGCCCTTTACATTGCGCGTGAAGACTGGATGCCGACCTTGGGCAAGCGTCATGATGCGCGCCCCACGGGTCGCAAGGGTTATCACGAGGACATCACCGCTTATAACCAAAATGAATATGGCGCAGGGCTCTACTATCAAGATCGCTCTTCCGCAGCTTTGGGTTGGGATCTCTACTACATCTTCAAGGGTGAAGAGGGGAGCAAATCTCGCGTCTTAACGACAGGTCCCTTCCATTCCCACACGGTGGGTACGCGTCTCTTGCCGAAGTTCACCGAAACACTCTCTGGTGAAACGGAAATTGCGCTACAGGTGGGCGATGATAATCTCTTCGCCGCGCAGGTCTACGCAGGTCTAACCTATGCACCGAAATGGGAGATGGATCCGCGCTTCACAATCGCAGCGCTCTACCTGAGCGGTGACCGTGAAGGGCAACGTGGCACCCACGCATGGCATTCGCTCTTCAACCGTGAGACGGCGCTCGGCGATCTCATTGGCGCCATGTATGATGCGAATGATCACTGCAACCTCTTCTATCCGCACCTCTCCGTGGGGTTGACGCCTGCTGATGGTCACTCCTTCTTTATGACGACGGGTCCGCTCTTTGCGCCTGTGGCTGAAAGTGATCCTGCGGGTGGTACTTACAGCAAATATCGTGGGTATTATCTCCAGGCCCGTTATGTCATTGAAATCGGACAATACCTCGCTGAAGATACCATCTTTGAGAAGATGCAATTCCGCGTGCTCGGTGAAGTCATGACAAAGGGTGACTACTTTGATGATGATGCAGACAATATTGGTTACTATGCAGAAGTGCAATTGGTCTGCGCATTCTAAACCTCTGGCACACGAATCGATTCAAGAGCCTCCAAAGCGTGGGGGCTCTTGATGTTTTTAAGGGAGAGTAGGAAAAGGTGTGCATGGGGTAAAGCCAAATGGCGTGGAGGTGAAGGGGGCGTTCTGTGGTGACAAGTGATTGTTTTTGTCTTTTTTTATTTTTTAGACTTGCAAACGAAGTTTGAAGCGGTGTAAACTATTAACAATACAACCACCCGAAAGAGAGGATACGAACATGGCTAAAGGTTTGATTAAGAACGCTTACATCGTCAGCCCCGGTTATGAATTTGACGGCGGCGCGATTGTCATTGAAAACGACAAAATCGCTAAGGTGCTTCAGCCCGGCACGCCCCTTCCTACGGACGCTGATTGGGTCTATGATGCTGAAGGCCGCATGGTGATGCCTGGCTTCATCGATGTGCATACGCACGGTGCAGTCGGCGTGGACGTCTGCGATGACGAAGACCCCACCGCAATTGAAAAGATCTCTGAAGCCAAGTTGAAGGAAGGTTGCACCTCTTGGTGCCCCACCACCCTCACCCTTCCTGAAGAACAGCTCGCTCGCGCACTCGGTCACGTGGCTGAATATCGCAAGAACGAAAAGTATTCCAAGATCCTCGGTGTCCACCTCGAAGGTCCGTTCATCAATCCTTCTTGCTGCGGCGCTCAGAACCCTGCTTATCTCCGTAAGCCCGACATCGAAGAAGTGAAGCGCCTCCACGCCATCACGCCCGTATGTCAGGTTTCTTATGCTCCTGAAGCAGAAGTCGGTAATGGTCCTCAGTTCGCTCGCGACTGCTTGGAAATGGGCATTGTACCTTCCGCAGGTCACACCAAGTGCTCCTACAAGGAATTTAAGGCCACTTACGCCGCAGGTTGCCGTCACCTCACGCACTTCTGCAACCAGCAGACCCCGCTTCACCACCGTGACATCGGTCTCGTGGGTGCAGGTCTCCTCCTCGATGACCTTCGCGCTGAAATGATTTGCGATAAGATCCATCTCTGCCCTGATATGATCGAACTCGCTTTCCAGGCCAAGGATATTGAAAGCATCCTCCTCATCACCGACTCCATGCGCGCTTCGCACATGCCCGATGGCCCCTCGAGCCTCGGTGGTCTCGATGTGATCGTTGAGAATGGTGCAGCCCGCCTCGCTTCCAATGGCGCACTCGCAGGCTCTATCCTCCGCATGAACGTGGCCCTCAAGAATGTGTGGGAAATCACCGGCATGCCCCTCAATGTGCTCGTGAAGACCACCTCTTACAACCAGGCCCTCGAACACGGTTTGGAAGACAAGCTCGGCTGCATTGAGCCCGGCTACATCGCTGACATCACCGTCCTTGATGACGAAACCTTTGATGTCTGCGCTGTCTTCGTCAATGGTGAAAAGCGCATCTAAGCCTTTTCTAAAGGACGATAAACAAAACCGCGACCCCATTTTGGAGTCGCGGTTTTTCTTTTAATCAATGCAGAATGTAAGTGTGCGTGCTTAATCTGTGCGTGTTTAACCTTGAAGCGTAGGGGCTTAGGCCATGGCTTCAATGTGGAAGGGGCGCGAAAGGTCGCGTTCGGTTAAGTCGGTAATCAAGTGCGCAGGGAGGAGATTGGCCTCCGTAAGCGCTTCTTTGGTGAGGGGGACCCAGCGGAAGGCAATCCATGATTCGGTGGCGGCAGGGTCACTCTCGGGAGAGATGTCAGGAATGTCGAGCGCGAAGTAGAGATTAATCTCACAGTGGGGTTCGCCATTTTGGAGGAAGCTATTTTCGGTGGTGGCGATAAAGTCGCGCGCAATGGCGGATTGTCCCATCTCTTCTTGAATCTCTCTTACAAGGGCTTGGCGCGCGGTTTCGCCAAATTCAATGTGGCCACCAGGAAGATAGGCTCGGCCGCCTTTAGCGGGTTGGCAGAGGAGGATGCGTCCGTTGCGGATGCAGAGCCCGCGGGCGATAGTTTCAATGTTGGCGTTTTCGTAGGGCATGGTGGATGATTAAGAGAATTAAAGGGTGAGATGATGTGCAGCCAGAGCATTTGAGAGAAACGTATTCTCTGCAATGATGCGGTGGGGCGCTGAAGAAAAGGGCGGAGGGATGTGCCTCCGCCCTTTGTAATTATTTGCCGCAGCACTTTTTGTACTTCTTGCCAGAACCGCAAGGGCAGGGATCGTTTCGGCCGATTTTGGGCGTTTCACGGACGATGGGCTCGGGCTTAACGAGTTCGCCATCGATGAACTTCCATTCGCCATTAATGCGCTGGAAGAGGGAACGCTCGTGGTGTTCGAATTCGGTGCCATTCACACTGTAACGGGCGATGAATTCAACAAGGCCCTCGTCGTCCTGTTCAGAACCCTTTTCCGTGGCCACGATTTCCATGCCATTCCATTCAGAACCTTCGGCCCAGCGGCGAGAGGATTCCGGATCAAAGTCCGACTGCACGTCGGGACCCGCGGAGGCATAGAGGAAATCAATATTGCAAGTGGCGTAAGCGGTGTAGCGAGCACGCATGAGCGCTTCGGCGGTGTCAGCCTTACGCGCATGGTCAAGGATTGGGCCGCAACAATGTTCAAACGGCTTTCCAGAGCCGCAGGGGCAAAGTTTGTCAGACATTATGAGTGAACTTTCTTTTATCAGACGAGGTTACGCTTGACGAGTTCTTCCGCGATCTGCACAGCGTTGAGAGCTGCACCCTTGCGGATGTTGTCGCCAGAGCACCAGAGTGCGATGCCATTTTCGGCAGACGGATCGAGGCGAATGCGACCGATGCCGACGTTATCCTTGCCACCGAAGTCCTTAGGCATGGGATAGGTCGCTGCGGCGAGATCGTCAACGAGTTCCACGCCAGGAGCCTTTTCGAAGATTTCGCGCATTTCTTCCACGGTGAACGGACGTTCAAAGGTGGCGTGCACAGCGATGCTGTGAGCGTAGAACACAGGAACACGCACGCAGGTGCAGGCAATCTTCAAGTCGGGAGCGCCGAGAATCTTACGGCTTTCGTAGGTGAGCTTCGCTTCTTCAGTGGTGAAGCCAGGCATTTCCTGCTTCGGGCCGCCAATCTGCGGAATAACGTTGGCAACAATCTGATGGGCAAAAGCCTTCGGGGTGGTAGGTTCGCCAGCGGCGACCTGCTTCATCTGCGTATCGAGTTCGTCAATGGCTGCACGGCCTGCACCTGAGACGCTCTGGAAGGTCACGGCGGTCATGTGGCGCAGGGGATTCACGCGATGGAGTGCGGCGATACCCATGAGGGTGATAATCGTGGAGCAGTTGGGGTTTGCGATGAAACGGGAGCCCTTGCGAATCATGGCCTCCATGTCATCAGCATTGATTTCGGGCACGACCAACGGCACATCTTCGACCATGCGGAAGTCGTCACCATTGTCAATGACGATTGCACCTGCGTCGGTGGCCACCTTGCCCCACATCTTACTGGCACCCTTAGAACCTTCGGTGCCGGCGAAAAGCACAATGTCCAACCCTTCAAAGGCTTCAGGGGTGGTTTCAAGCACATGGAATGTCTCACCTGCAATCACTTCATCGCGTTCGCGGGTGGCGAGGACACGGATTTCGCTTGCAGGGAAGTTGCGCTGACGGAGCACTTTGATCATTTCTGTGCCAACGGCACCAATGCCGACGAGACCGACTTTGTACTGTTTCATGTTTCAAATTTCCTTCTATTAAAAGGTGAAAACTCACCTCTATGATAACAAAAAAGAAAAACATACACCGAGACTTTTTTTGTTTTATCTCGGAATGCGTGCAATAAGTTTCGTGAGGGGGGTGATTACGTGGTGCGATAGCAGGGAATTGGAGGGCTCTCTCGGCATTTTAGGGGCGCTTATGGTATGCTACTGCTATGAATAACGCTTCTGACCCAAAGAAAACGTCTTCTTCTACGTCGTCTTCCGATGCGATGATTCGGCGTCGGTGGATTCTTTTCATTACGATTTCAGTGGTGGCGTGGGTGTTAGCCATTGGTTTGACGCTTTACTTTCGAAAGCCTTAAGCTTCGTTTCACGAGTGTCCTATTCGGTTTAATAAAGCGCTAAAGCGCGTTGCGAAGAATTGAGCAGTATTAACCAGTGAAACAAAAAGCATATTTCACTGAAATGCAAAAAGAATTTCACTGAAATACAAAACGAATTTGACTGAAATTCCAAATGAATTTCAATGAAATACTAAAGGTCAATTCTTAGACTAACTGCACCATTCTGACACAAGAGTGCACTTAGTTTGCCAAGAAAAGCAGTTAGTTTGCCAAGAAATGCAGTTACTGTGCCAAATGAAGCGATTAGTCTGCCAAAAAGGGCATTTATTCTGC
>JAZUPT010000044.1:0-19384 GCA_045605345.1 Candidatus Spyradenecus sp.
AGCAGGAATACTGACATTTTTCATTTTTCCGCGCCGCCCCCCGGGGGGCGTAGAGATGTCTCCCTTCATTTTCCTTGACTGTTGAACTATCTTCTTTGACTTCACCTTTTTACCTGCGCAAATACATTGTGCATTTTTCAAGTAAGCGAATCATTAGAAAGATTACTTTCAAAAATCATGGATTTATGTTATAATTAATGTATAGATTTTTACCTTTAAGGAAGGCTCTCCATGACGGATGATATTGAGAATGTGGCAGCACCTGCCACGGAACAGAGTTATAACGCAGATTCCATTGAAGTTTTGGAAGGTCTTGAAGCGGTCCGCGTCCGCCCCGCGATGTATATCGGCGACACAATTGAACGCGGTTATCATCACTTGGTTTACGAAGTGGTCGACAACTCGATTGACGAAGCGCTCGCCGGCTACTGCACCGATATCAATGTTCGCATTAACTCCGATGGCTCTTTGACCGTAGAGGACAATGGCCGTGGTATCCCTGTGGCAGAACACCCGAAGATGAAGAAGTCCACTCTGGAAGTGGTTATGACGGTGTTGCACGCAGGTGGTAAGTTCGGTGGTAGCGGTTATAAGGTTTCTGGTGGTTTGCACGGCGTGGGCGTGAGCTGCGTGAACGCGCTCTCTGAACGTATGGACGTGGAAGTGAAGCGTGACGGCCACATTTACCGTCAGAGCTATGAACGCGGTAAACCCCTCGCACCTGTGGCTCAGGTGGGCGACACCTCCGCGACGGGCACCTCTGTCACCTTCATGCCTGACTCGCAGATCTTCTCCTATCGCGATGGCTTTAAGTGGGAAACCTTAGCCCACCGTTTGCGCGAACTCGCCTTCCTCAATGGCGGCGTGCGTATTACGTTGACCGACGAATTTTCTGCCAATAAGCACCAAGAGACCTTTTACTACGAAGGCGGCATTCGTCAGTACGTGGAGCACATTAATGCTACCAAGAATGCGCTTCACGAAGTTATTTACATCACTGGCACTGGCACCAATCGCCATGGTGAAATCGCCGTAGAAGTGGCGATGCAGTACACAGACGTCTACTCCACCATTGAATGCTCGTACTGCAACAACATCAACACGATTGAAGGCGGCACCCACTTGACCGGTCTGCGCACGGCTTTGACCTCCACGGTGAATAAGTACATCGCAGAAAATAAACTCGGCAAGAAGGCTGACACCGTCCTCACAGGTGAAGACATTCGTGAAGGTCTCACCGTGGTGGTCTCGGTCAAGATCCCGCAACCGCAGTTTGAAGGTCAGACCAAGACGAAGCTCGGCTCGGATGTCTCGGGCCTCGTGCAGTCCATCGTCTCGAGCCGTCTCGCAGATTTCTTCGCAGAAAACCCCGCCGTGGCTCGTCGCATCATCGACAAGGCTATCGTGGCCTCTCAGGCGCGTGAAGCGGCACGTAAGGCGCGTGAAACGATTCAAAAGAAGGGCGTCCTTGAAGGGGGCGGCCTGCCAGGTAAGTTGGCCGACTGCTCGAGCCGTGACCCGTCTGAAAGCGAGCTCTTCCTCGTAGAAGGTGACTCGGCAGGTGGCACGGCAAAGGATGGTCGTGACCGTCGCACCCAGGCAATCCTCCCGCTGCGTGGCAAGGTTTTAAACGTCGAAAAGGCGCGTTTGGACAAGATGTTGGACAACGCAGAAATTCGCGCGCTCTTCACTGCCATCGGCGGTGGCTTCGCAACGGGCGAATTTGACCTCGCGAAGGTGCGTTACCACAAGATTATCATCATGACCGATGCTGACGTGGACGGCGCGCACATCCGTACGTTGCTCCTCACCTTCTTCTACCGCAAGATGCCGCAACTCATTGAAAATGGCTTCGTGTACTTGGCACAGCCTCCGTTGTACCAAATCAAGCGTGGCAAGAAGGCTGAATATGTGGCCAATGATGATGCCTTGGAACGTCGCCTCCTCTTGAGTTGCGACAACCTCAGCTTTGTCCGTCCGGATGGTTCGACCATCTACCTCGAACAGTTCACGCAGTTGCTGGAAGTGGCGCTCGAAATTGAAACGACGCTCAACAGCATCCGTATGCGTGGCGTAGATCCGGCCGCCTACTTGGCGACCTATCGTCCTGACGAGGGCACCTTCGCACGCTACATGGCCGTCATTGGTAATGGCGATGCGGCACAGTTCCGCTTCCCGCACAATGACAACGAACTTGCCACTACCCGTGAAGAAGGCGAACAGGCATTGGGCACCAGCATTGACCTCTCGGTCTATCGCGTCTCTGAATATGCACCGAAACAGTTGCATGCCTTCCAGTGGATGGAAGTCTTCCGTGCTCAGCGTCTGCGTGATCAGTTCCGCAAGCTTGCCGAGCTCAACCTCGGCCTGATGCCTGCCCTTTGGATGGGCGATGGCTCGACGCTCGGTGAACTGCGCGAAGGGAATCGTCCGCCGATGACCATCACGTCATTGGAACAATTGGTCGCAGAAGTCCGTCAGCGCAGCCGTCGTGGCGTTGAAATCCAGCGCTACAAAGGTCTCGGTGAAATGGACGCAGAACAGCTCTTCGAAACCACCATGAATCCTGAGACCCGCCGCATGCTCAAGGTCAAGATTGAAGATGCCAGCGAGGCTGACCACACCTTTAGCTTGCTGATGGGTGAAGATGTTGAACCGCGTCGTAAGTTCATTGAAGACAATGCACTTAACGTGAAAAATCTTGACTTCTAATACTTAATTGATTGACAGAATGCGTCAGCTTGTCTATACTCTACCTTGAACTGACTTAAGGAGTTTTCAATATGCCGACAATCACAATTCTGAATGGGGAAGAAACCGGACGCACCTATGAATGGAGTTCGGAAAACGGAATTCGTATCGGCCGCAACGGTGCCAACGACTTCGTCATCGCCAATGCCTCCGTCTCTGGCGAACATTGCATTATTGAACCTTGCGATGGCGGTTGGCGCATCAAGGACAACGATTCTACGAATGGCACGCGCTTGAATGATCAGCGCATTACGATGGCGATGCTCCATCGTAATGATGTTATCGCATTCGGCGATATCGTGACTACCATTCGCGGTGAAGACGTCCCTGAAACTGAAGCCACCACGGAAAGCTACGAATCCATTCCGCGCACGACCATCGTCATGCGCCCCACGGGTGGTTCGGCACGTCAGGTGGACGGATTCACCAAGAAGTCTGAAAGCAAGAAACTCTTCAACTTCATCATCACGATCTCCGTGATTGGTGTGATTGCGCTCTTTGCATTGCTCGCCGTTAAGCTATTGGGTTAAGTCAGGACGCTATGCGGCGCGGCTTCACGCTCATTGAGCTCTTAATTGTAATGGCCATCCTCGGAGTGATGATGGCCATTATTGTGGTTTCGGCAGGTACTGTAGCGGCGACCCAACTCGCCATGGCCTCAAAGGACACCCTGCGCCTTATGCGTTATGCACGCAACATGGCCCTCCAAACGCAGCAACCCGTCACCCTCACCTTCGCGCCCGGCTCCATCACCCTTGACTCCGCCTTTGACGAAAGCGCCAACACGCCCGCCGCATTGCCTCCCACAGATGCCCAGGCCTCAACGACAAGTAGCGAAAGTGCCACGCAATCGGACGCCAAAAAACAAAAAGGCAATACCCTCTCCGCCGGCGACATTGAAGCCGTTGGGCTCGTCAAATACTACGAAGGGGTCAGTTTTGAATTTCTTTCGTTTGACGACTCCATTACCACTGGGCGAAGTGTCAATCGCGACAAGAAGGATTTTGAACGCAGAGTCGCGGGCGAGGCAGATGCAGAAGCAGGCGAACTCAAACGACAGAACCAAGAAACCTTCTCTATTACCGTTCGAGCAAATGGCACCACGCGCCCCTTCACCTTTCGCGTCTACGATAGCGAAGTCCCTGATAGCGAGGGCAACCTCATTACGGTCGACTTCCTTTGCACCGCCTCCATCGGCGATGGGAAGGATTAATTCGGTCGTCCCTTCCTTTAATCAGTACGCTCCTAAAGCCCACCACATGCTTTGAGCACACCTCGCAAAAAAGCCCACCTCCACCTGCCCACCCCTTCCTATGAGTAAAAAGAAGAACTACGCACCACGTTTTGCTCGTTCTGTTCGAGGCGGTCTCCGTCCACAGGGCGGTAATCGTGATGTGTGGTGGCGAAAACGCTTCATTTCGTGGTTGGAAGAAATGCATCTGGGTGCCCGTTTGGGACGCGGGCGTAACTATGCGCAACAGGGACAAGTGCGCGAACTGATCGTCATGCCAGGAGAAATCACCGCCACCGTGCAAGGAGCCGACACTGAACCCTACCAACTCTCGGCAAAAATGCCCGTATTAGATGCAGCAAAGGTGTGGCTCATCCTTCATGATATGCCCATCTGTGCGGCACAAGTGGCGGCACGTTCGCTCCCCGTTTCGCTCAATGAAGCGCTCCTCCAGCACAATCTTCATCTCTTCCCAGAGACACGCCAAGATATGCAGTTCCACTGTACGTGCAAAGACTGGACGCGCCCCTGTAAACATCTCTTAGCGGCACTTTGCCTCTTTACGGATGCTATCGCGACCGACCCCTTACTCCTTTTACGGTTTCGTGGGATTGTCTTCCCTGAAGAAGCCCCCAATCTCTCCCCGCAAACCCTTTCTACCGAACAAATCTTACGGCTTCACCCCACCCCCGACGCAGCCTCTGTACCGCGTCGGTTGGGCACACTTCCCTATTGGCGTGGCACGGAAGATTTTCGCAAAACGCTTGAGAGTGCCTATCATCGCGCGCACCTCAAAGCCATTACCGCCACCGACACGCTTGTCGATTTGCGCTTCGCTGAAGACGCCCCGCTTGAATAACAATGATTATCCTCCCCGTAGAACGCAAGACTTGGCGGGCACGCATTGTGCTCTCCATCCTCTATTTGTTCCTCTCATTAGGCGCTATCACCATGGTGTGGCCCTTCTTAATGATGATTTCGGGATCTGTCGCGGGACGCTTTGACTACCACCGTTACTCCCCCGTTGTCCGAGCACTCTGGGATGAAGATGACCGCTTTATGCGCGTCCTCGCCTCCTTTCATGCGCGCTTCCCCAATGACGTCTTCCCCGAAGCGCCCGCCCAATGGGGCAGTTGGTCCGCCCTCGCCGAGAAGGAGACCGATATCGCCGCCTTCACCCGCCCGTGGATTGAGGGCATGCGCGACGAGGCTACCGCCACCGCCTGGCGCCAAATGGCCAAAGATTTTTCCGACTTCAACCGCGCATACGATGTGCGTAATAGCATCTGCGACTTTGACGAACGCGATGTCGCGCCCTATGTCCGCGCCGTCTTTGAAGAAAAGACGGGCCATCAAGGCCCTGAAGTCGCCTTAGCCGAACTCAATCGCACGTGGGATATCCGCTACAATAGTTTTTATAGCATCCGCATGCGCGCCCAACAGCGCGTCCCCTTGCACTACCCAGATTGGGACTGGCCGACAGACCCCAAAACTGAGTTGTGGCACACCTTCAAGGCACACTATCGCGAAATTGACCCCGAAACCGCCCCCTATCCGCGCACACGCCCCTACTGCATCGCACCCCTCTGGCAGAAATGGCGTGCCCGCCAAGGGCTCTCCCCCGCTCCCTTCCCAGGGGATAACTCCGACACCCATTGGCAAACCTTCGTTACCTCCGCTTACCCCAAACGCCTCCTGCGGATTCGCTGCACCGAAGCGGCTGGTAAACGTTGGCAAGCCTACCTCCTCAAAACTTGTAAAACGCCGGCAAACTATGCCCGTCTCACGGGGCACCCCGCCCCAACCTCCCTCACGGAAATCCCCCTCCTCCCCTACGAAAATAGCGCACTTTGGCGCAATTTCGTCGC
Source organism: Candidatus Spyradenecus sp. (assembly GCA_045605345.1). Lineage (GTDB taxonomy): Bacteria > Verrucomicrobiota > Kiritimatiellia > RFP12 > DVOR01 > Spyradenecus. Next base: position 5,851 of record JAZUPT010000044.1, read on the forward strand.
CACACTCCCCTTTGATTTCCTCGAAACCACCTCCCCTGAAGCGGCGTGGCAAACCTTCCTAAAGACTCGTTACACCTCGCTTAAAACGCTCAATCGCACCTACAAAGACCGTCTGGGGCACCCTTATGCCGTACGTGATTGGCGCGAGATTCCGATGCCCTTAGCGCAAGCCTTCGCCGTTACCTATGCCAACCGCGGCACTGCACTCCTTTTACAAGATATGACTGCCAACTACCGCACCGTTGGCGATGTCCTCTTCCTCCGCGGACAAGCGTGGTGGAACACCATTGTCCTCGTTGTGCTCACCATCCTTGCCACCCTCACGGTCAACCCCTTAGCCGCCTACGCCCTCTCCCGTTTTCGCCTCCGTCACACCGAAGGCATCCTCCTCTTCCTTTTGGCTACGATGGCCTTCCCTGCGGCTGTTACGGCAATCCCTGGCTTCTTGCTCATCCGTGAACTCGGCCTTTTAAACACCTTTGCGGCGCTCGTTCTCCCCACTGTGGCAAATGGTCTCTCCATCTTCATCCTAAAGGGCTTCTTTGATGCGCTACCCCGTGAACTTTATGAAGCGGCCACCATTGATGGTGCGAGCGAATGGCAAATCTTTCGTCATATCACCCTCCCCATGACCACGCCCATTCTTGCGGTCAATGCACTCAATGCCTTTATCGCCGCCTACAACTCTTGGGAGTGGGCCCTGCTCGTTTGCCAACGCCAAAGCCACTGGACCCTCTCCGTTTGGCTCTACCAAATGAGCCGACAATTCGGTGGCACGCCCTGGGTGGTCATGGCCGGCTTTGTCCTGGTCTCCATCCCTACGGCACTCGTCTTCCTCCTCTGCCAACGTGTCATTCTGCGCGGCATCGTCTTGCCCTCGATGAAATAATCTGCCATTCTTCTTGCGTGTGACACACCATTTAAACCATCTACTGCCCCTGCTCTCACTCGGTACCACCGCGTGAATCTCCACGCAACGATGTGCACAAATACGCGCTTTATGGTATAGTATCAGCATGTTGGTTGAAGACCTTGCAAAGGAATTATGAGTCTCTTACTATTTGCCGCCTTTCTTACGGCTTTTATTCTGCTTTTCTTCGCCTCCGCCTTTTTCTCTGCCAGCGAGACAGCAATGCTGTCCCTCTCCCCGCTTCAGATTCAACGCATTAAGGAATTTCATCCGAAATTAGGCGAACGCCTTTCGGAGATGTTGAAGCAACCGGAGATTATGCTCTCTACGCTGCTCATCGGCAACACCTTTGTTAATGCGGCTCTCGCCAGTATTGGGCTCTCCTTCATCACATTAAGTGGCTGGATTCCAGAGGCTTACACCGAAATCACCAGTATTCTCGTTGTCACGCTTTTAGTCCTGCTCTTCGGTGAAATCAGCCCGAAACAATTTGCCATCCGCCATGCCGAAACGATGATCCCATGGATTATCCGTGTGCTCACGGTGGCGATCCCCTTGCTCTATCCCCTCTCCTGGTGTCTCCAAAAGCTCCTCTATCCGATTCGCCATACCCTGCGTCCAGAACGTCGTTCAGCGACCGATGAAGAGCTCGTGAGTGTGGTAAATCTGAGCGAAGAACATAAAGCGCTTGATGAAGCGGAGGGCGCAATGGTGCGCGGCATCTTCCGCTTGAGCGAACTCAATGCCTCCGACGTGATGACCCCACGTGTGGACCTCACGGGGTTAGACATCAATGACCCACCCGAAAAGCACCTCGAACAGATGAAGCGCGCCACCTTCGTCTGGATGCCCCTTTGGGATGACTCGGCAGACAACTTCATTGACTTCATTGATGTGCCCAAATATCTCCTGGACCCCGCACACGATCTCAATGCAGCGAAGTGTAATTACACCCTCGCCGTGCCGGAAAACATTGTTTTAGACGATTTGCTCATCATGCTTTATCGTCAAAACTTGCCAATGGTATTGGTCACAGACGAATATGGTGGCACCGCAGGCATCGTCTCGCGTGGCGACATTCTTGAAGTGCTCGCACTGGAAGTAAGCGACCCCACGCACGGAAATAACGAACCCGAAATCCGCAAATGCCGCGAGAATTGTTGGATGATCTCTGGTGACGCCTCCTTGGAACAAATCAATTTTATGCTCGGCACCCACTTAGAGGCAGACGACTCCGACCGCATGAGCGGTTGGGTCACCTTCCACTCAGGGCGCATCCCGAAGGTGGGCGAAATTATCACTGCGGACGGTTATCGCGTCACCATCCAGAAGATGCGTAAGCGTAAAATCATCAGCGTCTTCTTAGAAGATTTGGAACCCGAATCACGAGAAACCGATGTGCCCCAAAACTTGCACACACCGGAAATCCAAGACGACGAACTCACCCCTGTCACTGAGGAGGAACGCCTGTGATGACGCAGACCGAACTCTTCATTGACCTCTCGCTGATTGGCCTCTTCTTCATCGGCAGTTGGTTCTTCTCTGGCTTTGAAAGTGGCATGGTCTCGCTTAACCGCTACCGCCTCGTCCGCATGGTGCGTAATGGTGACAAAAAGGCAAAGGCGCTCGCGCAGGTCTTGCGCGACACCCACCGTCTCCTCGCGACCACCCTCGTGGGCAACAACATCTGTAACGTGACGCTCTCCACTTTGAGCGCCGCACTCGCCGTAGCAGCGGCCGCCTCCATGGGATTAAAGGGGCCCATCGCGCAAGCTTTGGCCACCTTCTTGGTTGCCATGCTTCTACTCATCATTGGCGAATTCTTGCCCAAATTATGGTTTACGGCACGCCCTATTGAACGTTGCTTGCCGATGTTACCCATCTTCCGCTTCCTCCAAAAACTCCTCGCCCCCCTCGCGACACTTTGTATTGTGTTGACACGATTGGTTGAAGGCAAGGAGAAAGAGAAGCGCTCCCCCTTTGTCTCCCGCGAAAACATCGCCTTCCTCATGCGCGATTCGGAGGTAAATGGACAGATCTCTGCCTTTGAACGTCTCATGGTGAGTCGCGTCTTGGACTTGCAACTCAAACGCGCCGCGCAATTGATGACCCCAATCATGAAAGCGACGCGCATCTACACCACCGATAGTCGCGAGCACATCCTTGACACCTTCCGCAAAACCCGTCTGCGTGTCTTGCCCCTCTTTGAGGAAGACACCACCCAATGCGTGGGTATTCTCCACCTCTCCGACTTACTGAGAGATGAAAAGAACTCCCCTCCGCTCACACTTTCGCGCGTAGCGCACGCCATTGATAAACGCGAAGAGGCCGACAACCTCCTCACGAAGATGCGTGCCTCCAATACAAAATTACTCCTCGTCTGTCACGCCACTGCACTCGCTGAGGTAGCAAAGGCGGCAGAAGTCCATGCACAAACTGTGACAACACAAAGCAAACCCGAACCCTTCCGTCCCGCCTTTAGAGATCCCATCGGCATCATTACGCAGGAAGATGTGCTCAAAGCCGTGCTTGATGACGAACTCTTACAATCCTCCACCGATCGCCATGCAGCCCACTTTGACCCCGAAGATAGCGAAGGCGATTAACCCCACTGACACGATTATCTCGTCCAACATCGCGCGAACGGTGACTTCCCACCCTTCGCGCTTCATTTTATCTCCCACACCCCACTTTCCCAAACAACCCTCCCTTTGCGATTTAAAGCGTATTCAATCGCAAAATAGTGCATTTATCTCCCGGTTAGCACAACTTTAAACTTGATTTTTACGCGCTATAAGCGTATCCTTTATAGATAAGGATAGAGGACGTTCTATCCCTTGCAGAGGATTTACTATGGACCCTGAAACCAAACAATCCGATCCGACCGTTGAGGTGACTCAGTTCGGAAAGTTGCCAGATGGCACGGTAGTCTTGAAATACGTGCTCAAAAATGGGCTCGGTGCAGAGTTGGAAGTGCTGGAATACGGCGGCTCTGTGCGTTCGTTTAAAGTGCCCGGACCAGATGGCGCATTGCGCAATATCATTGTTGGGCCCGACACACTTGAGGGTTGGATTGAAAATCCCTACTATGGCGCCTTGATTGGCCGTGTGGGCAATCGTATCGCTGACGGCGTCTTCTCCCTTGAAGGCAAAACCTACAAACTCGCCACGAATAATGCACCCGGCGGCATCCCTTGCGCCCTGCATGGTGGTGAGGAGGGCTTTAATGCTCGTTTGTGGAAGATTAAGGCCTTCTTTGAAGGAGATGATGCGTGCATTCGCATGACCTTAGACTCCCCCGATGGCGACCAGGGTTATCCTGGCGCAGTGCATGCAGAAGTGGTCTATGCGCTCACACCCGAAAACACTTGGCGCATCTCTTACGAGATTACCGCAGATGCACCCACCCCCGTGAGCATGACGCAGCATGCGTACTTCAACCTAAAGGGTTGCGCACAGGGCGACATCCTCGACCACAAGATGCTTGTGGATGCGGCACGTTACACCCCTGTGAATGCAGGTCTCATCCCCACGGGCGAACTCGCCTCCGTGAAGGGCACCCCCTTTGATTTCACCACCCCCCGTACCCTCGGCGAAGAGATTGATGCCGACAACGACCAGATTCAGTATGGCGCGGGATATGATCACAATTTTGTGTTGGACCATCCTGAAGGAGAATTGGGACGCGCTTGCGTCTTGACCGCTCCCGATGGCATGGCAATGGAAGTCTGGACAGACCAACCCGGCATGCAAGTCTACACGGGAAATTACATTCCCGATGGCATGAGCACGCCCGAAGGTCCCACCGTCCGTCGTGGAGGCGTAGCGCTGGAAACCCAGCATTTCGCTGACAGCGTGAACCGCCCCGACTTCCCCAGCGTAATCCTTCGCCCCGGCGAAACGTTGCGCTCCACCACAGAATACCGCTTCCCCAAGGCGTAAGCCGCGGGAATTTCACCTCCCCTACACTCACTCACAAGGAATAAACTATGGGAAACCTAATCGTTGACGCGTTAGTCTTCTTTGGCTTTATCGCGTGTGTACTCTTTGTCGGCTTCTTTAAGGGCCGCAGTGGCAAGAAGCCGGAAGGCGAAGAAAATGCCGAAGATTACTTCCTCGCTGGTCGTGGTCTGAGCTGGTGGCTCATCGGCTTCTCGTTGATCGCCGCCAACATCTCCGCCGAACAGTTCGTCGGTATGTCTGGTCAGGGTGCTGGTCTTGAAGGCATCTCTTGCGCCTCTTGGGAATGGATTGCTGCCATCACGCTCGTGGTCGTGGCCTTCTGCATGCTCCCCTACTTCTTGAAGACTGGCATCACCACGATGCCTGAATTCTTGGAAGTGCGCTACAACCATGTGGCTCGCACCTTGATGACCATCTCCATGATTGGCATCTTGATTGTGGCTTCGCTCATCGGCGTGACCTACGCAGGTTCGCTCGTGATGTTCCAGCTCTTCAACGCCTTTGGTGTTACGATTGACTTCACCACCTGCTGCATTATCATGTCGGTAATTGCGGGTGCCTACGTGCTCTTCGGTGGCCTCAAGGCCTGCGCATGGGCAGACCTCATCCAGGGCGCAGCCCTCATCGTGGGTGGCGGCGTGATTGCTTACTTCGCCATCAAGTACCTCGGCGAAACCCCCGCCGCAGAACTCACTGGCTTCGGCGGTGCGACCACGACGGATGCCGCAGGCGTCCTCGAACGCTTCAACGACCTCAATGCTGCCAAGATGCACATGGGCCGTCCTGCTACCGACGCTGCAATGCCTTGGACCATCCTCATCATGGGCATCTGGATCCCCAACTTCTACTACTGGGGCCTCAACCAGTACATCACCCAGCGTATCCTCGGCTCTGGCTCCCTCGCTGACGGTCAGAAGGGTATCGTGTTCGCTGCAGCACTCAAGCTCATCATCCCCTTCATCATCGTAATCCCTGGCATCATCGCATTCAACCTCTGCGCGCCGAAGATGGCTGGCGACACCGCTAAGGCTGTGGTTGAAAAGTTCAACAAGGGTGAATACACCCAGAATGACCTCGTGGTCCTCTACGCTATGGGTGCAGATTCCGCCACCGCGGCTCAAACCGATATTGCCCTCACGAAGGCTATTGGACCTGAAGTCATTGCGAAGATTAAAGCCCATAACGAACCCCTCTACAAGCGCATCGCTGCAGATCAGGGCATTTCTCTCGTTGAGGTCATCAGACCCGCCACCATCCAGAATCTCTCCGAACAGGGTAAGGCTGGCGAAATTGCCCTCAGTGACAAAACCGTGATTAAGGTCGTTGGTAATACTTACAAGTACGATGGCGCGCTCGGTCACTTGATGGATATGCTCCCGAAGAACAAGGGTGTGCTCGGCTTCGTACTCGCAGCCCTCCTCGGTGCAATCGTCTCCTCCCTCGCCGCAGTGCTTAATGCGACTTCCACCCTCTTCACGATGGATATCTTCCAACGCTACATCAAGCCTGATGCCAAGCCGGGTACACTCGTGCTCACTGGCCGTATCATCACGGTGATCCTCGCAGTGGTGGGTTGCGTCGTGGCAGCAGCGCTGAACACCGATACCATCTTCGGTTACATTCAGGAAATCCAGTGCTATGTCTCCCCTGGCATCTTCGCCGTCTTCGCCTTCGGTATGCTCAACCGCTCCGCCGGCAAGTGGTCTGGTGTCTGCGGCTTGATCTTCGGCCCTGTGGTGTTCTACTTCCTCAACACCTACGGCTGGGACTGCTTCCCTGCTTGCGTACTTGAAATGCTCAGCAAGATTGAATGCCTCGGCATCCCCGCAGAAGGTGGCTCGATGCACTACCTCATCGCCGCTTCCTATACGTTGGTGCTAACCTTCATCTTCATGTTCATCTACAGCCTCATCTGGAAGCTGCCGAAGGAAGAAGTGGTGGAATTCAAGTCCAATACCACGTTGGACATGACCACCTCCAAGGGCGCTCTGCTCGCAGGCATCCTCGTCTGCATCGCCACCGTGGTGCTCTACGTCTTCTTCTGGTAAGACGAAGTGCTCTACGGCTCCAATTACAAACACCGCTTCCAATTCGGAGGCGGTGTTTTTCTTTACCCACACTCCTTCCACACATTTGCGCACAAGGCTCCTGCGTCCAAGAGAGAGCAAAGCCTTTTTTGCGCTCGCACCACCTTGCCCTACCGCGCGACCTCGTGTTACTATCTCAGACATGAAAACGATTCTTTTAGCCCTTACAATGTTGGCGGGTGCCACCGCATGGTGCGCTAAACCCGAAGTGATTCCAGAACTCAAGCAGTGGACCGATGGCACGGGATGCTACACGCGCAGTGCAACGACCCGTGTTGTGATTCCCGAAACTGCTTGCGACTCCTTGGCACAATACGCCACCGCCTTCGCCGCAGAGCTCGGCGTCCCGTGCGCTCGCGTAAAGCTGAATGCCAATTGGTGGAACTTCTTCGCAGAGAAGCCTGCAAAGGGCGACATCATCCTGCGCGGTCCTTGTTGCAAATCCTGCACCAAGACCCAGACGAAAAAGGAAGATGCCGAACGTTACACGATTGAAGTCACCGCCGACAATATCACCATCATGGGTCACACACCGCTCGCCGCCTATTGGGGCACGCGCACCGTGATGCAGGTCTTCAATGCTCAGAGCGGCTCCTTCCCCTGCGGTGTCGCCGAGGACTGGCCGGACTATCCCGTGCGTGGCTTCATGTTTGACTGCGGCCGTAAGCCCTTCGCGCTCACGACGTTGCGCCAATTGGTTGACATCTGCGCCTACTACAAACTGAACGAACTCCAGCTTCACCTCTCGGACAACTATATTTGGTTGCACAACTACCCAGGCGTCAAGACCCCTCAGGATGTGCTCGCGCTTGAACCCTCCGCTGGTGCCTTCCGTTTGGAGTCCAAAATTCCCGGCCTCACCGCCACCGACATCTCCTACACCAAGCAGGACTATCGCGATCTGGAAGCCTATGCCAACCAGCGTGGTGTAAAGATTATCCCTGAACTTGACGTCCCCGGTCATGCCCTCGCCATGGTGCGCGTCCGCCCTGACCTCATGTACAAGGGCTCTGTGGGGGGCAAGCACGACTGCGAACGCGCCGCGATGCTTGACCTCACCAATCCAGACACCTTCCCCTTCGTCTCCTCCATCTTTGATGAATACCTCGATGAAGGAATCTTCGGCAACGACATTATCCATATCGGCACCGATGAATACTATGGTGACAACGAAAGTTATCGCGCCTTCGCCGACAAGATGTTGAAGCATATTCGCGCCAAAGGCAAAACACCGCGTCTCTGGGGTTCCTTCACACATAAGCGAGGCAACACCCCTGTTACCAATGAAGGCGTGCAAATGAACATCTGGTCACTCGGTTGGCAAAATCCCACCGAGGCTATCAATGCTGGCTATGATATCGTTAATATTCTTGACGTCTACACCTACGTCGTCCCGAATGGCAAATGGAATATCGGCGGCTATGGCGATGATCTTGACACCAAATTCCTTTGGGAAAAGTGGAACCCAGCCTTCTTTGGAAAAGAAAGCATTGATCCCAACAACCCCCGTCTCCTCGGTGGCGCGTGGGCCATGTGGAATGACAACGCCTTCCTCACCGATCCAGGCCTCTGCGGACGTGACCTCTTGCCACGCATTGTTCGCAACTGCGCCGTCTTCGCCCAGAAGACCTGGAAGCGCGACACGCCTGCCATCTCGTACGGCAACTTCCTCCGTTTATTGGATGCCGTCGGCACGCCCGTTTGCATGAAGCTTCCGCAGTGGACGCGCACCTATGCCGTGACCCGCACGGGTGACGAACCACTCAAGATTGCAGAAGGCGATGAAACCGACCTCTACGCAGTCTCCCCTGTGAATGGTAATGTCGGCTTCCGTCGTGAAGGCGCGCACTACACCTTCAACTATACCCTCCCCAAGGACCGCGAAGTCGCCCTCACCTTCCGCGTCACGCCGCGCAACATCCAACTCTTCGCAGATGGTCGTCCCGTTGGCGGCACCCCGCAGCGCCAACACTATGCAGGCGCCTGCAAGTTCTTCACCCTTCCCGCACCTGAGCGTGACCTTGTGAAGTAACCTTCGGTCTTTTAAAGACTTCAAAGCGGGCGACCCACAAGTCGCCCGCGAATTGTTTAAGAACGCACCTATACCCACTCTCACCAGACCTCCACCACGCACACACCCATTAACACCCGCCCTCTCAAGCCCTTCCCTAATGGAGAAAACTGTCAAAACTTGCAAAAATCTCCATTAGAAAGGTGCGTTATGGAAATTTAGCGATCCATTCTTAAAGTAAACGCACCAATTCAATAGACACGTGCACCTCCTCGGTCCAAAGAGCACTTACTTCACCATAAAAACAAACAACCCCATTATGCCGAATATTGTACGAATGGGGAGAAACTTGTCGAGATTAATACAACCGCAACGCATCCTTCAAGTTAAGAAGTGTTGTAAGTGCGTTAAAGCCTATGCAATCACTCGTTGTTAGGTCTCCCCCCCTCACATTGGCATCTTTACTCGTTCCCAAGAATAGGGCACTTTATTAAGCGGCTTACCATTGTATTCCAGGTTTCGATTATTTTGCGAGGGATTAAGAAAATAGAGAAAGGAGACATCTATTCCAATGTCCCTTACGTGAACTTGAAATGCATCATATAATTTCCCATAGTATGCTGAAATTACCGTTCCGTCATTTCCCAATTGTGTACGCACACGAAAAACATACTGTTTCTCTTCTAAACCCGCCTCGTATTGTTTTGTGGAGGATGAATAAATGGGAAGGTCTATTGAATTAACGAGGGAAAGTTTTTGGGGCGCTTCACGGATTGCCATACCCCTTGCATATTCTTCATTAATACGCATAAAACCATCATTGGGGTTCATAAAGCGAATTGAGGCAATGTAAGGGATTTCTTGACTACGACCATTTTTATTCATCACAAATTCAATATCTGGCACTTTTCCTTTGCCATATGGCGGAAGCCAATCTGCGACAAAACAGTCATATCGCATGACTGAAGCCTCCCCAGTATAGGCAAGATGTGCATTTTCAATTCGACGCGCAACTAAAGGGAGTGGAGAAATTTTCGGCATTAATGAGAGGGTTAATCCGTTTGATTCATCAAATGGTTCGTTGGGAAATGTTAAATAGCCACGATAGTAATTCCGATGATATGCAGTTACCCCTGAAACACCAATCTCGCGAATTTTGTACGATGTATGAAACATCTGATTCCCATCCTCAACTAAATCCTTCTTTTCTCTTCGTCCCTCTCCCCAGAACTCTGTTGGTGGATAGGTGGTAATTTGTGTAACCTTTACACCTTTGATTAATTCGCCAGTATGAGCATCACGCACCATCACTTTCACATTCTGAGTTGTCATGAGCCCAAAGAAGCCGATTGACAAACAAAACATACTCAAATTATTCATTGTGACACCTCTTGATTAGATGATAGATTTGCAACCAGAATGATTTTTTCAAAAGCTTCGTAGACAAAAGGACACATCGCCCCCATGAGCCCCATCAACAAGAAGACCTTACACAAATTTACAATACTCACGCAAACCTCCGTTTCTACATTTACATTATACCCCAAACCCATCCTTGAATGCTACCATTTATAAAACAAAGCCGCAGGCGAAAAGAAACCCGCGGTTATTTTGTGTAATATTCTTCCCACGCATTTAAGAACATTTTATTTGAATACACCTCCTATGATGTAGTACAATAATTGCACGCTATGGGATGAGCCATAGCATCTATCTTTTTGCGGTAACGCAAACGAACACTAGCGGAAATGTAGGAAGTTTACGACAGGTGTCACGTTTGAGGTTGCACGTGTATGCGTGTTTCCTCCTTCAGTGTCTGTCAAGGTCTCCTACAACCTCCGTTAGCACTGAAGGAGGTTTTTCTTTTGCCTGTCCCCCTTTTTAAGTGTTGTTAGATAACAGGCAGGAGATGAGGTTATGAAGTATTGGTTGTTTATTTTGTCCGCTTTTGGAATGTCGTATTGTACATTTGCTGCTATAGGCAGATATTCCTGGACAGATCCAGAAACGGGAATTGTATGGCGATATTGCATAGATATCGATACAAATATTGTTACGCTTGAAGATACAAAATATGTTTCTGGTCATGGATATTGCTATATTCCTGTAATTTCAGATAGTCTCACTGGAGAATTGATTATCCCAGAAATGATTAACGGGCTTGTCATAACTAAAATCGGAGAGAGTGCATTTGGATGGAATAAGCAACATTGGACACACACTGTATCACAAGGATGTCGTGGCTTAACATCTATTCTAATTCCAAGTGGAGTTGATACAATTGCAGATTATGCGTTTCATTATTGTACTGCTCTCACAAAGATAAGTATTCCATCAAATGTTGTGTCAATCGGAGAGGAGGTATTTAGTTATTGTACAAGTCTATCGCAGGTTGTTCTTGCAGAAGGAATTAAATCTATTGGGGCATATGCATTTGAAGGGTGTACAAGTCTGACATCTGTCACAGTCCCTTCAAGTGTGACTACAAGTGAAATGGCATTTTCTAATTCGAACGTAACAGATGTTATTCTTTCTGAAGGCTTTTTGTCGATTGGAAGTAATATGTTTGCCGACTGTAAGGATTTAGAGATAATACAAATCCCTGCGAGTTTAACATCAAGTAAAAGTGGAGCGTTTAGAGGATGTGAAAATTTGAAAAAAGTTCAAATAAGCGATCTGGCTTTGTGGTGTTTGATTGATTTTGCAGATAGTGATTCAAACCCTCTTAACTTTTCTGCAGATTTATGTGTCAATGATTCAGTAGTTACGGATATTAAGATTCCGACTTCAACAACTCAGGTAAAGTCGCGAGCCTTTTTAGGGTATAAAAAATTAAAGTCATTAGAAATTGGAGAAAATGTGCAGAATATAGGGGATGCTGCATTTAAGGATTGTTCCGAATTGAAATCTGTAGTACTTTTGGATGGCATCAAGACAATTTCAGATAATGCTTTCCAAGGTTGCTCAATGTTAAGCTCAATAACCATTCCTGCAAGTGTTACTTCAATTGGCGCAAATGCATTTCCTACAGTTACAGAAGTTATTTTTAAAGGTCGTCCACCGACAATAAACAAGACGGCGTTCCCGAACATTAAAACTGTCAAGTATACAAGCCATCCGTTAGAGTGGCAGCAGTTTTATGCACAATGTGTGGAGTCTCACATATTAAATCCTGATATTTCATGGACGTATATCGGAAGTGATGTGAAAGCGCTTACAATTCTTGGAGGTGGAAGTGTAAGTGTAAATACTTCCACATATCAGTATGGAGAGTTAATTTCTGTGACCGCGACACCGAAAGAAGGTTATATCTTCTTGGGGTGGAGTAGTGATGTTGAAGGGATTGCTGGTTCGGAGCCGACACTCACATTTACCGTCCCGGAACGTGATGAAGTGCTGTTGATTGCGAATTTCTTCCCGAAGGCGCTCCTTACGACTTTGGTGAATGAAACCCTGAACGCGACGCTTGATGCGAAGGTGGATGCTCGCATTGATGCTAAGATTGATGGAGAGAAACTTTTGACGGCAGAGCAGTCGGCAGCAAAAACCTCGGCAACTATCAATCAGAAGGTAGCAGCGGGCGAACTCATTACGTCTGACCAACTTCAGGTGATGGCCTTGTCTGAACCCGTGATTGAAGTTAAGGATGGGACGGCGACGGTTGGCATTTCAGTGATGAAGGCTTCGGCCGTGGATGGCGAATGGGAGAATGTGGAACTTGAAGAAGATGCCGCTTCGGTGGAGACTGACACAGTTAAGGTGACAGTGCCGGCAGATGAGAAGGCGGCATTTTACAAATTTGTGGTACCAGAGAAACAGGCTACAGAATAAGGTCATCTCCTCTGAAATTACTACAAACCCACCGAACACCTCGGTGGGTTTGTAGTAATCAACCTAAAGGATAAAGGTAAGGCAATATTTTCTTGGAAAAGAGATCAAAGGGATTTAAGGGAACGAAGCGATAAAAGGGATTTAAGCGATGGGCGCGCTTAAAGCGTCCCTGTTAACTGCACGTAGTATCATCCATATGCCCTGTCTACTATCCCTTGTATCAACTGCACATAGGGCCACCGCCCCCTCGTCACTCTTTCCTCTCTGTAAGCACCAGTAAAGGCATCCGTTAGGATGCGTAGCGTGCAGGACTCAGTCCTGCCTTAGGGGTGTGGGGGCAAAGCAGCCCCCACCCTTCTATTCCTTCTATCCCTTTAAGCCAGAAGGGCTGAATTTTAACTCACTTCCACTGAAACTAAAAAAGTATTTCAGTGAAATACTAAAAGAATTTCAGTCAAATACGAAAAGAATTTCAGTCAAATTCTATATGAATTTCAGTCAAATACGAAAGGTCAATTCTTAGACTAACTGCACTATTCTGACACAAGAGTGCACTTAGTTTGCCAAGAAAAGCAGTTAGTTTGCCAAGAAATGCAGTTACTGTGCCAAATGAAGCGATTAGTCTGCCAAAAAGGGCATTTATTCTGCCAAGAAGACAACACTCCCCAAAGACCGTACATAAAGGTGCCTTTTTTTGGCAGAGTAAATGCACAGCCATTTTTGAAGTTTGGT
>JAZUPT010000045.1:0-21434 GCA_045605345.1 Candidatus Spyradenecus sp.
GGCGGCCGCTTCGGTCTGAGCTCATGCGACACGACACCTGCCATAATCATGGGTGTATATGAGAACCTTGCATTGCCCGAGCCGAAGAACCACTTCACATTCGGTATCGTGGATGACGTAACATTCCTCTCACTGCCTCCAAAGGAGGAGATTGCAGTTGTTGACGGAATGTTCCAGGCTAAGTTCTACGGCCTTGGCGCTGACGGTACTGTAGGTGCGAACAAGAACTCTGTAAAGATTATCGGTGACAACACCAAGAAGCACTGTCAGGCATACTTCTCTTACGATTCTAAGAAGTCGGGCGGTTTCACATGCTCACACCTGCGCTTCGGTGACAAGCCTATCCGCAGTACATATCTTGTGAATACTCCTAACTTCGTTGCATGCCACGTTCAGGCTTATCTGCGCATGTACGACGTTACACGCGGTTTGCAGAAGGGCGGTACATTCCTTCTGAACACAGTGTGGGAGGGCGACGAACTTGTAAGAAACCTTCCTAACAACGTAAAGAAGTATTTTGCAGACAACAACATTACAGTATATTACATCAACGCTACGAAGATTGCACAGGAGATTGGTCTCGGCAACCGTACGAACACTATCCTCCAGAGCGCATTCTTCCGCATCACTCAGGTCATCCCTGTTGACCTTGCAATTGAGCAGATGAAGAAATTCATTGTGAAGTCTTACGGCAAGAAGGGTCAGGATGTAGTTGACAAGAATTACGCAGCCGTTGACCGCGGTGGCGAGTACCGTCAGCTGGCTATCGACCCCAACTGGTCAAAGCTCCCCGCAGACGTTGAGGAGAAGAGAAACGAGCCTGAGTTCATCACAAAGATTGTACGTACCATCAATGCACAGAAGGGTGCACAGCTCCCGGTATCGGCATTCAAGGGTCTTGAGGACGGTACATGGCCTGTAGGTACATCGGCTTATGAGAAGCGCGGTGTAAGCGCATTCGTTCCACGTTGGAATGCCGAGAACTGTATCCAGTGTAACCGTTGTTCATTCGTTTGTCCTCATGCTGCTATCCGTCCGTTTGTAATGGATGAGGCTGAGGCAGCAGGCATCAATGCCGACAAGATTGAGATGAAGGCTCCTGCAGCCATGAAGGGTATGCAGTTCCGCATCCAGGTGAGCGTGCTCGACTGTCTCGGTTGCGGCAACTGTGCCGATATCTGTCCGGGTCATCCAAAGACAGGCAAGGCTCTCACAATGGTTCCATTGGAAGAGGAGAGATCTGAGGCTGCAAACTGGGATTACTGCGTGAAGAACGTGAAGAGCAAGCAGGCGTTGGTTGACGTCAAGAGCAACCCGAAGAACTCACAGTTTGCTACTCCGCTCTTTGAGTTCTCAGGTGCATGTTCTGGTTGTGGTGAGACACCATACGTCAAGTTGCTCACACAGCTCTTCGGCGACCGTCAGATTGTGGCTAACGCTACCGGTTGTTCTTCAATCTACACAGCATCGGTACCCTCTACACCCTACTGCACAAACGAGAAGGGCGAAGGTCCCGCTTGGGCAAACTCACTCTTCGAGGACTTCTGCGAGTTTGGTCTTGGTATGAAACTTGCCGAGAACAAGATGCGCGCACGCCTCACCGAGCTCTTCGGCAAGGTATTGGAGTGCAGCGCTTGCAACGACGAGCTCAAAGCACTTGCACAGCAGTGGCTCGACAACAAGGAGAACGGCGAGGTTACAAAGAGCATTGCTCCCGCTATCATAGCAGCTTGCGAGGCTTGCACTTGCGACACCTGCAAGCAGATTCTTGCTATCAAGCAGTACATCGTTAAGCGTTCACAGTGGATTATCGGTGGTGACGGTGCCTCTTACGATATCGGTTACGGCGGTCTCGACCACGTGCTCGCTACCGGCCGCAACGTCAAGATCCTCGTGCTCGACACCGAAGTGTACTCCAACACCGGTGGTCAGGCCTCCAAGTCTACGCCTGTCGGCGCTGTGGCGAAGTTCGCTGCCGCTGGTAAGCCGCAGATGAAGAAGGACCTCGCAGCCATCTCCATGACTTACAAGAACATCTATGTGGCTCAGATCTCGATGGGTATGAACCCCGAAGCTGCAGTCAAGGCGTTCAAGGAAGCTGAAGAATACGACGGACCTGCGTTGATCATCGCTTACGCACACTGCATTGCACACGGCATCAACCTCTCCACGGGCTTGGAACACCAGAAGATGGCAGTGGAAACCGGCCACTTCCCGTTGTTCCGCTACAACCCCGATGCGGCTGCTGCTGGCAAGAACCCCCTCACCCTCGACTCGAAGGCTCCTTCCAAGAAGTTCTCCGAATCGCAGGCTGGTGCGGAAAACCGCTTCAAGCAGTTGGCGAAGATGAACCCCGAAGAAGCCAAGAAGATGTTCGAAGCTGCGGATGCATTCTACTCCCGCAAGTACGACTACCTCCAGGCTCTCGCGGCCCTCAACGTCTACTAAGACGCGTTCATTACAGAACACTCACGACAAACCCTTCGGAATTTCCGAGGGGTTTGTTGTTTCTATCACCCAGAAAAAGCGTCACGTACAAAAGTGCCATATGCAACTGAAACGCACGCTTCACAGCGTAGCCACGCCGCAAAAGCAAAAGGCACCGACGATGCTGTCGGTGCCCATTAAAAAAGTTTCGCACTTAGAAAGATGCTTCCGTTCGTCTCGTGATTACTTACGCAGCGCCATGCGAATCAAATCCTGCACGGTGGCATTCGGATTCTTCTCATAAGCGGCCTGCACCAACGTGCGTGCGTCTTCTGCCTTATTGCCCAATGCGACCAAAGACAGAATCGCATCACGCAGGACTGCAGGGGTAACGTCATCCCCACGCTCCTTACCACGTAGTGCCACAGCCTCTAAAGGATTGACCTTATCCTTCAGTTCCATGATGATACGCTCAGCCGTCTTCTTCCCGACACCTGAGATGGAAGACAATCGACGCACATCCCCCTCGGCAATCGCAGTCGCCAATTCACCTGGCGTCAACCCGCTCAAGACACTTAAGGCGAGCTTGGGGCCGATACCAGAAATGGTGAGTAATGTCTTGAAGAAATTCCGTTCCCGATCGGTGTGAAACCCGAAGAGCAACTCATCATCTTCGCGAACAATGTGATGCACAAACAAGGAGGCGACCTCGCCCAAGGGCGGCAAACGATCAAAGGTAGAAAGCGGTACCGCTACTGCATAGCCCACGCCACCGCACTCCACCGTCACCAGTGCGGGACTCTTCTCAATCAATTCACCCTTTAGACGAACAATGTAAGCCATCGCTAAAACATCCTGTTAAAAACGCGGCAGCATCACGCATGCCACCGCGTCGGTTTTAAATTTGAATTTGTTTAGTCCGTATTACGCATGCCATACTTGCGAATCAGGCGTTGCAAATAGGCGCGTTCAATGCCAGCACTGCGAGCAGACTGAGAGATGTTTTGTGCATTACGCGCCAAAAGATCACTCAAGTAACGACGTTCGAAATCTTCAATCAGTTCGTTCTTCAAATCCTTGAACGGACGATCTGCCGAAACCGTAAATCCTGCATCTTCTGCAGGCTCCTCAGCATCCAGCTTCGTTTCACCACGCAAGAAAACGCCCAAATCCGCAGGAATCCGTCCCAAAGACTGCAAACGCTCCAAGAGCGCACGCATCTCGCGGATATTGCCAGGCCAATTATAACGACGTAAGAAAGCAATCGTTGCAGCCTGTTCGCACCATTCACGAATCTCATCAGAGACATGGAGACGTTCGGCAATTGAGGTCAACAACACGGGGATATCATCCTTACGGCGACGTAGCGCAGGCATCTCAATCACAATCACCGCCAAGGCATACTGCAAGGGTGCAAAGAAGGCGCCATCACGCGCCATCACCCCCAAATCCTGACAAGAAGCGGCGATGAAGCGGATATCCTTACGCGTCTCCAAAGCACGCAGTAAGAGAGGTTGCGCATCGGCGGGAAGGCGGTCAATCGAGTCAACAAAGAGTGTGCCGCCACTGGCAAGTTCCAGCGCGCCCTTCACCTCGCCTTCACCAAAAAGTTCGCGGTGAGCTTGTTCCAAAGAGGCAAATGCATTGCAGTCCAACACAATGAACGGGCCATCCTTGCGCGTAGATTCATTGTGAATATCCTCTGCAAGCTCTTCCTTACCCGTGCCCGATTCACCCAAAAGCAACACCGCACTATCACACGCCGCCGCCTGCTCTGCCAAATGGAAGACATGACGAATCAACGGCGTACGTCCGATGCTATTACCAAACTGCTCACGCGCACTCATTGTGAGTTCAGGACGATCCTGCACCAACGGCACCACAATGCGCGTGCGGCCCAATTGCACTTCCGTATTCGGAGAAAGACGCGCAGAAGTCACCTTCACGCCCTCAATTGCCGTGCCATTCGTTGAACCGAGGTCATTGATTGTCAATGCGCCATTCATGTCCACGGTAATTTCGCAGTGCCGACGCGACACCGTTGAATCTGCAATGGAAAGATCGTTTGTTAAACCAGAACCAATCGTATATGGGAACTTTAAGATGACATATTCGCGCCCCTCTAAAGGCCCTGCGGTCACCAACAACTTTGGTTTCTGTCCTGCACCTCCAGAAGGCGCCACTGACGGGATTACAATCGTGCGTGATTTGCTGTCTTCCATACTCACCCTCTCCAACCAAAATTAACACTAAATAAGATACCATAAACCACACTTCTACAACACTTTTCCACTTCATTTTATAAAAAAACACAACCGAAATTCACACCACAAAAAGATTGCAAAGTACCGAGGTCTCCAAGGAGTTGTGCCGAAACGCCCGCATCGCAGAACGCTTTATCGGGCGCGGAAAGCCTACTACAGAGGCAAAGAACGAAGCCCCTACCGCAGAGGCAGAGCAGACGACGCAAGCACCCACCCTTGCCGACACCCTTGCCGAACTGCAAGAGCAAGAAAACGCAGAACTCGCCAAGGCAAAGAACGCCACCGCCCGCAAGAAGATTCACGCCAAGTACCGCACCCTCCGCAAGGAGATGCGCCGTGAAGCCCAAATGGGGGAAGCGCGATTTAGCATAGGCACGCTCGAGGATGCGCAGAGAAAGGTCAATGCGTGGTTTGAAGGCGTTACAAGAGAAACTGTTGTAGATGATATTGCCAAACTTGTAGACGAAGGCGCAGCGAACGGGCTGATTAAGATTGCTGACGACAGTGAAAAGCTTCAGATAGCAATCGCTGCACGCGTATTTTTTGACGAATATTCGAAGAAGATTATCACACTCTCTGATGGTCGACACGTCTACTTCACTCCCGACGAACGTAATCTTGACCGCGGATTATCTAAGAGTGAAAGTTGGGCTACCTATTGCATTCACGCTGTAACGCATGGCGGCGAAAGAGTTAAAAAGACAACATTCAATACGCGCGTGTGGTCTCCACGAAAAGCAGAGAATATGATGCGCATCGAGAGTATTATCGCTGAGGAAAACTGCCGTGCTCGACTTGATAAAAACCCCGAAAAGGATCGCGTGATTTTTGTTGGTAAAGATTTGTCGGGCGAACGAATTGACATCGTTACGAAACTTGACGAATACGGCAATATTGATGCAGACTTAACAGAAATTACAGCAGTGATGACAGGAGGTAAAATGCCTCCGCTCGATAACGAGCCGCTCACGGAGGCTGTCAGGCTTGTGGCAATACACCAAGCGGATGGCTACTCACGCCCGACCGACACCACTATCGCACATCATGGCGAAAATGTCAACGGGGAAAGTTCACGCCCCTCCGTAACCATCGATCCCGAAGCACGCGCCCAAGCGCAGCGTGAATACCATGAAGTCGTGGCGCAGTATAAGGGAACTGGCCAATGGCTCAAGGCTCCTAACGGAAAGCCTACAAACCTCACCGAGCGTCAATGGGTGCAAGTGCGTACCCCGTCCTTCAAGAAGTGGTTTGGCGATTGGGGAAATGACCCCGCCAACGCTTCCAAGGTGGTGGACGAAAATGGCGAACCGATTGTCGTGTATCGTGGTGCGCCGTATGACCCGCTTGCACAAGAAGCAGAAAAGGGTGTCATCGCGCCTGAGCGTTACTTTACGCCGGACGAACAGTACGCAAAGCGGTATGAAAAAGGCGATGGTGTAACGCGCGCCTACTTCGTAAACATCCGAAATCCGTTTGACGTGAGAAATGAGCGAGACGTTCAACGCAACCTCGCACAGCTCATTCGTGATGCCAAGGTGGCCGTGGATGAAGTGAAATCCCCCGCATCGATAACGAGCCGCTCACGGAGGTTGTTAAGAAAGTGGCAAAACACCAAGCGGATGGCTCCTCACCCTTAACCACCCACACTATCCCAAATTCTGACACAGATGTCAAACGCCATTCTGTCACCACTACCTCCATCTCTGATGTGGCGGCAGAAGACCCCACCGCTTTTGACTTGGGCGGAATGCGCTACTCCATCTCCACCGAGGACGAGGTCGCAGACAAGATTCGCGCATAGGCAGATACGCCCGAAGCATCGGGCTTAGGGTGGACGAAGTCAACACACATGCTATTTCTACATTGAGAGAAATTTCCGCAGTCTCTTCTGCAAGAGAGATTGCCTCAACTATGCGCCACCTTGCGTCTTCTCCAAATGAGGAGGTCAATCCTAAAAACACCATCAAGATGATGGAGTATGGAATTGCCAAAATAAAATAGGCAGCGAGGAATACCTCGTTATGGGCGAAGCTGCCATTAAGCCGTCAAATCAGATTTACTATGACCAGCGCGTGGCTGCAAAACTAAAAGCGGACTCAACTTCCATCTTGCATGACGATATTGAAGTCAAATCCGCTTTTTCTGAAACGCATGGTAACAGATTCCGCATTATTTTGGAAGCCTGTAAAATTTATTTCTCGGAAAATTCTAGCGCTGATGTCAAGCGAAATTCCATCGCCACCGCAATCTCCGATGTGGCGGCACATGACCCCACCGCAATTGACTTGAGCGGAATGCGCTACTCCATCACCACAGAAGTAGCAGTCGCCGACAAGATTCGCGCGTGGGCAGATACGCCCGCCGAATGGGACAGATGCGGTATTCAATTGGTGTTGAGACAGACGCGAATAGTATAACGGCACAAAAAATGCCGACTGCTGCGGAACGGGCTCCGAAAGCTTCCGCCCATCACATGGCCTCAAATGAGGACGCTATGCTTGGCCAGTCGGTGAGCGTCAATATAGCAAAAGCAGTTAAAGAACGCAAGCAGATTGGGAGCAATTTGCTATGACACTTTTAGACATTTTGACTTTGTGATATTTGAAGATAATAGTGGTCATGGAGAAAAGCGTGACGGGTTTATTTTCTTAAAGAAGTATCAAAGTGAGAATGGCAGACCGAATACCATTGTAATGATTATCAATAAGGATGGCGTCACAATTGGTCCACATTCTGCACATCCCAAAGATATAACCGTCTCGTGACTTGCGAATAAAAAACTCGTCATCACAAAGGATGGCGAGTTCTATAACGCGGACAAGGGTGACTCCGCATTCCAAGTCCCACTGCTAAAGGATAACGCGGAGAGTAACTCCTCTAACATCGCCACTACTATCCCAAATTCTGATACAGATGTCAAGCGCCATTCTGTCACCACTACCTCCAGGAATATTGTGCAATATTCCGTGGGTTCAAAACGCCTTCTTTCAAATTGACTTTCCTAAAAGAATTGTGTAATAATACCTCCAACTAGCCAGGCAGTATCGCCGAGGCTTTCCTCCCCGGTAGAGGTCTTGATGGTCTCGGTGATTTTTATACAATTCCTTTAGCCAAACAAGCACTGCTTTGTTCTACCGCTAAACCTAACGTATCACCTCTCTGAATCCCTAAATAAAAAATAACCCGTTGAGAACTCAACGGGTTACTTAATGGTGGACCTGGGTGGACTTGAACCGCCGACCAAGGGATTATGAGTCCCCTGCTCTGACCAACTGAGCTACAGGTCCGTGCAACTTCTGTTACACAATACGACTCGGTTAAGAGACGCGAAATTGGTGGAGGTGGCGGGAGTTGAACCCGCGTCCAAGACAGCTTCACAGCGATGTCTACGTGCGTATCCGGCTAATTGTCTCGTGTGAGGTCAGCCAACCGGCGGGCCTTCCACACACCTACCTTCATGATAGTACAAGCATGTGTTCCCGAGGGTCCGGTTCACAGCAGGATCTGCTAATCGACGCTTCCACACTCAGCAGACATCGGTGCTTCAGCGACGGGGCCGTTTCTTTAGGCCGCGTAGGCGAAGTTATCGTTCGCAGTTAGTTTTTGATCGATATTTTACGGGGCCAACGATCATCCCCGGCACGCAACCGAAGTTCCGACATGCCCTGTCGAGACCTGGTCACCCCCTTTAAAAGAGTTGGAATAGTATACTGAATCAGGTATTAAATTACAACAAAATTTAGCCGACCCCCTCCTTTTTCTTTGGCGTATCGTGCAGTTTGACTTAAAAACGCCCCAAAAAGACTTCTTAACATGCTGATTGAAGAAGATTGTGACACCGTTTACGTAAGGCAAACACTCAATAAGCGCCCCTCAACACCGATGCCCTCATGGTGCGAACGCGTGAAACGGAAAACAAACAGAGGCCATGAAAGCGCTGAAGACAAAAAAGAGATGCCCGTAAGCGGGCATCTCTTTTTATCCTCTTAAGGACTTTCGCGCGGCTTACTTGCCTGCGGCTTTACGCTTCTCTGCGGCGGGCTGGCCAATGATAGCCTTAATACGACGAACGCCAGCCGAGGAGCTTTCTTCCTTCTGAATCTTGAAGGCAACCAACTCTGCGGTGTTCTCTGCGTGCGGGCCACCACAGACTTCCTTGGAGAAATCACCCATGGTGTACACCTTGACCTGTTCGCCATACTTTGCGGTGAAGAGTGCAGTAGCACCCGCGGCCTTCGCTTCTTCAATCGCCATGGTTTCGCAAGTGATAGGCAACGCACGCGTGATTTGTTCGTTGACCATATCTTCCACCTGCTCGATTTGTTCCTTCGTCATCTTCTCGCCATGGGAGAAGTCGAAACGAAGACGTTCGGCCGTGATATTGGAGCCCTTCTGGTTTACGTGTTCGCCCAACACAATCTTCAGCGCCTTGTGGAGCAAGTGCGTGGCGGTGTGCAAACGCGTGGTCTGTTCGGAGTGGTCAGCCAAACCACCCTTGAAGACGCCTTCACCCTGCTTCGAAGCTTCCTTATGCTTCGCTTCAGCCTTATTGAAGCCATCAATATCCACGCTCATGCCACGTTCTGCGGCCAATTCCTGCGTCAATTCCAAGGGGAAGCCGTAGGTATCATAGAGCTTGAATGCGGTCTTACCCGAAATCTGTGTTTGACCATGTTCAGCCATCACGCTGGCAACCTTCTCAAATTCATGGCGGCCCTGCGTCAAAGTCTTTGCGAAACGCTGCTCTTCTGCGGTCAACTCAGCGATGATAAGGTCACGCTTTTCGAGCAATTCAGGATAGAAGTTGCGATAGGTGCCGATGACGATATCAGCCATCGTGGCGGTGAACCCAGAAGGCAGACCGAGGTCCATTCCGTAACGCACCGCGCGACGAATCAAACGACGCAAGACGTAGTTTGCACCCACATTGCCCGGCTTCACGCCACCCTTAGGGTCGCCAAGGATAATCGTAGCGGTACGCATGTGGTCAGCAATGATGCGTTCTGCACGGATACGCTTTTCATCTTCCAATTCATGCGTGGTCAATTCGCGAATCTTGTCCAAGAGCGGCAAGAAGAGTTCGGATTCGTACACGGTCTTGTAACCATTGAGCATGCAGATGGTACGTTCCACACCCATGCCGGTGTCCACGTTGTGCTGCGTCAAAGGTTCGTACTTGCCCTCTGCAGTCTTGTTGTACTGCATGAAGACGTCATTCCAGATTTCGATGTACTTACCGCAACCGCAACCCGGCGAGCATGCTTCACAGCAGGGCTCCTTACCCGTGTCAATAAACATTTCCGTGTCAGGACCGCAAGGACCCGTCGTGCCTGCGGGGCCCCACCAGTTGTCTTCACGACCCTTCGGATAGATGTGATCTTCGGGGATACCTTGCGCCTTCCAGTAAGCGATTGCTTCTTCATCGCGCGGAATATCGCCTTCACCTTCAAAGACCGTCACGGAGAGCTGAGCAGGATCAAAACCGAGGTGCTTGGTCAAGAACTCAAAACTCCACTCAATGGCTTCCTTCTTGAAGTAATCACCGAGCGACCAGTTGCCCAACATTTCGAAGAAGGTCAAGTGAGCACTGTCACCCACTGCTTCGATGTCACCCGTACGCACACACTTCTGCACGTCCGTCAAACGCGTCCCTGCAGGATGCTTTTCGCCCAACAAATACGGCACCAACGGATGCATGCCAGCCGTCGTAAACAGCACGGTCGGGTCATTTTCAGGAATCACCGAAGCACCAGAAATAATCGTGTGCCCCTTCGACTCAAAAAACTTCAAGTACATCTCGCGCAACGCATCAGCCGTTAATTTGGCCATAATCACATCTCCTTAAAAATGAATAAACGCGCGTAAGTATAGCACATTCAACGCCATTAGAGCATAAAAAACGATTCACCTCACCTGAATATCACACAAATGTCGCCCCCAACACCCCATGGAAGAAGAGATTCACACTCCGTGGGAGACGAAATGCACACAAAGATTCACAATTCTTTCCCTTTGAAGTCTGCAGTGGCGCTCGTAATCAATCTTCATGCAATGCGCCCTACGCGGGCGCGCCTCTTTTTGGTATAATGGCAAACTAAAAGGATTGATTAAATGAATACACCCACTCCTCCCAGCCGCAAGGTGGCTAAACCGAAGTCTCGCCAGTTGCGCCGTCCGACCGTAGCCGCGCCTGCCGCAGAACCCTCCGCACACGTTGCCACCGCGGAACAACCCGTGAGCGCACCCGCAGAGCCCCAGAAGAAGATTGAATCGGCTCCGCAGCAGGTGCAAGACGCGCCCACATTCATTGAAGCAGAGGCGCCCGCCGCCGAACAAAAGCACCATCAGAAGAACCAACAGGGACGCAACAAGTGGCGCAATAAGCGTCAGGAAACCCAACCAGAACAGTCTGCCGTCGCCCCCAAGGAATCGGTCGAGACAGGGCCGCAGACCCGCCATCTGACGCTCCTCGGCAACAAGACTGTTTACAGTGACCGTTACACGCCGGCCATTCTTGAAGCATTTGACAATCGTCATCCCGAAAATGACTACTTTGTTAAGTTCAACTGCCCTGAATTTACCTCCCTTTGCCCGATTACGGGTCAACCCGACTTTGCGACGATTTACATCAACTATATCCCCGATCGCAAGATGGTTGAGAGCAAGAGCTTAAAGCTCTATCTCTTTGGTTTCCGCAATCATGGCGCCTTCCACGAAGACTGTGTCAACATCATCATGAAGGACCTCATCAAGCTGATGAGCCCGCGCTACATTGAAGTGTGGGGTAAATTCCTGCCGCGTGGTGGTCTCTCCATCGACCCTTACGCCAATTATGGTCGCCCCACGACACGTTGGGAAGAGTTTGCCCGCCAGCGTCTGTTGATGCACGACCTCGCCCCCGAACGCGTGGACAACCGTTAAAAGCTTCCCATTCGGAAAACAAGCCGCATGAATCCGATTCTCGTAGTCTTCTCTGGTGGCCAGGATAGCACGACCTGTCTGATGCAAGCCATCGCCGAACGTGGCGCCAAAAACGTCCATACCTTGACCTTCGCCTATGGCCAACGCCATGCGTTGGAGGTGCAACTCGCCGAAACGATTGCCGCAGAATTGGGCGTCGCCTCGCATAAGACATTGGCCGTTGACTGGTATCGCGATATCACCTCCAATGCGTTGATGGACACCACCACACCCATTGCGAAAGCAGAAGGTGCGACCACGCCCAATACCTTTGTGGAAGGACGCAATGCGCTCTTCCTTCTCACGGCTGCAATCTATGCCAAAAGCAAGGGTATCTTAGATTTAATGATTGGCGTGAGCGAGGCGGACTTCAGTGGTTATCCCGACTGTCGCGAGGTCTTTATCCGTTCAATGAATACCACATTAAACCTTGCGATGGACTGTGAATTCCACATTCATGCCCCCTTGCAACACATGACAAAGGCAGAGGAGTGGGCGCTTGCCGATCGGTTGGGTTGCCTTGACTTCATCCGCACGCGCACTTTGACCTGTTATGAAGGCATTCCTGGAGACGGCTGTGGCAAATGCCCTGCCTGCCAACTCCGTGCCGCAGGTCTCAAGACCTACCTCGCCTCTCGCAACGCTTAACTCCCATCTCTTTGTTGGTGACTATGATTTCTCTTCGCCACCGCCATCTCCTTCGCACGGCACTCTGGGCACTTGCCCTCACCGTAATGTTGCTACCCACCCTTACCAAGGGCGAAGGCCCCACCTTCCGTCGAGCACAGCCCTCGATCAATACGCTTGACCCTGCGCATGGTTCGGACACAAGCGTCAATAGTGCGATGTCACTCCTCTTCCAACCCCTCTTGGAATACGATTACGATGCGCGCCCCTACCGCTTAATTCCTGGGGCGGCCGTTGCTGTGCCAGAACCCGAGGCTGATGGCAGGACCTACATCTTCAAGTTGCGTGAAGCCTACTATTGCGATGACCCCTGCTTTGGTGGCAAACGGCGCAAAGTGACGGCGCAGGATTTTGTCTACGCATGGAAGCGCCTAGCCGACCGCCAAGTGGGCGGTTCAGGGGAGTGGCTAATTGGCGGCATCAAGGGAATGACCGCCTTTGCCGAGGCCTCCTCGGGCGAAGCTCCCACCGACTACTCACGTGAGGTAGAGGGGCTGCAAGCCTTAGACGAACAGACCCTTCGCGTGGAATTGGTGCGTCCCAGCAATCAATTCCTCTACTTCCTCACGATGTGTTACATGGCACCAGTGCCCGAAGAGGCGGTCGCCTACTATGGCCAGCGCGGCTTAGCCGAACACCCCGTTGGGGCGGGCGCATACAAATTGCGTTCATGGTGGCGCGGTTATGAGATGATTTTTGACCGTAATCCCGAGTGGCACGGTTGGCAAACACTGGATCCTACCGCCGATACGCAACCCTTTGAAACCATTCGTTACCCCATCGTGAAGGATGCCTCCACGCAGTGGTTGATGTTGCTCACAGGTCAGCTTGACTTCCTTGAGCAGATTGACCGCAACAATATGGACATCGCCATTGACCCCGACATGGGGCTCTCCCCAGAATTGAAGGCGCGCGGCATCCAACTCTTCACCTCGCCCACGCTCAAGCTCTACTACTTGGGTATTAACATGGACGACCCCATCCTGGGAAAAAACAAAGCATTGCGTCAAGCAGTCAATGCAGCCTTTGATACCGCACGCTGGGAAACCTACTACCGTGGTCGCGTCCGTGCGCTCAATACCGTGGCACCGCCACACTTACAAGATGCCCTGCAGACACCCTTCCCCTACGCCTTTGACACCGAAAAGGCGCGCAAATTGATGGTTGAGGCGGGCTATCCTGGCGGTATTGACCCCGCCACAGGCAAACCGCTCGTGCTCACCGTGGAAGTGGGTAATGCCACCCAAGACACCACCGAATCCATGGAATTGGTCGCCTCCTTCTTGAGTGCCATCGGCATTAAGTTGGAAATTTCGGTCAATACTTGGCAGGCGATGTTGGAAAAAGTACGCTTACGCCAAGCGCAACTCTTCCTGATGGGATGGGTGGGCGACTACCCAGACATCGAAACCTTTATGCAGCTCTTCCTCTCGCGCAACCAGAGCCCTGGCCCGAACCGTTCCAATTACGTCAATGCCGAGGTGGATCGTTACTACGACATCGCCGTCGCCTCGCGCAACCAGGAAGAAATCTCGCAGTGTTGGCAAGCGGTGCAGCGCATCGTTTTGGAAGAATGCCCCTGGGTATTGCTCCACTATGCCCTTGACTTCTCGCTTGTCAATGAGCGCGTCTTGAACTACAAACCTCACAACTTCCCCTACGGAATGGAAAAGTACTATCGCGTTCGCAAGCCGAACTCCACGAAGTAATTTGGCCATTTCTCCCACGATTTCATTTAAAAGCCCTACTTTTTAAAAGCATTTTGGCGGATTTTAAGTTATACTATTAATGATAACTGATTCGCACCGACTTAATACCTTCCAAACTGCAGTGCGCTAATCGAAAGAAACCTCTTATGAAAACAGATATCTTTGACGGGAAAACCCTCTTAATCACCGGTGGCACCGGGAGCTTCGGCAATGCAGTCCTAAAGCGTTTCTTAAATTCGAACGTAAAAGAAATTCGCATCTTCTCCCGTGACGAGAAGAAACAGGATGACATGCGTCACGCGTTGCAATGTTCGAAGATTAAGTACTACATCGGTGACATCCGCGACCGTCAAAGTGTTGATAATGCCATGGAAGGCGTGGACTACGTCTTCTCTGCTGCGGCGCTCAAGCAGGTGCCGAGTTGCGAATTCTTCCCCTTGCAAGCAGTTCAGACAAACGTCTTAGGAACGAACAACGTCATTGAATCCGCCATTGCCCACGGCGTCCAGCGCGTGGTTGTGCTATCAACAGATAAGGCAGCCTACCCCATTAATGCCATGGGCATCTCCAAGGCGATGATGGAAAAGGTCGCCATCGCACGTGGCCGCAGTTTGGGTGACGACGCCAAGACCGTGATTTGCTGCACCCGTTACGGCAATGTGATGGCCTCACGCGGATCGGTAATCCCCCTGTGGGTGGACCAAATCAAAAACAACACCGCCATTACGGTGACCGACCCCGACATGACGCGCTTCATGATGACCTTAGATGATGCCGTTGATTTGGTCATTTACGCATGGGAGCACGGCAAGAATGGCGATCTCTTTGTGCAGAAAGCACCGGCAGCTACATTGGTAACCCTCGCCGAAGCCCTCAAGAACCTCTACCAGACCAATACCGAAGTCAAGGTCATTGGCACCCGCCATGGCGAAAAGCTTTACGAGACCCTTGTCACCCGTGAAGAAATGGCACGCGCAGAAGACATGGGCGACTACTATCGCATTCCTTGCGATACGCGCGACTTGAACTACGATAAGTACTTTACGACTGGCTCCTCCAAAATCGCAGAAGCCGAGGACTACCACTCGCACAACACCGACCGTCTTGATGTAGAAGGCATGAAACAACTGCTCTTGAAGTTGGACTTCATCCGTAATGACCTCGAGGCGCTGCATGGCAACCGTTGATCGGCTCATCGGTGAAGTCTTTAAAGACGCCCGCGGACAGATTTCAAGTCTGAACAACTTCCACTTTGAGGGTGTGAAGCGCATGTACATCTTGCACCACCCCGACACCGAAACGCGTCGTGGGTGGAATGGGCACCGCTTTGAACGCAAGTGGTTCTATTGCGTAAAAGGCTCCTTTTCCATTGCCATCGTCACTCCTGACGATTGGCAAACGCCCTCTCCCACTCTGCAAGCAGAAACCCATTCTCTCACGGAAGCGCAGAGCGAACTGCTTTGCGTTCCCGCTGGACGTGCCAGCCTCATTCGCGCCACCACCCCAGGCTCCATCTTGATGGTACTTTCAGATAAGACACTTGAAGAATCGGTAGCGGACAGCTATCGTTTTGACTCCACACTTTGGACTACCCCAGAAGGCACTCTATGATTCGCATTGGCATCACGGGTCAAGCCGGATTTGTCGGCACCCACCTCTTCAACCTCGCCGGCACCCGCCCAGACACCTTCACCTGCATTCCCTTTGAAGATGCCTACTTTGATGACGAAGCGACCCTTCGCGCATTTGTTCGTCAGTGCGATGCCATCGTTCATTTGGCCGCCATGAACCGCCACCCCGATCCCGAGGTCATCTACTCCACCAATCTTGCTTTAGTCGACAAGTTGATTGCGGCGATGGAAGCTGAAGCGGTCACCCCACACGTCCTCTTCTCCAGCTCCACTCAGGAAGAACGTGACAACCTTTATGGAGCCTCCAAACGAGAAGGACGCACCCGCTTAGCCGCGTGGGCAAAGCGCAATAACGCCCGCTTCACTGGGTGCGTCATCCCCAACGTCTTCGGCCCTTATGGTCGCCCCTACTACAATTCAGTCGTGGCGACCTTCTGCCATCAATTAACCCACGGCGAAGCGCCGACCATCCAAACCGATGGCTTAATCAATTTGGTCTACGTTGGCGATCTCTGTGAAGCCCTTCTCTCCATTATCACCATAGGCGAAACCGCCGATGAACGCCCCATCCCTTACGGTAAAGCCTGCCGCGTCTCCGAACTTTTAGCGCGCTTTACCACCTTCCGCGACACCTATTTCACCAAGGGCGTCATCCCCCACCTTTCCGACCGCTTTGATATTCAACTCTTCAATACCTTCTGCGGTTACATCGACCACAAGACCTTCTTCCCCTTCCCCCTCACCGCCCATACCGATGACCGCGGGAGCTTTGTAGAAACCCTACGTCTTGAAGGGCTCGGCGGCCAAGTCTCCTTCTCCACCACCAAGCCTGGCATCACCCGTGGCAACCACTACCACACGCGCAAGATTGAACGCTTCGCCGTCATCAAAGGTAAAGCGCAGATTCAGTTGCGCCGCGTGGGCACCGATGAGGTCATCACCTTTGAGGTTGACGGAGCCAAGCCCGCCTTTGTGGATATGCCTGTTTGGGCGACGCACAACATCACCAATATCGGCGACGAAGAGCTCTACACCCTCTTTTGGATTAACGAATTTTACAACCCCGAAGACCCCGACACCTTTTTTGAGAAAGTCTAAGCCATGAGCAAATCTGCACTGAAAGTCATCTCCATCGTCGGCACACGTCCTGAAATCATTCGTTTAGCCGCAGTCATTAAGTTGCTGGAAGCCCATGTTGACCACAAAATGGTCCACACAGGTCAAAACTACGACTACGAACTCAATCAAATTTTCTTTGATGACCTCGGTCTTCGGAAACCCGACTACTATCTGAACGTTGACACCTCCTCCCTCGGTCACGTTCTCGGCGAAACCCTCATCCGCGTGGAAGAAGTCTTCCAGCAAGAAAAACCCGACGCCGTCCTCATCCTTGGTGACACCAATGCCGCCATCGCCGGCATTATGGCCAAGCGCATGAAGATTCCGATTTATCACATGGAAGCAGGCAATCGTTCCTTCGACCTCAACGTGCCGGAAGAAATCAACCGCCGCATCATTGACCACATTGCAGACTTCAACCTTGTCTACACCGAAAACTCCCGTCGCCACCTCCTGAGCGAAGGCTTACCCCACCGCCACGTCTACGTCACGGGCTCTCCCATGTATGAAGTCCTCGGGCAAAACATGGAGAAAATTAAAGCCTCCAAGATCCTTCAAGAGCTTGGCTTAGAGAAAAATCGCTACTTCATTGTGAGTTGCCACCGCGAAGAAAATGTAGACTTCCCCACCAACCTGCGCAAGATCATCACCTTCCTCAATGCCATTGCAGAAAAGTATGACCTGCCCGTGGTGGTCTCTACGCACCCCCGCACCCGCAAACGCATTGAAGCGCTTGAAGACGTCACCATTGACCCACGCATTCGCTTCCTCAAGCCCTTCGGCTTCTTCGACTACAACGCATTGCAGCTCAATGCCAAATGTGCCATCTCCGACTCCGGCACCATTAGCGAAGAATCCTCGATGCTCAACTTCCCTGCCGTCACCATCCGCCAGGCCTTAGAGCGCCCTGAAGCCATGGATGCCGGCACCATCATCCTTACCGGCCTTGATCCACAGATTGTCTTAGACTCCATTGAGCTCGTCATTGCCGAATTTGAAGCCAATGGTGGTGCCTACGACCGCATCTGCCCAGAATACCAAGTCACCAACACCTCTTGGCGCGTCCTTAAACTCATCCTCGGCACCGCCAAACTCTCCAACCGTTGGCGCGGCATCGAACAGAAACACTAAGTAGTGCTCAATGAAAAAACAACGCCTACTTATTCTGACCGAACGCTTTTTCCCGGAAGAGTTTCTCATTAATGACCTCGCCTCCGCGTGGCAAACACGCGGTTGGCACGTTGAGGTCTTAACCCAAGTACCCAGCTATCCACACGATAAAATTTACGACGGCTATCAGAATCGTTGCTTCCAAACCACGCACGAACTTCAGGAAATGCCAGTTCATCGTGTACGCACATTACTTGGCTACAACACGAGTGTGATTAAAAAAGTTTTAAATTACCTCAGTTTTGCCTTCCTCACAACGCTTTGGTCACTCTTTAAGGGATGGCACTACGATCGTGTTTTCATCTATCACACTGGCCCCTTAACAATGGCCACCGCAGCCTTAACCCTCCGTTTCATCTGCCGCAAGCCCACGATGATTTGGACGCAAGACGTTTGGCCCGACACGGTTTATGCCTATGGCTTTAAGCAAACCAAATGGAAGGCCTTCCTCTTAAACACCTTTGTCTCCACCATCTATGCCGCCTGTCGCGTGATTACTGTTAGCTCCCCCAGTTTTGTTCAAAAACTCTCACGTTACACCAAGCGGCAAGTCCACTTCATTCCACAATGGACTGCACAAACCTTTAAACCTCAGCCCCCCAAACCTCAAAAAACAAAACGTATTTTTACCTTTGCGGGCAATCTTGGCTCCGTGCAAAACCTTGAAATGTTAACCATGGTCTTTGGCGAACTTGCACCAGAAAATGCCGAATTGCACTTGGTCGGCGGTGGCATTAGTCTTGAACCTCTCCGCACACTCGTATCTAAAAAACAGTACACCAATATCTTTCTGCCTGGCCGTCAACCACAAAGCGCCATACCTGAGTTATTCGCCAAATCAGATGTCTTAATCATCTCGCTTTCAGAAGCATTCGCGATGACTCTACCTGCCAAATTCCAAGCCTACATCGCCGCTGGCAAACCCATCTTTGGCATTATTGGTGGCGACACCCAAGACCTCATTCGCACCCACCAGCTTGGAATTGCCTGCGACCCACAACCCGATGCGATTCGCGCCGCCTTCCAGCAACTCCTCACCACACCCGAACAACAGTTGATTACTTGGGGGCAAAACGCTCGAAACCTCTCCGAGAACACCTTTAATCGTGAGCGTATCATTGAGCAAATGGAAACATTACTCAAACAAGCCTAACCTCAATCTCTCCGTTTTGTAACACGGCACGCCCGATGGACGTGTCGTTTTTTATGAGGGGGCGTATAAGTGACTACCTTTAATTAGTAGAAGAAGTGGCTAATAGAAGGCGTATCATTTCTTTGCACCAAGGGGTGGGCTTTGCTATACTGCTGGCATGAGAAAAAGTTACACGGCAAGCATCAACAAAAAGCAGAAATCTGTCAACGGGCAACGATTCACGTTGGGGCATGCTTGCGTCTCCTTTCTGTTTTTGACGATAATGGTTTTTACCTCAGCGTATGCCACCTCTCAGCTCATCCGCACGTATCAAGCTGCCGAACCTCTTGTGGCGGAGGTAACGAAAGTCTCTTTTAGTCAGAAACAAGCCACGGCACTCGTTGCACTCCCCAATCGCACCTCAGTGCAACCCGTTGATATCACGGACGCCCCTTATGAAGCAATTGTAGACTGGGCCAACCATCAGGGGAGCATTGAGGTGTTTCTTAACGACCAAAATGTTTGGCAACCGTACAAACCCCACATGCCACGTGGGGCGCTTTTCTCCGGGCTCTTTTTAATTACCTTTAGTACGCTTTTTTCAAGCTTTATCCCCCTCTTCAAACGACGCGTCTTCCGTCTCTTCTTTGCTGCAATTCACTTAGGTATCTTTTGGACGATTCACCTGCTCTATGGCACCTTTCAGTGGTTTTTCATTATCCAAATTTTACCAATCGTGATTGCGTGGTTCATTTTAAACCGCTTAAATGTCAGCTCCGAATTCTCCACAGGAGGAAGTTACTCGCGCTCCTACCCGCCCTATACATTGGGTGGTCGCATCATCCCCTTAATCGTTGGCCTCGTTTTCTGCGGTGCGGGGGGCGTACTACAGTACTTTGTACTTAATACTGAACGAACTTCCATTGAACACTTACAAGCGCGTCGTGAAGTGACCCTTACCCCTCATCTTACAAGAACCACCTCAAGTAACAGTGGGCGAAACTCAAGCACCACGACCGAGCTCCTTGTCTCCTACTTACAGGAAGATGGCACGCCCTACTACGCCTATTTGAATTCAGATGAAAAGGCGCATCTTACAGAAGCCCAAGAAAAGATTCGTCACATGCGATTTCGGAGGCTTTGCAATGGATCGGCCGTGCTCGGTTCGGTCTCGTGTTCCGACCCCAATGCGGTCTATCTATGCACCCCCACATTAAAGGATAGTGCCGTCCTCAATGAAACGTTCACCCACCTCTTTAGCACCCGTTTTCCGCTCCTGCTCTCCATCCCCTTTCTCATCTTTGGACTCCTCATGCTTAGCATGGTTGGCTTTGAACTCCTTTCCCCACGGCACAAACTCGTTTACAATGCCAAACGAGACTGGATGCCACAAATCTGGTGTCACGCGACCCTCTGGGTTCTTTTCCCTGCCACCCTCACCATCGCAGGCGTGGAATGGTTCCACTTCTATGGTCACCTCCCGAAAGTGCCGATCTATGGCACGTTAGCCCTTTTTTCGCCAGCTGTTGGCGTACTCCTCCTTTTCATTCGACAATACATCCATCTTCGTCATTCACCACACTATTCGCTCACCTATCAAAAAGAACTCACAGGCATTACCTTTACGATTAACCCACCGCAAACTAATCCCCCCACCGTGCACTGTGACGATGCACACCTGACGCCAACTGCTCAGGGCGAGAACCAATGGCGTTTAGCATGGATCTCCACCCCCAAGCATCTGCAAATTCACTTAGCAGACGGTACCTTCTTCCATCTTTCGTAATGCCGCCATAGCCGAGCGACCGCCCGATGGGCATCTCCCATAGCCTTTGGCTTGGACGCATTTTGGCTAGCGGAAAATCCACATGCTATCCCTAGAGGGCGAGCAGTAATCGTGGGGCGCTGAAAGCGCCATCGCGCCGCGATTAGCTGTTGCCCGCATCGCGTGGCTGGCGGAAAACCACATGCAGTCCTGCGGCGAAGCCGCTAACCCCGAACTCCGAACCTAGAACCCAGAACATGGCCAAGCCAATCTCTTCTCTCTACATACACTAAAAGTGTAGCAAAACAGAGAAAGGTTGTCAAATCGTCATTTTAGATAGACATGAAATATGACAAAAAGTGCTGAAGAATTGGTCTTGAAAACAGGCGAAATTGAGTCGCAATTTCGCCCATTTTGGGTACCCAATTTCGCCCATATTGCCATTCAATTTCGCCCATATTGACCTAGAATTTCTTTAGACTGCCCTAAAAAACGGGCAAATTGTTGATAACTTTTCCTCCTCTTCGGGACCATTTTTTCACAAGGAAGCCAC
Source organism: Candidatus Spyradenecus sp. (assembly GCA_045605345.1). Taxonomy (GTDB): domain Bacteria; phylum Verrucomicrobiota; class Kiritimatiellia; order RFP12; family DVOR01; genus Spyradenecus. The sequence goes on from JAZUPT010000045.1 coordinate 21,418, forward strand.
TGTAGCGGAGTTGATTT
>JAZUPT010000046.1:0-25819 GCA_045605345.1 Candidatus Spyradenecus sp.
AGATTTCTTCCCGAGAGGAAATTTCCCTTCAAAGTGTTGCCCCGTAAAGATTTTGTACTGTTTAAATTTTGCATGAATAGTACAAATTGTACTGATTTTAAGCCTAAAATTACCCGCCCTAAAATATTCAAGATAAGTTATGACAAATGAATAAGTTATGACTGGGCAAATAGAATACAAAGTATTGAAGAAATGAAAGGGCTGAAACACAAAAAGAATTTGACTGAAATTCTTTTTGTGTTTCAGCCAAATTCTCAATACGATGCACTGAAACTGTGATGCGAAAAGGGTGTAAGGGAAGATGAGAACAATCTCCAAGCCCGCGTCTCCTTTGACCTCAATTTACAGAAAAAATCATACACTATCATTGAAAGAATCCAGGTCTGTCACAGTAGAGATCACGTATCACAAGAAAAGCCCATCTTTTGAAAAACCTACTTTAAAGTTCGGAACTCTAACACACTGTAAAATCAATATGTTAAACAACATTGATATTGCCTTTTTACACCTTTACGGGATGTGAACAAGCTTTCTTTTATACGCGCACATAGGCGTGTGGACAGGCGCGTGTTATTTTGGTATACTGTTTGCAGAAATGATGCAAGAAGTGCGTAGTAAAATTTGGAACTGCCGAGGACGAACCGTTGAATTCGGTCCGTCTCTTGTTATGGGCATTTTGAATCTTACGCCAGACTCCTTTTATGCGGGTAGCCGCATTGGGGGGATTGAAGAGACCATCGCACGTGGGCGTGCCTTCTATGACGCCGGCGCCGCACTTTTAGATTTAGGAGCAGAATCCACGCGCCCTGGAGCGCGTCCGCTCACCCCAGCTGAAGAGTGTGAACGGTTAATCCCCGCATTAGCTGCTTTACGCAAAGCCCTCCCAGAGGTGCTCCTCTCTGCCGACACTCGACACACGGCAACCGCTCAAGCGGCGCTTGAAGTGGGAGTAGACATCATCAATGACGTGTCTGGATGTGCCCCCGACGAAGGGATGCTTGATTTGGTGGCGACCACTGGCGCGGGATATGTTTTGACCCATGCGCAAGGAACAGCTCTCAGCACCACCCCCCTCGCCGCCCCGACCACTTGCACCGAGCAAGTCATTCACGATTTATTAATCGCGGCGCACCGCGCGGAAGCCTGTGGCGTTCATCCGCAACAAATCCAACTCGACCCCGGGCTTGGCTTTGCGAAGACGTCGGCGGTCTCCCTGCAACTGCTCAAAGACACAGCATGCTTTGCGGTGCTCCCCTACTCACTCATGATTGCCGCATCTCGTAAGCGTTTTTTAGGTGAGCTCACGAGGCAACCCGATGCAAGCCAACGCGGAGCGGCCAGCCTTGGGGCAGCCTTGTGGGCGGTGCAGGCGGGCGCTAACGTGGTGCGCGTCCACGATGTCCGCGAAACAATTGATGCTTTAACTGTTTTTTCACGCTTAAATACAAACGAGGACAACTGAAATGTTTGAAGGTTGGTGGCCGAGTTTAATGGACGCAGTCCAAATCTTACTGCTCGCAATTGGAATCTACTATCTGATTCGCTACTTGAAAGGCACCCGTGCAGCGCAGATTCTTTTGGGCGTGGCCTCGCTCTTTGTGATTATCTTCCTAACGACGACCTTCTTGGAATTGGACGTCTTAGGGGTGGTATTGCGGTGGCTCTCCATCTTCCTCCTGTTGGCGTTGGTGGTGGTCTTCCATCCAGAACTGCGTCGTGCGCTCTCCATGCTCGGTCGCAACTCCTATATTCAACTTCTGCAAGGTCGCATTCCTGAAACGCCGGCAGAACGTGTCGTGCGTGCGGCACGCAGTTTGGCGTTGCGTCGATTAGGGGCACTGATTGCGATTGAGCGTTCGGTCTCGTTGGATCGTTGGTGCGAGACAGGGGTGGAATTAGATGCGCAACTCAGTGAAGAATTGATGATTTCCATCTTCACGCCCCCTTTGCCCCTCCATGACGGTGGTGCGATTTTACGCAAAGACCGCATTCGTGCGGCACACTGCATTTTCCCATTAGACAACGAACTCAGCATCAATGGCGTTGGGACGCGTCACCGTGCGGCACTGACGCTCTCAGTGGAATGCGATGCAATCATCCTCATTGTCTCCGAAGAACGCGGCCAAATCTCTGTAGCGCGAGATGGTTATCTCATTCGCAACCTCTCCGACCGCCAATTGGAACGTTTACTCCGCGCCGCCTTTGTGCCGGAGAGCGAGCAACGCAATTTCTTCAAGGTCGTCTTCGGTCCGCGCATCCACATTCCGTGGCTCTTGCGACCCTTTATCTCCCTCAGCGCCGACCGAAACAAGGAGGAAGCCGATGCGTAATCCCTTTTCAATCATCTTTGCCAACTGGACCTGGAAACTTGTGGCACTGGGCTTGGCAATTATCGTCTTTACTGCGGTACGCCGCACTATCAGTTATCGTCAAACCCTCACCCTCACCGTGGAAGCAGAATCCGTGGAAGGCGACCAAGCCCTCACCGGATTTGAGCCTGGTGTAGTGAGCGTCACCTTCCGTGGATCTGAGAGTGCCATTCGTAAACTGGCGCTATCAGGTACCGAAGTGCCCCGCGTTCGCGTCAAACTGCGCAAGCCACAGAACAACAGCTCCACCATGCAAGTGAAGTTGACCCGTAGCAATGTCATCTGCGATAGCGGGCTTCGCGTGGTCTCCATCGAACCCAATCTGATCGAAGCCTCCTTCGATACCAGTGACACCCGCCAACTCGAAGTCTCCGAACCCATCGTCAGTGGCGCCCCGCACAATGCCTCGGTGATTGTGGAAGTGGACCCAAAGGTGGTTGAAATTACGGGTTCACGCATGCTCTTAGATGAGCTTGAAGCGGCGCAAACCCAATTAGCCACGGCGCTTTTAGATGTCTCTGGACGCTCCGAAGGATTTCACACCATCCTCAAGGTGCTCCCCCCCGACAGTCGAGGCGGGTGGACCCTCAAGCCCGACACCGTGCGTGCCAATGTGCGCTTTGTGCGTGAAGACATTGAACAAACCTTCAAGAAAGTGCCCGTGCGCGTCTTCCAATCGGCCAAGGGTATTCACTATGCTGCCGAATCTGAAACCGTGGAAGTTACCGTGCAGGGGGCTCGTCGTGACCTGCTCGCCATTGATCCCTCCTCCATCTTCGTGATGGTCGGTGACAATGAAAACATCACCTCCAATGATGCCCAACGCCTTGAGTGCGAACCGCTTGTCGTACTGCCCTGCACCAATCGTGTAAATCGTGTAGAAGTGCAACCCCCTCGTGTGTGGTTGACCCCCGTTGCAAAGGACACGCTTTTATGAAATACTCCGCTTCACAACGCCGTTGGCTCTTCTGCGCAATTCTCTGCGCAGTCCTTGCCACCACTTCTGCGGTCTTAATCGACCTCCTCCTCACCCAGTGGCGGCCCGCCTTAAGCCTCAACACCTACTGCACCGAAACGGCTCTCGCCGAACGAAGCCGTGCGACCCTTGCCGAAACGGCGGGGGTCATCTCTGCCGTGAGCCTTTTACCCGCAGACTCGGCAGCAGCAGTCCCCGCGGGCCAACTCCTTCGTCGTTTTGAAATCGCCTCACGAGAACTGGCCGGTGCGAGCATTGAAATTGCCTACATTGACCCGCGTGTCTTCCCGCAAGATGCGGCACGCATGATGGCCTCGGGTGCAGAAGGTACTGGCATCCTCCTCCGTCAGGCTGGGCGCAATGTCTTTATTCCCGAACGTGCCCTCCTTGCCACCGACGGCTCCTACAGTCCTGCCGACGCAGAAGAAGCCATCGCGGCAGGATTTGCACGTCTCTCCCGTGTGGATGGCGTGCAAATCGGATGGTTAACGGGGCACGGCGAACCCGACTTCACCTCTGCAGACCCGCTGGACGGCTATTCAGGCTTCCGTCGCGCCCTTGAAAATGAAGGGTGCAAAATTAGCTCTCTCCAACTCCCTGCAGAGCCCCAAAACAATAGCATCCCACCTGAAATTAGCGTTTTAGCAATCGTAGCGCCGCGTTATCCCTTAACCCATGCCGAGCGCATCCAACTCTCCGATTGGTTAGACCGAGGTGGACGCATCCTCTGCTTCCTGCCTGCGGGACACGATGCAGGGCTCACGCCCCTACTTGAACAATGGGGCATTCGCCTGGGCTCCACACCACGCGAAGGACTCACCACCACCGCCTCAGGGGTGGCCATCGCAGCGCTTCTGGACAAGATTCACCCAGTTACGGCCGAACTCGCAGGAAATGCCTCGGTCTACTTCAGTGCGCCCCGCCTCCTCTATCCCTTTGAGGTGCGTGGCATCCACGCAACGGCATTAGTCCGCCTCCCGATTCGCCCTCCCCACGACCTCCCCAATCCAGGTGAACCCGAATTAGGCACGGCGATGTTAGCGGCGGAACGCGGAAGCATCGTTAGCTCAGATTTGGGATTCCGCCCAGGGCGTATGATTGTCACGGGCGATGCAACCTTCATCAGCAATCGCTATCTGCTCAATCACGCCTCGGCCAATCGAGACCTCTCGGTCAATGCCGTACGGTGGTTGACAGGACTTTCGGGCAGCGGTGCGCGTGGCGCATCCAACGTCTTACTCTTCAATATTGACCGCCAAGGTTGGCACATGCTATTTGTGATTATGGGCGCATTAGTCCCATTTGTGCTCTGTCTTATCATCCGTCTTCTGGTCTGGAGGGGCATATGAGATTCGGACGTAACATTACCCTTTTGCTCTTGATTACCCTCACCCTTGCAGGGTTACTCATCGCCTCACGTTATCTCCATCCCGAACGGCGCGTCCTGGCGGGTGACGCCATCTTCCCGATGTCACCCGAAACCATCACCACCATCGCGTGGGATATCATGGACGAAAAGGGAGAAGCGCAGACCATTCGCATTGAACGGCGAGGGAACTTTTGGGAAATGGGCGCACCCTATGCCGGTCTCCTTTGCGACCATGTAGAGATTAGTAAGTTGTTGGATACCATCCAAGGGATGAAGGTCATTCGTCTCTTAGACTCCGAACTCCAGCATACGCTTGATCCCAGTCGTGAACTCATCGCCAATGCGCGCAATTTGGTGGTCTCCACCCCTGAGCGGAGTCGCACGTGTACCTTTGGCGATAAGCCCGTGATGGAATTGGCGCAAATGCTCGCGATGTACAATGATGCCCTCATCGCAGTTAAGACGGCAGATGTCGCCGCGCTGCCTGAATCGGCAAGCAAACTGTGGAGTCGCTCGATTCTGCCCGTCTCGGCGGCAAACATCACCTCGCTTGAATGGCGTGCCACTGGAAAACCCTTCGTCAGTGCCCATCGCAAAGCCGACGGCGTTTGGACGGTTACGCAACCCTTCGCCTTTGACCCCAATCCCACCGATGTCTCCCAAGCACTCAAACTTTTGACGGGACCACAGACCATCGCCACCTACATCCGTCCTGTACCAGGAGAAGAGACCTTAACGACACTCTCCGAGACCCTGCTCGCGACTTATGGTTTAGACGAAGAGTATGCCATTCGCGTCGTCATCCGCCTGCGCGGCATGAGCGAGCCGCTCCAACTACGCTTCGGCAAAAAAGATCCGAATCGCCCCAACCACCTCTACTGCTTACTGAACGATCGTCGTTCGGTGGTCTCCGTATCGGAAAAGATTTGTCAGATGTTCACGGAAGCGGGGCCCTTCATTGCAAGCCATGAAGACCTACCGCTCCTAGGCGATGTAACGCCCCCTGCCTCAATTGAAATCATCGGCAAATCTAAAGATCAGACCACCGTATTGATGCGAACACAAGCGCGGTGGGAAATCTCCACGCCCGCCGTATTGCCTGCAGATACGCCTTTGGCGGAGTCCCTTTTACGTTCGCTCTTAGCCCTCACAGGTGACTTGACCGAATCCCGTCCGTTGAACGAAGCCGAGCGCCTCTGCACGGTGGAATTCCGTCGCAGTGGTGAAGCAGATGGCGTGCAATTGGCATTTTACAAGAACACCGAAGCGGGCACCCTTCTCGCCTCTCGCCATGACGCGGGCCGCCTGTATGTCTTGAACGAAGCCGATGTACCAGAGATTCTGCGCAATGGCACCGACCTCAATCGTGCCCTCTTAGACCGCACCATTTTGGCGATTCCAACCGAAAACATTCGCCGAATCTCTGTTGACCATGACGGGCATCCCTTTGAGACGGTGGCCTGCCTGCCAGGCTCAAAGGAATGGCACACCGAATATCCCCGTGGTGTCTATCCCAATACGGTGGCCATCCAAACATGGTTGGAAGCCTTTACCCTCCTCAAGGCAACGACCATTCTACAGAGTTCTATCCCCTACGGTGAACTTCAGAAGTATGGTCTTGATGCCCCCGCCATGAAGATCACCCTTGATTTGAATGAAAACACCACCAGCCTGCGGCGCATCCTTTTGATTGGCGAACCCATTGGGAATTACGTCCCCGCCATGATCCAAGGGCGTCCGCTCGTCTATGCTCTTGACTTCAATACCCTGCGCGTCTTCAATCAAGCCCTTACGACTGTAGAAAGTAATCCATGAGCATCAGTCTCACGCTTGACGCACTTTACGAAGCAGCTTTTCTCACGGATGGCGATTCCAAGATTTTGGATTGCAACGTCCGTGCCGTGGAACTCCTGCGTGCGAAGTCGCGTGAAGATTTAATTGGACGCACCTTGGCCGATATCCCTTCGGACAATGTGCCAGGGGCAGACTTCCCGACCTACTTTCGCGAACGCCTCACCGCCGTGCCTTTTGTGGTCATTGAACTTCGCGCCACGCGCGATGACGGGACGGCCTTTTGGGCAGAGACAGTGGTCCATCGACTTCCCTCTGGGGAGCACCTCGTTACCCTCCGTGATGTCACGGCACGCGTAGAGAGTCTGCATCGCGCAGAAGAAGCCAATGAACGTCTGCGTGCCGCCATCCGTGACCGCATGGAATTTGTCTCCAATGTCTCCCACGAATTACGCACGCCCCTCACGTCGATGTCCTACGCATTAACCAATATGCTCCGCGGCATTTGTGGGACCTTGCCAGAAAAGGCGGTCGGGTACTTAGAACGCCTCCACGTGGACGTCAAACGATTGATGACGACGGTCAATGACCTCTTAGATTTACGCCAGATGGAAAATGGCACTCTCAAGTTGCACTGTACGCGTCTGCCGCTCTCCCATCTTCTCTCCGAAGTGGCGCGAGCCTTGATGATTCAGGCAGAGATGAAACAGCAAACCCTCTCGGTAACCTGTTCGAACCAAGAGTTTTATATCCATGCCGACCACCATAAGATTGAGCGCGTCTTCTTCAACATCATTTCCAACGCGATTAAGTACACCCCCGAAGGTGGGACCATCGTGGCACGAATTTACGAACAAGATACCCAGGTCATTGTGGAAGTAGACGACAATGGCATCGGCATCCCTCCTGAAGCACTGCCCCGCGTCTCCCAACGTTATTTCCGCGTGGGAGAACAGGTCGCCGGCACGGGGTTGGGCCTCTCCATCGTGCGTGAAATCACCGAATTACACAACGGATCCTTCCGAGTGCAGTCACCGGTCCCTGGGACCGCTTCGGGCACACGCATTACGGTTGCCTTCCCCCAAGCAACGCCCCCGCTCATGACCATTGTCTCGCACAATAGCGACTTCATCAATCGCCTCACCGAGAGCCTTGCGCCGATTAGTCGTACGAACGTAATCCCCTTAAAGCAACTCCAAGGGCCACAAGCGACCACCGCTGAATCGCCTGCGCGATTTATCTTTGACGGCGACCTGCCCGAAGCCGAGCTCTGCGCCACCTTCTGTATGCTACGTCGCGATCCCCACGCTTCACGTACACCGATTCTTCTCCTCACCCATGCGATGGGGCCCCATCTCAAACGCGAATGTGCACGATGGCGAATTGATGTGCGTCCCAGCGCAATTTCAACAGCCGATTTGCGGACACTCATCAATCATCAGGAGGCATTGTAAATGACCAATCCCCCTGATCTTTCGGGTTTTCAAACAAGCATCTGTCTTTTAGAGACACCGCTCTGTTCTATTTGGCGTGCGACGCAGAAGAATCTAGAGCGTTCGGTATTGGTCGTGGCCTTAACTCCCGAAGCCTCTGCCGACGTGAACCAACGGCATGCGATCTTTGAATCCCTGCGTAATCTCACACAATTGCGCGATTCCCTCTTTCCAGATATCATCGACATCTTCTCCAAGCATAACCAAGATTACATCATCTTGGAAGATGCCAATATCACGAGCATCTTAACCCTACTCAACGGCAAACGCTTAAATGCGGAACAATTGCTTCATTTAGCAGAGCAAATCGCCATCGCCTTTGCCCCCATGCAGGCGCGTGGTTTGGTCTATGGTGCCTTCTCCCCAAAGCGCCTCTTCCTCACCGAAGACAACCTCCCAGTCCTGCCCGACATCACGCCTGCATCGATCCTCGACCACAAGAGCTCCGTGCTCCACGCGATTGATGTCAACTCTACGGATGTCGTTTGGTGTGCACCCGAACAGATTGCCATTGAGGAATCACCGCTTGATACGCGTGCGGATATCTTTTCGGTGGGGATGACCCTCTACGCCCTCGCAACAGGACAGATTCCCTTTGGGCTCTTACCGCCTGAAGAGATTCCTGAAGCGATGGCCACACGGACCATTCCATCGCCCTGCGATATCAGCCCCAATTTTCCTCCTGCATTAGCAGAAATCCTCACCAAAATGACACAACGCGACCCCATGTGTCGTTATAACGACTGGGACGAAGTGCGCTTTGACCTCTATCAGTCGCGTCAAGGGGCAATTCCGCCGATAACCTCCCCCGAGACCTCAATCATCGCGCGCCCCAACCCAACGGTCAATGCACGCGCAGGTGTCACGATTCGTCTCTCTGTTAAAGACCTCCGAGCCTATCGCAAGGTCAAAAAACCGCCAAAGTCATCCTCGTTTTGGCTCTTCCTTATGGCGGCCGTCCTTCTCGTTTTAAGTTTAATCGCCTTTCTTCTCTTTGTATGGACCGTCCTACTCTAACTGACGTCGAACGCGCCAAGACATTGCGCGAAACCATCCTTCACCATGACCGTCTCTACTATGTAGAAGCGCGACCCGTGATTTCGGACGTCGAATATGACAGACTCTGGAGCGAACTTGAGCAACTCGAACGCGCCCATCCGGAATTGATTACCCCAGACTCCCCAACACAACGCGTCAGTGGTGACCCCATTTCGGGTTTTGAAAAGGTGCGTCATGATCCGCCAATGCGGAGTTTGGATAAGACCTATGAACGTGGCGAGCTCCTTCAATTTGATGCCTTTCTGCGCGACAAATTGCCCGACGCAGTCTGGGATTATACCGTTGAACCCAAAGTTGACGGACTCTCCCTCTCCCTGCTCTATCGCGATGGGGTTCTCGTGCGTGCCGCAACCCGTGGAAATGGTGAGGTGGGTGATGATATCACGGCAAATGTCAAGACGATTCGCTCCATTCCTTTACGGATTCCAACAGAGGCGACTTTGGTAGAAGTGCGTGGCGAAATCTACATGACCCGCGAGGGCTTTGCCGAACTCAATCGTCGCGAAGAAGAAGCGGGACGCGAACCCTTTGCCAATCCACGCAACGCAGCCGCAGGCTCCATTAAGCTTTTAGACCCGCGAGAAGTGGCGCAACGTCCCTTAGATGCCGTACTCTATGGCGTCGGCGCACTTTCAGGAGTTTCGTTTACAACGCACACAGCGATGCTGCGTACACTCGCCGAATGGGGCTTTAAGACGCCGCCGTGGCAACGGCTCTGCATGGATATCAATCAAGTCCTTTTGGCCATTGATGAACTCGGTTCGCGCCGGCACACCTTCCCCTTTGAGATTGATGGTGCCGTCATCAAAGTGAACCAACGCTCCCTTTACGCGAGCCTCGGGAGCACAGCACACGCGCCCCGCTTCGCGAGAGCCTACAAATACGCCCCTGAAATTGCCGAAACACGCCTCAATGGCATCACAATTCAGGTCGGGCGAACCGGCGTCCTCACGCCAGTGGCGGAACTTGAACCTGTGCAATTGGCAGGGTCTGTTATCTCACGTGCGACCTTACACAATGCCGACATGATTGAAGCGAAGGATTTTCGCATTGGCGATAGCGTCCTCATTTCAAAACACGGCGATGTCATCCCTGCGGTTGATGCCGTGGTGATAGAAAAGCGTCCGCCAGAAGCAACGCCTTACGTCTTCCCAAATATCTGCCCTGTTTGTGGCGAACCCGCCGTCAAGCTCAATGACGAAGTCGCGACCCGTTGCGTCAATCCTGACTGCCCAGCCCAACGCGTTGGCCGTTTAGAACTCTTCGTTTCGCGCAACGCCTTAGACATCTCCGCTATCGGTGGACGCATGGCAGAAGCCCTTGTACAGGCAGGTTTAGTCATTCGTCCACTTGACCTCTTTACTCTCCAACCAGAAGCCCTCGCCACCTTTAAATTAATCTCCGAAGATGGCTCTGAACGGCGCTTCGGCAAGAAGGCAGAAGACGTGACACAAGCCCTCGCCCATGCCGCAGAGCTCCCCTTGCATCGTTGGATTACCGCGCTTGGCATTCCTGGCATTGGTGAAACCGCAGCACGCACCTTAGCGGCACTCTTTCCCTCCTTCTCAGCGATGAAAGAGACGACCTTAATCGAAAAAATCATCGCATTCTATGAAGCAACCGATCGTAAATTAGAACGCACCGATGACCGTGACCTCTTTACTGGAGAGATTATTGCACGCGCAGAGGCATTAGCACCCTACGGCGTTATCCAACGTGATGACCCATCGCGCAACATCCGTGACCGTTATCTCCTCACGGTCAAACCCGAAATGGCGCGTTCGCTCTATCGCTTTATCACCTCTCCCTACGCGGCAGACCTCTTCAACCGACTTGCCGAACTGCACATTGACCCCAAACCAGAGCTCCCCCAGGCCAATGGATCTGCCCTCGCAGGCCAATCCTTTGTCATCACGGGAACCCTGACCCAACCGCGCGAACACTTTGAAGCACTTATCCGTCAACAAGGTGGCAGCGTACAGAACTCCGTCAGTAAAAAGACTACCTATTTATTAATAGGGGAGAATCCTGGCGGAAGTAAATACGCCAAGGCACAAGCACTTGGCACACCGCAACTGACGGAAGCGGCCTTTATGGACCTAATCGGTGGCGCCAGCCAACCCTCGTCCAGCGTGGAGGCGTTACCCCAAACGCCCCCTCCGCCGAAAAAAACCGCGGTATCTGCCAAACACAAAGCCCCTGAGCCCACGGAATACATCCAAGAAACCCTCTTTTAATCACCTATGAAAAAAGCTCTTATTGCCTTTGGCTGTCTTGAAGCCCTGCTCATCCTCACCTTCACCCTCTTTGTCATTACCGACAAACTTCCGTGGACCTATCCCCTCTTATTGACGCTCATCGGTGCCTCATTTGTGGCGGGGATTCTCCTCCTCTTCTTTGGAAAAAAGCGCTAACAACACTTCGTCAAGGGATTTCTCCTCCCTTGTATCCTATAATTCTCAACTTTTTTGCCCACGACTGCACACTGCAGATGCGTGGGTTTTTCGTTTTTTAAGGCATGAAAGCGCACACTGCGCGGCAGTTTTATCAAGGCTTTGCAAAAAATAAAACTTTTTATTTAAGCGGTAAAGTAAAAGCAACGATGGCACAAGCGAACGGAGAACTCAATCCTTCCACCCTGTTATGCGCGAGATTAAAATTAAAGACAAAAACCGCTCAACCATGTCGTAACCCCCTCAACAAACCCCATTACAATAATAGATAATAGGCGTCTGCCATGGTGCAACGCCTCCTTCAATTAAACGTTGAGGCACTCAGGCCTCTATTTTTTACCCCTTAAATTCATGTTATTTGATTGCAAATTTAAAGGAAGTATGTTATTTTATTCCTTTCACCCCAAGTGGGGAGAGAATGTTTTTTTGTAATTTTCAAGTTGCCTTCTGTAGTGCACTAAGGAAAGAAAAACAATGAGTAAGGAAAAATACGTCTATTTCTTCGGCGGTGATGCGTCTGAAGGAAACGGTTCGATGAAGATGCTCTTGGGCGGTAAGGGCGCTAACCTCGCCGACATGGCATCGATGGGCCTCCCTGTGCCCCCCGGCTTCACGATTACCACCGAAGCTTGCGGTAAGTATTATGAAATCGGCGAAGAAGAACTCTTCGCAAAGATTATGCCCGAAGTTGATGCCGCTTTGGCTAAACTCCAAGAAGTGACTGGCAAAACCTTCGGTAAGGGCCCCAACCCCCTCTTGGTCTCCGTCCGCTCCGGCGCTGCAGTCTCCATGCCTGGTATGATGGACACCGTGCTCAACCTCGGTCTCAACCCCGAAACCGTGGACGCCATGATCGTCAAGACGGGCAACAAGCGCTTCGTCATGGACAGCTACCGCCGCTTCATCCAGATGTTCGGTAACGTTGTGATGGGCATGGAACACCACGACTTCGAACACGAACTCGAAACCGTGAAGGCCACCAAGGGCGTTAAGCTCGACACCGAACTCTCCGCTGAAGACCTCGAAGAAGTGATCGCTCGCTACAAGAAGGTCATCAAGTCTCAGCTCGGCATTGACTTCCCCACCAACGCTTACGATCAGCTCAAGATGGGTATCCGCGCTGTGTTCAGCTCCTGGAACAACCCCCGCGCAATCAAGTACCGCGAACTCAACGACATCCGCGGTCTCGCTGGTACGGCAGTGAACGTGCAGACCATGGTGTTCGGTAACAGCGGCAACAACTCCGCTACCGGCGTGGCCTTCTCTCGTGACCCCTCCACCGGTGACAACTCCTACTTCTACGGCGAATACCTGATCAACGCTCAGGGTGAAGACGTCGTGGCTGGTATCCGCACCCCGCAGGAAATCACCATCGCTGGTTCCCGTGAATGGGCTAAGCGCGCTGGCATCTCTGAAGAAGAACGCCTCGCCAAGTATCCCTCTCTCGAAGAAGCAATGCCTGAAGTCTTCAAGGAATTCGACGCCATCCGCGCAAAGCTCGAACTCCACTACAAGGATATGCAGGACATGGAGTTCACCATTGAAGATGGTAAGCTCTACATGCTCCAGACTCGTAACGGCAAGCGCACCGCCGCTGCAGCAGTTCGTATCGCTACCGACCTCGTGAAGGAAGGCCTCATCGACGAACAGACCGCAGTGCTCCGCGTCGAACCCCAGCAGCTCGATCAGCTCCTCCACCCCGTGTTCAACGCTGTGGCAGAAAAGAATGCTAAGATCATCGCTACTGGTCTCCCCGCATCTCCTGGCGTGGCCACCGGTAAGGTCGTCTTCACCGCTGAAGACGCTGAAACCTGGGCTAAGCTCGGTAAGAAGGTCATCCTCTGCCGTGCAGAAACCTCTCCTGAAGATATCGCTGGCATGGTCTCCGCTCAGGGTATCCTCACCGCTCGTGGTGGTATGACCTCTCACGCAGCTGTGGTGGCTCGTGGTATGGGCAAGTGCTGCGTGGCTGGTTGCGGTGACGCAATCATCGACGCTAAGGCTAAGACCATCAAGATCGGCGATGTCGTCCTCCGTGAAGGCGATTGGATCTCCCTCAACGGTTCCACCGGTAAGGTCTACGAAGGCCGCATCGAAACCCGCGATCCTGAACTCACGGGTCCCTTCGCTGAAATCATGGCCCTCGCTGACAAGTACCGCACCATGGGCGTCCGCACCAACGCTGACACGCCCCGTGACACGCAGGTCGCTGTCCGCTTCGGCGCTGAAGGTATCGGTCTCTGCCGTACCGAACACATGTTCTTCTCTGAAGACCGCATCATCGCCTTCCGCCGCATGATCCTTGTGGCTGAAAAGGTGAAGAAGCTCAAGGAAGCCCTCGCTACGGCCGCTTCTGACGCTGAAAAGGCTGCCATCCAGGCTCAGCTTGATGCGCCTCTCGCTCAGTACAATGCTGCGCTCGAAACGCTTCTCCCCTTGCAGCGTTCCGACTTCGAAGGCATCTTCCAGGCTCTCGACGGCCGCGAATGCACCGTCCGCTTGCTCGACCCGCCCTTGCACGAATTCGTCCCGCACGACGAAGCAGGTCAGGCTGAAATGGCCAAGGTCATGGGCATCTCCGTGGAAGAAGTCAAGCAGCTCGTGGAAGAACTCCATGAATTCAACCCGATGCTCGGTCACCGCGGTTGCCGTCTCGGCATCTCCTACCCTGAAGTCACCGAAATGCAGGTCCGCGCAATCTGCGAAGCTGCTGCCAACGTCAAGGGCGCTCGCCCCGAAATCATGGTTCCGTTGGTCGGTAACGTCAAGGAACTCCTCTCTCAGAAGCAGATCATCGTTGACACGATTGCTGCTGTTGAGAAGGAACGCGGCATCAAGCTCGAAGTGCTCATCGGTACGATGATCGAAGTGCCTCGCGCTGCGCTCACCTCCGACGAAATCGCTAAGGAAGTCGACTTCTTCTCCTTCGGTACGAATGACCTCACCCAGACCACCTGCGCCTTCTCTCGTGACGACGCTGGTAAGTTCCTCCGTGACTACGTCTCCAAGGGCTTCTACGAATACGATCCCTTCATCGTGCTCGACCAGGCTGGCGTGGGCAAGTTGATGAAGTTCGCTGTGTCCCAGGCTAAGGAAGTCAACACTGGCATCCGCCTCGGCATCTGCGGTGAACACGGTGGCGAACCTCGCTCTGTCGAATTCGCTAACACCATCGGCTTGACCTATGTCTCCTGCTCTCCGTACCGCGTGCCGATCGCACGTCTCGCAGCAGCTCAGGCAGCCATCAAGGCCGCTCGTGCTAAGTAAGATTTCTACTGAAATCACAAAAAAGAAGAGGTGTCGCAAGGCGCCTCTTCTTTTTTATTTTTACACCTCAAGCCTCATCTTCCGTGGCCAACATTCAATACGCCAAGTAGCGCTTTCTTCTCCCAATTCGCTCCATACGTCTAAAGGCTTCACCCGACTTTTAAGAATGCATGCGTTAAATGCGTACTTTAGGCACATTTTTCCACTTGAAAGCAAGGGCTTTTGAATGGTTGATTCATTAATTTTGCTATACTATTAATGGTTTATAAGGTAGCGCATTGCCATCCCTAAAGAGCGCGCTTGCAGAAGGATGCAACATGGATTTTAATCACCCCATTAATGCCCAACGAAGACACCATCGCCGGAAGTTTTCGTGGCGTAAATTTTTCATCGGGTTTGGGCTTGTTTGTTTAGGCATTATATGCTTGATTGGTTGTTTACCCGCCCTCCTCTCCACCGCAGCGATGCGCGAGCATGTCTTAGCATCGATTAATGACCGCATTGCGCCGGCCACACTCACGATTGAAAACTGGTCATTCGCATGGTTTCAAACGCAATCCCTCTCTGGCATCACCTACACAAACCCCACCTGCGAATCCTCCGCGACCATTCAAACGGTCTCCTTTAGCAGTTTGTGGAAGCTCTTGCCCATTCGAAAAGTCGTCGCTGACCTTCACATTGAAAACCCCGAGATTACACTTCCGTCAATTATTCCTGCGCCAATCTCCACCGAACCCTCCCCTTCGACCGACACCCCCTCTCAATCGCCCACACCAAAGGAGAAACCCGCCCTCCTTTTGCCCATGTGGGATATTGCTATCAATACAAAGGTCACCAATCTTCGAGTCACCAGTCCACAGTTGCCAACGCCAATTCTGCACGAGGGCAATCTCACCTTCTCACTCCCCGCCATTGATCAATCCATTCAGGCGACGCTCATCGCCAAAGTATTAGATGCTGATCTCAATGCGGAAGTCACATTGTGCACGGCAGAGCAAATCCTTGCCAATGGTCTTTCTGCAAAATGCTTAATCCATGCGACTGCATCTCTTCAAGCACCATGGGTCAACTGCCAAGCAACGGCTCGTGGTACCACATATCCACGTTTTCCAGAGACGACCTTCTCCCTTTCATTGAACACGGGGAAAGCCTTCTCCTTCATCCGCCCCCTCAATCTTTTACCACCAGCGCTCTCAAGCATCTCGGGCCAACTCGCAATCGCGGCACAGGTACACCCTGTTAACGCCACCCAAATTCAAACCTCATGTACCATCACAAGTCGCGACCTCTCCTGCGCCTATGATGGTAAGATGTTGCTTTGTAATCCCAAAGTTGCCGCAGATATTTTGTGGACGCCCAACCATCTCAGCGCGACCGAACTCCGAAAGATGGAGGTTGACCTTCCAGGTATCTCCATCCATGGTGCGGGCACAGTGACCAATGGTAACCTCTCTGCCACATTTAATTCCACGCCCTTTTGGGAATCATTTGCGCCGTTCATTGGCGAATATCCATTGCGACAACCCGTCTCCATCGCCCTTACGGCAAAGGCGCTCAATCAAACCCTTACGGTTGAGACACAGCTCACAAGCAACAAGGCCCCCTTTGGCGATGCAACCTTGAAGGTAGACGCGCTTGATCCCGTCGCGCAGTCCTTTAAAAATCTAAAACTCAGCAGCCACTGGTCCATCGCGAACCTACTCGCCGCAACGACTCAATTGCCCAAGGGAATCTCTGCGGCGGGCGACGCCTATCTCAACCTCGGCGCAACGGGTTCCCTCGCCAATCTCCGCGCCAATGCCGCCTTCGCGCTTCGCAATATCGCCCTCCAAGCCACTTCATGGCAAATCCAAGAGCCGACTTTGCTCGAAGGCAAGGCTTCGCTTGCCATAACAGATCAACAGAACCTGACGGTTTCCGCATTGAACCTTACTGGTCCGCTCTTGCAATTAGAGGGAGATCTCACAGCGATATTGGCACCACACGGTCCCCTTTCTGGTAAACTTGTGGGCAAACTCATGCCAGAACCTCTGCTAAACAAATGGCGCGTTTGGGGGAAAGATGAGCATCCCCTCCACCTCGCAGGCGAGATTGCGACCACCCTCTCCATTCAAAAGACAGACGCCCCTTTGGTGTGCGCTGCACAACTTGCCGCCGAGAAATTTACGATTACCCCCGCACAATCAGCTCCGATTTCCTTACCCTTTGATCTCAATCTCGCCCTTGCACATACGGCGAATGCAACGAAGCTCAATCAATTCGCCCTCAATTCCCCCTGCCTTACCGTGGAATCCACTGGCGACTTTGATGCGAAAGCGAAGCGCTTGAAATTAATGGGAAAACTCACCCCCGACTTTACCCAACTCTTCTCCGTAATTCCATCCCTTGCCGCCAATCGGAATTCCTTTGCCGTTACAGGGCGCCACACGCGCGACTTCACCTTTGATGCGCCTATCGGCCAGGGGCTTCCAGGCATCCTCAACTACGGATCTGCCACCGCAGAGATCGCCTTTGACCAAGTGCTTGTGTCAGGCTTAGACATTCCCGAAGGCGTGGCCACCCTTCAATTACGCGAAGGCGTGGCGGCTATTGATAGCACGGTTACTGTCAATGAAGGTAAGGTCATCCTACAACCGCGCCTCAACCTCTCTGGCACCACCCCGATCCTCTCGTGGGAGCCCCATGGAAAGGTGTTGGATCATGTCCGCCTCACCCCAAAACTCTTCGATGCGGCTTTAGGTGCCGTCAATCCGATGTTAACGGGCTCCGCGAATCCAGATGGGTACATCTCCGTGACCTGTCAATCATTGCACTTGCCCTTGACGGAGAATTTGTTGGCAGGGTTAAGCACTGAAATGCAGATTCAAGCAGAGGCCTGCCGCCTGCAACCCAATGGACCCGTCAAAAAGGTTATCGCCACCATTACAGGAAAAGAACACCCCATCCAATTAGATGATGCGGCGTTTTCGGTGACGGTTGTCGATGGGCTCCTCACAACAGCCCCCATCTCGCTCCGTATTGAAGACCTCAAACTCTCCTGCCAGGGTTCGACGAATCTTGCGACACAGGCGATTAATTACACCGTCACCATTCCATTAAACGCCAAATTGTTAGGACGTTCACTTGCGAGTTCCATCAAACCTGGCGAAACCATCACCCTCCCCATCCGTGGCACAGTCAAAGAGCCCCTCATTGACACCTCCCCCTTGTTACGTCTCTTCACCGAAACCGCAGTCGAAAAGGCAAAAGACAAGCTCACAAACAAACTTGAAAAGGTCTTGAAGAAACGCGCTGAAAAGCGTCAGCGGAAGAAGGTTTCCGAGAAAACAGAACCGGAAGACGCCTTAGAGGAAGCCTTACGCGGGCTCTTTGGAAATTAAGTAGAGGGCGAACGCAATGGCTGACTGGAATATTCGTCCAAGAGCAATGAACTGCGTTGACTGCGGGCAACCATTTGCCCCGCGCATGACTGGACACACGGTGTTGACACAAACTGAAGCGGGTTATCTGCGCAACGATCTCTGTGATGCCTGTTTCAAGAAACGCGCCACCTCCTCAGAAGGATTCACCTCTGCAGCATGGTCATTTACGGTCCCCGTTGAGCGTGGTAAAAACACGAAAAAAGAGGCACCCGTAAAAAAGGAAACGGCGATTCAATTATTGCGTAAACTCGTCGCACGCGAAAATCCAGAAGATTGCGGTGCGATTTACATCTTGGCGATTCTCTTGGAACGCAATAAACAGTTCATTGAACGCGATGTGCGCCAAAACGCCGATGGTATCATTACACGCCTATATGAATTTAAGCCCACGGGTGAACTCTTCTCTGTGGAAGCGCCGAATCTGCGCCCCGACAATTTGGAAGCTGTACAGCGTCGTGTCATTGATTTATTAGAGGGGCGAGAGACGATTACGCCTGCGACACCCGCGCTCCCCCCTGCGCGTCCCCTGCGAAAATGGCGCATTGCGTTCCACCCCACCACCCTTCCCAAGCGTTACAAGCGGAGATTCTAAATGTCTCATTGGCTTCATTTTGTCTTCTGCGCGCTCTTCGTCGCCATCCTAACGCTCATCATTTGGATTTGGAATCGTGGCGCACAACGGCGTCGTTTCAACAAAACCTTCCCCTTGGAAGCAGACCCCTTCTGGACCACAAAGGATGCGACCTTCCTCGCCGCGATTGAAGAGGCCTATGCCTTACCCTTCGGTTGGGCCAAACGTCTCCCGCACCAGTCCACGCCAATGGGCCTCTATCTTGTCTTGTACCCAGAACATTGCATCTATGACGATTGCGAAAATGAACGCTTTTTATCCACATTAAAATTTCACCTAAAGCTTAAAATGCCGAAAGAGGCCGAGGCCCTCACGCAAACCTTTGAAACGTTGGCGGCGTATTGGCAAGAAGCAGAGAATCGCCAAGCATAAGTGGCACGCATTTGAAAGACCCTCATCATGACTCCAACGCAAGGTAAACTCATCGTTATCGACTTAATGCCGATTCTCTATCGCGGTTATTTCGTCTTTCTTAGTAAGCCTCGCCGCACCGCAGATGGCATCAACACCTCTTCGTTGTCATTATTGGCCAATACGTTAGAGCAGATGATTCGGAAGTTTAAGCCGACTCACTTGGCCATCGCCATGGAAAGTGCCACGCCGACCTTCCGTCACACCCTCTATCCCGAATACAAGGCGCAACGAGAAAAGATGCCTGAAGACATCGCCGCCGCCATTCTTCAAGCGCAAGAACTCGCCGCAGCATGGGGCATCAAGTTAATTCAGGCCGATGGCTATGAGGCGGATGACATCCTTGGCACCTTAGCAACGCGTGGTGCGGCGGAAGGCTTTGAGGTTATTATTGCCTCTCCCGATAAAGACCTTGGCCAACTCGCCGGTGAACACATTTCCATTTACCGTCCGGGCGATGATAATCCCCTTTCCGCAGAAGCCATCGCTGCGCAGTGGCAAATTCCTTCCGCAGCGCGCATGATTGACTATCTAGCCCTCGCAGGTGACTCAAGCGACAATATTCCTGGCGTCCCAGGCGTTGGACAAAAGACCGCTATTAAACTGCTCAATGAATATCCTTCGCTTGAGGCGCTCTTGGATGCCGCTCCCTCCATCAAGGGAAAGACGGGCGCGTTATTGCAACAGCATCGCGACTTGGCCTTATTGAGCAAACAATTGGTCACCATTGTGCGTGATATCCCATTGGACATCACCTGGGATGAATTGACTGTGCCAACCCCCAATGCCCAACAATTAGGCCCGCTCTTAAAGCGTTATGAACTCAAAAAGCTCGCCCAACGCCTCGGCATTGAGACCGAAACCACCGAGTCGCAATCACTCTTTGACTTCAATACACCCGCGGTTGCGCCACGTCCCTCCCTTACCATTACCGAAGTAACCACGCCTGAACAAGCGCAGGAGATGGTGAGGAAACTCCAAACAGCGCGTGAGGTCGGCCTCGCATTTCTCGCAATGCCAGATACCACCCAAGGCATTGCGCTCGCCTTTGCGAATGCCACAGGACAAAGTTGGTTTTTAAGAATCACCCCACATGACGCAACGGCTCGCCCCCTCTTCTCGGCCATTGCCCCCTTGTTATCCAATGCGTCCGTGGAGAAGGTTATCCATGGCGCACGCAACTTCAAACGTTTGCTTGCGACAATCGAAGGTGTATCCCTCGAAAATCTCTATGACACCTTGCTTGAGCACTACCTCTTCGCGGCAATTGAACGTCATGAATTAGAAAATGTCGCGCAGTCCTTACTGAAGACCTCCTTGCAATATCCCTTGCCATCGGCAAAGGAACTCGCCGATTCACCATTGCTAACCAACCTCTCTCAGCCACTTGCTGAGCGTGCAATGGTCTCTTTACAGCTCCATCAAACATTGCTTCCGAAATTGAAGGAGATGCAATTACTCTCCCTCTTGGAGAATTGCGAAGCGCCCCTTTCGGAGGTCTTATTACGCATGGAGCAGGCAGGGGTGCGCATTGATCTCCCTGCGTTGCGCTGTTTTCGGAGCGAACTGGAAAGCGAGATCCTGCAGTTGGAAATTGCCATTCGCAACTACACCGGTGCGGGCATCAACCTTGCCTCCCCGAAACAGGTGGGCGAATTCCTCTTTGGAGAATTAAAACTTGACCCCGATGTCAAGCGAACTGCACGCGGTCAATTCCCCACCAATGAAGAGTTGCTTCTCAAGCAACGTGACAAGCACCCCATCATTGATCTTTTGCTTGACTGGCGTGCCTGTGTCAAACTCAAAAACACTTACGTGGATCGCCTGCCTAAGCACATCTCTCCCGAAGATGGTCGCATCCATACGACCTTCCATCAAACGCTCACCGATACGGGCCGTCTCTCCTCTTCCGACCCCAATTTGCAAAACATCCCAATTCGTACTGAACGTGGCCAACGCATTCGTGCGGCATTTGTTGCCCGTGACGAGGACTGGGTCTTGCTCTCTGCCGACTACTCTCAGGTGGAGTTGCGCCTCATGGCGGCCATGAGTGGCGACAAACAGATGTTGGACGCCTTCGCGAAGGGCGCCGACATCCACGCACAAACCGCATCAGCGGTCTACAATGTGCCGTTGGAAGAGGTCACGCCCCAACAACGTGCCCGTTGCAAAATGGTGAACTTCGGCATTCTTTACGGCATTTCAGCCTTTGGTCTCGCTGAACGGCTCCGCATTCCTCGTAGAGAGGCGCAACAACTCATTGAGGCCGTACTCGGCCACTTCCCTTCCGTGAAGCAGTATATGCAGGAATTGATTGAGACTGCACGCGTAAAGGGATATGCCGAAACACGTTTTGGCAGACGGCGGGCCTTGCCAGATATTACCTCGCGCAATGGTGCCGTTCGTGCCGCCGCCGAACGCATTGCACTCAATATGCCCATTCAAGGAACCGCCGCCGATATTATCAAGTTCGCCATGGTGCGTATCCAGAAGGAACTTGACCAACGTGGCTTGCGCACGCAGATGATTCTGCAAATCCACGACGAATTGCTCTTTGATGTGCCGAAATGTGAACTTGATATTGTAAAGCCATTGATTCAGGAGATCATGGAGACGGTTACCCCCTTGCCAGTGGCCCTCCCCGTGGCAATCTCTGCGGCCACCGATTGGCTCAGCGCTCACTAATCCTTAAGAACTCGGAAAATGAAACGTTTTACCGACATTCTTCCGAAATTTACAAGTCTCTTGAGTGGCATTTTGCCACGCAAGCACCCCTCATTTGCCACAGGCGATCTGCCCATTCCAGTTGCAGTGCTCACGGCGATGGCGTTAAGTGAGGGACGCAAATTGCTTATCTTGCCGTCTCCAGAGTTGGCAGACCAAGCAATCGCCGATGCCGCAGTGCTTGCCCCCACACTGCCCCTTTTCCCGCTTGCCCCCGCCGATGATGAACAGGCGCTCGTTACGGGAGAGCGAATGGCACAGGTGCGCGCCATTTTAACGGCAGAAACATCGTGCTTAATCATCACCTCAATCCACGCATTAATCCAACCCATCCCCGACCCAAAGCTCCTTTCTGCCGCCACTCTTCACCTCTCTGTCAATGAAACAATTGCGTTTGATGCGTTACCCGAACGATTGAGCGGAATGGGTTACCGCAGAGAAGAGCTCGTGGTTGAACCCTTAACCTTTGCGGTACATGGTGGCATTCTTGATATTTGGGCCGCAGGCGAGCCAATGCCTGTACGCGTGGAATTCTTTGGCGATGAGATTGAAAGTTTACGTAGCTTTGACCCTGCAACCCAGTGTTCGGTCTCGCGTACCACAGCCATTACGCTCCCTCCCGCACCTGAGGCAAAGCTCAAGACTGTTCAGTTGTTGCCCCAACTCGCCGACTGTTCAGTCTGCATCCATGATACGCCCGCCGTGGAAGCAACGTTAGCGCAATTGAGTCCCCTCTCTTCCCGCGAAGATAATGTAACCTACTTCAATCGCCAACTAAGCACCTTCCAATCGCGCATTTGTCGTAGCGGTGAACCGCTCTATCCCGATGTGCCTGCCATTGCGATTGCCGCCGAGGCAATTAATGGCGTACGTGAAATCGCAGGGAAAGGCGGCACCCACAATCCAGACTTCTATGCCCGCATCCGAAAGGAAATGCTCCTTGATTTGGATGCGCGCGCTAGAAAGCGGGAGCAGATTTTGATTGGGGTGGACACCGATGCGGCTCATGAATTACTACTTCATGAATTACCCCCAGACAGCCCCATCACCCTCTTTAAGGCGGCGCTCTCTGAAGGATTTACGCTCAAAAACCTCAATTTGACGTTGGTCTCTCAGCGCGATCTCTACCCGACCCAACGCACTTGGCACCACGCCCGTAAACGTACCACCCCCGTCAGTGGTCAACGCCTAGAGTATTCCTTTGATGTTGAGCCCGGTGAATTGGTTGTTCACCTCTCGCACGGCATTGGAAAGTTTACGGGGCTTACGGAAATCGTGCTCAATGGGAAACGGACCGAGGTCTTTACGTTGGAATATGCCGACGGGACCAAATTACACGTTCCCACCACGCATGCCCACCTTCTCTCCCGTTATATCGGCCCAGACTCAAAGAAGGTGCGCCTACATGCATTGGATGGAAAACGTTGGGCAAAGGAACGAGAGGCTGCGCAGCGGGGTATCGAAGATCTCGCCGCGGGGTTGCTTGAGACACAAGCGCGGCGACGGGTCATTCCGGGCTTTTCCTTTGACCTCTCAGATCCATGGTTGACCGAGTTTGAAGCAATGTTCCCATGGCAGGAAACGCCCGACCAGACGCGCGTCATCGCTGAGATTAAGAAGGATATGGCGGCACCCATTGCGATGGACCGCCTCCTCTGTGGTGATGCAGGTTATGGCAAAACGGAAGTGGCAATGCGTGCCGCTTTTATTGCGGTGACCAATCATAAGCAGGTTGCCCTCCTCGCGCCCACCACGGTTTTAGCGGAGCAACACTACGCCACCTTCTGCGACCGCATGGCACACTTCCCCATTCGCATTGAGGTCCTTTCACGTTTTCGCCCCCCTGCACAACGTCGCCAAGTCTGCAAAGCCGCCGAACGAGGCGAAGTGGACATCCTTATCGGCACCCACGCACTTCTCTCCGAAAATGTCAATTTTAAAGACCTTGGCCTGCTCATTATTGACGAAGAGCAACGCTTCGGCGTCGCCCACAAGGAGCGTCTAAAACGCATCCGAGCCTTGGTTGACGTGCTTACCATGAGCGCCACACCAATTCCACGTACACTTTATCTCTCACTTACAGGTGCACGTGACCTCTCTTTAATTCAAACACCGCCGCTGAACCGCGTTGCGGTTGAGACCATTATTCAACGCGATACGGATGCACTCTTGGTTGCCGCGATTCGAAAAGAACTCGCACGTGGTGGCCAGGTCTTCTACCTTTACAATCGTGTTCACACCATTGGCCGCCTCTACGCACGCTTGCAAAGCCTCTTGCCTGAAGCGAAAATTCTTATTGGGCACGGTCAAATGCCTGCTAAAGAATTAGCCGAAACCATGCGGCAATTTGAACAAGGAGAGGCAGACATTCTCCTCTCCACGACAATTATTGAGAGCGGCATCGACATCCCGCGCGCCAATACAATCCTAATTGATCGTGCGGACCGCTTCGGTTTGGCAGAACTCTACCAACTCCGTGGCCGCGTGGGACGCTCTTCCGTTAAGGGCTTTGCCTACCTCTTACTGCCGCCTGATGGGTATGTTGATAGTGATGGACGCAAACGACTTCAGGCACTTCGTCGCCACAGTGGCCTCGGTTCTGGATACGCCATCGCCATGCGCGACTTGGAAATTCGTGGTTCTGGCAACCTCCTCGGTGCCGCACAAAGCGGACATATCGCCGCGATTGGCTTTGGCCTTTACTGCCAGCTCCTCCGTCGTACGGTTGCGCGACTCAAAGGAGAACGCATCCCCGACTTGGTTGATGTCGAGATTTCCTTTGACTTCCTTGATGCTTCTCCTGGTTCTGAAGGCAATAATGCCGCATCCATCCCCTACAACTACGTCGAAGACGATGCTCAACGCATGAACGTCTACCGTCGCCTCGCCGAAGCAATCAACGAAAAAGAATTAAAAACCTTAGAGCGCGAACTCATCGACCGCTATGGTCCTCTCCCCGATGCTGCCAAGCGCACCCTCCAACTCGCCGCCCTTCGTATGCTCGCCGCGGAAAAACAACTCGCCAAAGTAGAAGTAACCGAAAACCTCCTCTTCTGCTACGCCAAGCTCAATCACGCCCCCGTCCGCAACTACACCCGCCTCCCACTTCCCGAAGAAAACCCCGACCGCCGCCTCAAACGCCTCCGCACCATCTTAATCTCCATCTAAAACCACCCATCCTCTACCCTCAGGCTGGCTTTGTCTAGAGAGAGTCCCCTCCTTCAGCCGTAGGTAGCTCTGTCTATAGAGAGCTCCTTCAGTGCAGTCCCCCCCCCTCGAGCCCCTTTTTCCAGCCATGGGCTGGCTCATTCGCCGCAGGCGTCTATCCCATGCTCTTCCCACGAGTTCTAGCGCACTGCGGCAGGGTGCGCGCAGTCACCCTCATAAGCGTGGTGCGATCACCCGCGCGGTCGGGTGCTCCTCTCCCCCTGCACCCCCGAGCATCCTCTCCCAGCCGCAGGCGTCTGTCCCACGCTCTTCCCACGAGCCACTAAGCGTGGTGCGGCAGGGTGCGCCGTCACCCTGCATAAGCGTGGTGCGATCACCCGCGCTGTCGGGTGACTCCTCTCCCCCTGCTCCCCAGGTCCCTTTTCACAGCCACCTCGCAGGAGATGCTCCTTCACATCCCTTCCCTCTCGCTGAGAAGCTTCACTCGCAAATTTTTAAGCCAAAACACAAAAAAAGAAAGCCTGACCTCTTGCGAGATCAGGCTTAAAAAACCCGGCAACGTGCTACTCTCCCACCAGCGAACCTGGCAGTACCCTCGCCGATGAGGCTCTTCACTTCCGTGTTCGGAATGGGAACGGGTGTTACATCCTCTCTATGGCCACCGGAAAAGCAATTGAACGTTTCTG
>JAZUPT010000047.1:0-25421 GCA_045605345.1 Candidatus Spyradenecus sp.
CCCTCCCAACACCTCCTTTTCAGGAAACACGGCCGTCATAAAGAGGGCAATGATAAGGCTCATCCCCATTGAGGTGAAAAACTTTGCAGGAAGACGCCATGTACGTTTGCACAAACAGAGCCCCACGGGAAAGAGGGCAAAACCCGCCAAAAAGGAAAGTCCCCAAGCCGCCCTTAAGATATCCTCTATGACGAAGCGCGTTGGGGGTGACAACGAAAGATAGGTCAATGTATTTACGATATTCCAGCAGAAGTAGTTGAGCGCAAAGCACCCAATCGAACTCCAAAAGAGGATTTTGGACAGTTTCTCTGAAATCTCAATCTTCATTTAGCATCCTTTCACTTGTTTTTCTCGCGTGGCAAGATCGCCGCAATTAAGGGAATACACGCCGCAATTAAGCAGCACTTACCCCACAACGCAGCCGTCAGTGGCACAGTTTTGAAGAAGCCACCCCCAAATGTTACCATAATCCACTGCAATGTGACCGTCAGCACCAATGCGCCAATCAAAGCCGGATTACCAAAAAGCCCGCCCAACGGATTGCCGCCTTCAGGTTTACGCGCACTTAGAGCGTTCGCCAATTGGCAGAGAACAAAGAGCGTAAAGAGCGCCGTAGGGGCCGCCTCGCCTGCATTTAAGAAGTCCCAACGCAATTGCGCAAGGGAAACCGCCGCAATGATGCCGCCCATAACCGCCATGCGCATCGCCATATTCTTCGTCACAAGCGGTGCGTCACGGCGCACTGGCGGACGCTTTAAGAGGTCATCGCCCAACTTTTCTAAGCCAAGCGTTAGTGCGGGTGGCCCATCCATAATGAGGTTAATCCAGAGCAACCACAATGCCGTGAAGGGCGATGCCATCCCCATCAAGGCCGCGATGAGCACCACAATCACAGAGGAGACATTTACTGTGAGCTGAAAAAGGATAAAGCGTTTAAACCCATCTGCGATGCCACGGCCCCAACGAATCGCGCGCACAATCGTTGAGAACGAGTCATCCAAGAGCAGAATGTCGCACGCCTCTTTGGTCACTTCCGTGCCCGTGATGCCCATGGCCACGCCCACGTCTGCGGCCTTAATGGCGGGGGCATCATTGATGCCATCACCTGTAACGGCCACCGTCTCGCCCTGTGCCTTTAGCGTCCGCACCACGCGCAACTTAATGGAAGGCGTGGAACGCGCAATCACACGCACACTTTTGAGTGCTTCTGCGAAGGCTACATCCGACAAATCCTCCAACTCTGCCGCCGTTACCGCGCGCTTCCCTTCTGGCAACATCCCTAACTCGTTCGCAATCGCACGCGCTGTAATCAGGTTGTCGCCCGTCAACATCATCACTTCGATACCTGCCGTGCGACAGGCCGCCATCGCGGTTGGGACGGCCACGCGAACAGGGTCTGTAATCGCCGCAAACCCATCGTACACCCACGCCTCATCCGCTGCAGAACGATGCGCAAAGGCGAGCACGCGACAAGCGCGTTCCTGCCAAACCGCCATTGCGGCTTGGGCAGCAGACACACCTTCGGCATCCAGCGCGCACGCCGCCAAAACCGCCTCAGGACTTCCCTTCATCAAAGAAAGCGGCATAGCACCACCCAAATGCGTCACCATCCGTTTTGTATCGGAAGAAAAGGGCTCAACCGAATCTATCGTGGCGGTACTACGAATCGTGCGCGGTGAAAGCCCAGCCTTAACCGCCGCCACAAGCATCGCACCCTCAGTCGGGTTCCCTGTAAAAGTGTCACCCCCCACAGCAACGTCTGCCGTAGAATTTACGCAAATGTTTTGCCACATCACATCGGTCGTAGCATGAGCCTCGCCGAGACGATTGACCAACGCCACCACCGTCATGCGATTTTCAGTAAGGGTCCCCGTCTTGTCCGAACAGATAAAGGTCACGCACCCGATTGTCTCCGATGCCACCATGCGCTTCACAAGCGCGTTCTGCTTTGCCATGCGGAGCACATTCACCGCCAGACTCATCGCCACAATGGTGGGCAGCCCCTCCGGTACACACGCCACCACCAGCACAATCGCCGAAATAAAAGCATCGCCCACCGCCGTCCAAGTTAAGGCATCCCCAGAAAAGGCTTGCCACAACCGCGCGACAAAGACCAACACTGCCGCCAAAATCCCCGCCGTGGTCACGCGTTTTCCCAACGTTGCAAGACGCTCCTGAAGCGGCGTTTCCCCCTGCTCTTCACCTGAAAGCGCGCCTGCAATGCGCCCAAACTCTGTCCCCATGCCCACGGCAGTCACAACCATTAACCCCGAACCCGCCGTAATGAAACTGCCCGCATACAACATTGTTGGACGTTCTGCCACAGGCGCTTCCGGCGCGACCACCGCGTCTGCCGACTTCTCTACAGGCGCAGACTCACCCGTCAAAGCAGACTCATCGGCCACCAAACCGTGCGCTTCGAGCAACCGCCCATCTGCCGTCAGCTTGTCACCCGTAGAAATGTAAACAATGTCCCCGACGACCAACTCCTTCTGCGAAATGCAGACACGTTGACCATTACGCAAGACCTGCGGACGCACATCTGCCCCAATCGCACGCAACGCCTCAAACGCCTTCGCGCTACGTCCCTCCATAATCACCGAAATCCCCACCGAGAGCACAATCGCGATCGCCACCCCTACGCACTCAAAGAAGTCCGTCTCGCCCCCCGTAATGAGATGAACAATATTGACCCCCACCATAATCCCCGCGGCTAAAAGTAATAACAACGTCATCGGTTCAGAAAGCGCCCCCGCGATGCGTTGCCACAGTGTCACCCGCTTCCCCTGCGAAAGTTCATTCGCGCCAAAACGCTCTCGGTTCTGCGCCACGCGTTCATCCGTTAAGCCACACTTAACCTCTACAGCAAGCGTCTTTAAGACTGCTTCGCCCTTTTCGCAAAACGCACGATCAATCATGGTACACGCCCTTTCGAATCAACAAAAAACGCCCGCGCTTTCTCGCGCAGGCGTCTTCAATTCATCCGAGAGAGAGCCGCACAGCACGAGTCTACGCACCGTACATGAGTCTCACTGCTCCCGATAAGCCAGGTTTTACAACCGGGACTGTTGGCTTACCCCGTGCTCCGCACGTTAGCTACTCCCTCAATACACAACCATAATACCACAATCCCCCCACGTTAAACTGTTAGATTTCTGTTAAGCTGAACATGCACACAAAAGCGGGCACAGTTTAGGAAGAGAGCGCGCAGCAGAATAAAAGATAGCACAGCTTAGAATGCCCTCGCAGGAGCAGCGTCCTGTGTAGGCCCATTGTTGGGCCTGTCATAGATGAAAGGTGGCATCGCAGGAGCAGAGTTCTGTGCAGGTCCATTGTTGGGCTGGTTTATTGCTTAAAGGGCTATGTACCAAGATAAAAAATAAAACGGTCGCGCGGAGGCGCGACCGTTTGGTTGGTCCGAGTAATCGGCAACGACTTAGTCGTCGTTTTCGGAGTAACCGTGAACCTTGCCGGCTTTGCGGCGCTTTTCAACGATTTCGTCCTGAAGGTTACGCGGCACGGGTTCGTAGTGGTCGAACACCATGGTGAATGCACCACGACCCTGCGTGAGGGTACGGATGGTGTTGGAGTAACCGAACATTTCACCCAAGGGCACGAAGCCGTGAACAAGGCGAGCGCCACCACGTTCTTCCATACCTTCGACGCGGCCACGACGCTGAGAGAGCGAACCGGTAGCAGCACCCATGTAATCTTCGGGAACAACGACTTCGACCTTCATGATCGGTTCGAGGAGCTGCGGCTGGCTCTTCAAGAAGACTTCCTTGAAGCACTGACGAGCAGCGGTCTGGAACGCGAATTCGGAGGAGTCGACGTCATGGTACGAACCGTAGAAGAGCGTAGCCTTGAGCGGGAGCACGGGATAGCCAGCGAGAGGGCCGGATTCCATTGCAGCACGGATACCCTTTTCGACTGCGGGGATGTATTCGCCGGGGATCACACCGCCCTTGATGTCGTTGATGAATTCGAATTCCTTGCCGTCTTCCTGCGGAGCGAACTTCATGCAGACGTGACCATACTGACCACGACCACCGGACTGCTTCTTGTGCTTGTATTCGCCTTCGCCTTCAACAGCGATGGATTCACGGTAAGCCACTTCGGGACGACCCACTTCGCATTCAACGTTGAATTCGCGCTTCAAGCGGTCAACGATGATTTCGAGGTGAAGTTCACCCATACCGGAGATGATCGTTTCGGAGGTTTCCTGGTCGAATGCCACGGTGAAAGTGGGGTCTTCCTGAGCGAGGGTGTGGAGCGCGTTACCGAGCTTTTCGTTGTCGCCACGGGAAACGGGCTTCACGGCAATCGAGATCACCGGTGCGGGGAAGTCGATGGATTCCAAGTGAATGGGGTTTTCGATGTCGCAGAGGGTATCACCGGTGCGGGTGTTGGGGAGGCCGATAACGGCCACGATGTCACCTGCGTATGCTTCTTCGAGCTTTTCCTGGTGGTTAGCGTGCATGCGGAAGAGGCGGGAGATACGAGCCTTCTTGTTGATCGAAGAGTCGAGAATTTCTGCGCCAGCGCGGAGAACGCCCGAGTAGATACGGGTGAAGATGATCTTACCCATGTTCTTATCGGCCATAATCTTGAATGCGAGAGCAGAGAGGGGTTCGTTGTCATCTGCGTGACGGACGATGGATGCATCTGCTTCGTCGACCACTGCAGGAATATCGAGCGGGCTGGGGAGGTAGCTCACCACTGCGTCGAGGAGGATCTGGATGCCCTTGTTCTTAAATGCGGTACCGCAGAATGCAGGCATGATGGAGCGGCTGATGCAGCCCTTACGAATACCCTTGATGATTTCTTCCTTGGAGAGCGTGCCTTCTTCGAAGAACTTATTCATGAGTTCTTCATCTTGTTCAGCAGCTGCTTCAATCATCTCCTGGCGCATTTCTTCGCACTTATCCTTGAGTTCAGCAGGGATTTCGGAGTAGATCTGCTTCACGCCGTTGGAGGCCTTATCGTAGGTGACGAGGCGTTCTTCGAGCAAGTCAACGACGCCTTCAAAGGTTTCACCAGCGCCGAGCGGGCACACCATCGGGACGGGGCGGGCATTGAGCTGATTCTTCACCTGTTCCATCACGGAGAAGAAGTTGGCGCCCACGCGGTCCATCTTGTTCACGAAGATCAACTTCGGCACTTTGTACTTTTCGGACTGACGCCACACCTGTTCGGACTGAGGCTGCACGCCACCGACCGAGCAGAACACTGCGACAGCGCCGTCAAGCACGCGGAGGGAGCGTTCCACTTCTGCAGTGAAGTCCACGTGGCCGGGGGTGTCAATCAAAGAAATCATGTAGTCACCCCACATCACAGCGGTAGCTGCGGAGGTGATGGTAATGCCGCGTTCCTGTTCCTGAACCATCCAGTCCATCGTGGCGCCGCCATCGTGCACTTCGCCAATCTTGTGGTTCTTGCCAGAATAGAACAAAATACGTTCAGACGTGGTCGTCTTACCGGCGTCAATGTGGGCCATAATACCAATGTTGCGCACATGGTCCAACGGGATTTTGCGTGCCATAATCTAATCTCCTTAAAAGGGGCATCACTAAAAAAAGTCCTAACAGTGTATCATACTAAGTTAAACCAATGCAACACTTTTTGCATTTTCCCCTCTGCACCTTTCTCCATTTCGCTCTAACCCACAGTACCTATTATTTAATTATGCACGCGCGCGAACACTAACACGCGATATCTATTATGGTCGCGAAGGGAACAACTCGACGCCTCCCCGCCCTACAAGTCTCCCCGCCTTCTTAGCAGAATCTCACGCCCTTCTAAGGGTCATCCAAGGTTCACCAGGCTACCGGCTTGCACCCTAAGGCCTGAGGAGCCCGTCCTTTAAAAAGGGAATAAGACCAAGCTCTATCGGCAATAACGGGCCCCTTTAAGTAGCAAAAGGGGCAACATTGAATCCCAGTTTCTAAGAAATTGAAGTTGAGTTTGTAACAAACTCGATTTAAGTTTGTAACAAACTGAAGTTGAATTTGTAACAAACTGGATTTGAGTTTGTAACAAACTGAGTTTTAATTTCGCCCCTTTTGCTCAGCTATTGCGCCTCTATTAAGTCGTAATTGAGAAGGCATGAGCCCTTTTCTGCGCTACAAACACGCAGAAATGAAGCCCTTTTACCTTTGATTCCCCGAAGCGACCCCACGCCATCCGCGGAAAACCCATGGCATGAGCACACGCATGGCGACGTATGCATGAGCCAAATAAGAACGGCGGGCGTATGGAAGGATGCGTGAACAATGAGAGGCGCAGGAGCCTCACCGCCCGATAAGCGAGGCCGATTCGTGTAAGCATGGCGGGCGGGGCATAGGAGCGCATGCATGGGGGCGCGGAGGCACGCCTCATTGGTTGGTAAGGGTGCGCGGTTGGCACGCCGTCGTGTTCACACGGGGGTAAAATTGTAGGCCGAGCGCACTTTAGCGACGCGCGGCAAGTCCACCACGCACTCCTTTGAGGTTACTACGCCCTACGCCTTATGACGAAAGTGCTTTATCTGGCCCCTGAGGCGGTGGATTAATTTTTATTCCACCACCACCAATCCAAGAAACTCTCTTTGACGGTATTTAAATCTTCTTTGATTGATTTAAATTCATTCTTAACCGAGGTGCCAATGCTCTCTGCGTGGAGTTGCATCGCCTTCACGCGATCTTTCTCAACACCCTCCCCCGTGGCATAGGCGCGCCCCAGGGCCCACATGGCATCAGCATCACCTTGTGCAGCAGACTTCTGATACCATTTTACCGCAGTCTTGTGATTCTGTTCCACACCAATGCCGTGGGTATAACACCGTGCCACGAAATTCTGCGTGAAATTCCAATGGGTCAACACCGCCGCCCCTTTACACATCCACACATCAACCCCCGTCACCACGTCCTTTAACGACGTTTCCCGTTCGCGCGCACCTTCAAGCCGGCAGAAAAAGATGAGCACCCAAAGCCCCAACGCCATGCAAAGCACAGCAAAACAGAGGCTCACACTTGAAAGCACGATGCGCGTCTTTACGAATTGCGCGGAAACACCCTTGCCAATGAAACAGAGTGCCGCGCTTAAGCCTACCCACGCCAAAACCCGAGTCGACTGCGAACATGAAACGGGCGCAAGCACGCAGAGCGCCAAAAAGCTCCATCCGATATCACCCAACGTGATTTTAACAACCGCGTGCTTCCTCCAAGCTTCCAATCGCTCTAACCAGTTCTTCATTCGTCATCATCCCTTTCAATCATTTACACCACAGTATCACATTTAACCCCACAACGCAATTCCCCGCCCCTCCACGCTTCTCGCCTCTCCACCCCAAACACCTGTCTCACCCCCTTCTCCTCCCATCAATACGCATAAAATGTAGAAGCGAACACCCGCCCTTCCGCGCCTCCGTTCGTAAGATTAGGGTACCCCTCTGGTTAAATTTTAAAGGGATCTGCGAGGTAAATTAAAAAAAGTGCTTGCAATGACAATCATAAATGTGATACTATGCCAACTCAATCAGTGAGGAAAGTAGACAGATTCCTCGAAAACGTTTTGTCAGAGTAACGCAAGGATATTGACAATGCCTAACATCAAGAGTGCCGCTAAGCGCGTGAAGACCGCAGAAAAGGCAAACCTCCGCAACCGCTCCATCAAGAGCGAACTGCTCACCTTCCGCCGTAAGGTTGAAGATGCTCTCGCTGCAGGCGACAAGGCTGTCGCCACCGCCGCTGTCTCCACCTACGCTTCCAAGCTTGACAAGGCTGCCAAGCGTGGCGTGATCAAGAGCAACACCGCTGACCGTAAAAAGTCTCGTACTGCTGCTGCTCTCGCTAAGCTTGCCTAAGCAAGTAAGTGAATTTAGTACACATCTGAAGCGCACGGTTTCCCGTGCGCTTTAGTGTTTTTATAGACTCTGCGCGACTTCCTCGCCGAGTTTTATCGTGCCAGGATGAGGACGCTTCCCCACCGCCCCCAACCCCGCTTCTCTCTCGCAACGTGCTTTTCATCCAAAAGACGCCCGATGGCGGGAAGCCCCCCGCTCGTCGCCTATACGCAAAGCACAAAGTACACGAGCATAACGCTCGCCCCACATAAGTAGCCACCGTAAGGGTTCGCTCATATGTGCGTGAAGATAAAAACACAATTAATCCCACCACGCCACGAAAGTAAGGGTTCGCCGTGCATGTGAAGCCAAACATGACTCAATGCGCAGCCACAACAACAAAACGCCTGCTACACCTTAGGCGTGTCAGAAATCGCTTAACCCCTCACCAATGGCTTGGCGCTGCACAATCTCTATAGACGCGCCACTACCTTAAGTGCATCACCCATCTCTTAAACACCTCACTAGCGTAGCCTCCTCGCTACCGTAGACTCACACCACCTTAGACGCGGCAGTTATAACTTAAGCTCAGCCCCATCGCTTAGGTTCCTCACCAACTACTCGCACCAATCACTTAACGCTCTCACCAATAAAAAAAACACGACAGGCGTGATGCCTGTCGTGTTTTTTAGAATCGCCACTCACTTACTGGAGAATCAGGAGGAAGCGCGCCTTCTTGCGGAAGATGTAGAGCCCGTCTTCCTCTTGGCTCAGCATGTAGCCATCAGCAGTCTGTTCAACGCCATTGATGAACAACTTGCCATTAATCTTCTGCGAACCGCTGATGCCGTTCCAACCGAGAATCTTCACGCCATTCGGGACGAGACCTTCTTCCAGGTCAACATTGACCGTAATCTCGACCTGCTCTGCGTCACCTTCAAGGACTTCCGGCAACTGCAAGGTTTCCGTGGAGATCAGCGAGATGGCATCCTTGCCCTGATTCTTGCAAATCTTCACATTAAGCACCGAGCCCGTTTCCAATGCGAGTGTACCCTTAACCTTCAGCTCTGCGGGAATCGCTTCAAAGGAGATGGAATTATCTTCATTGACGCGGCTGCCCTGGGT
The DNA here is from genome assembly GCA_045605345.1 of Candidatus Spyradenecus sp. Lineage (GTDB taxonomy): Bacteria > Verrucomicrobiota > Kiritimatiellia > RFP12 > DVOR01 > Spyradenecus. Next base: position 8,948 of record JAZUPT010000047.1, read on the forward strand.
AATCGCGGAGATTGCAGCACCTGCGGACACGGAGACGGTCGCATACGTTGCACCGAGCGTACCCGAACCCATGAGTTCACCTGCGGCTTCAACCACCACATCGCTGCCCCATGTGCCCGTGACTTCAACAGCGGTATTCGCGCCAATGGTGAGCGTATCCAGCTCCTCATTCGTCGAGCGACCCGCATAACGGAAGTAGGTCTTTTCTGTGCCCTCATTCTTCACCGTCAAACCGATGCGGATTTCCTCACCCGTGGGCGTCATTGCACCCATGAAGCTACCTTCAAAACGATTGCCTTCGCGTGCTGCTTCAGCAAGCGTCTTAGTGGTCGGAGCGAGCGTCAAGACGCGCTTCAAGCGCCAAGCTTCATCCGAGGCGAAGTCCATCATCGGTTCCACACCAATCACACCGTGACCTGTGAGGGCCGAAATCGTCAAGTTCGCACCCGCCTGAGCCTGTGCACCAATCCAGAGCGCGGAGGTGACATCCTCTTCTGGCGCGGCCATTTCCAACCTGAAGCCAGAAGCGAGCACACCCGGATCGAGCACGAGGTGACCCTTCATCGGTTCGTAGACGAACGTGGCGACATCCACCACATCTGCACCCTCTGCGAGGCCCAAACGCGGTGCGGTGTCAGAAGAGGCGACCGTCGTCTTCTTCCAACTGAGCGTGCCCTTACCCTCTGCGCCAGGCTGGATGTTCAACTGCACCGTACCTGCACCCGCCAATTTACCTGCGAGCGTCAAATGTGCGCCTGCATTCACCGTCGTTTCAGGTTCAAGCACATACTGATCATCGGCGCTCAAGGTCACGGAGCCCTTTTCAACTGCGAGCGCCTTAAGCGTGTTCACCGAGTCACGAATGGTCAAGTAACCTTCGCCCGCCTGAGCAATCGTACCCTGATCATCGCCATCCAAGCGTCCGGCGAGATCGCGCGAAGCGGTGCCAGAGAAGCGCAACTCAGTGCCTTCGCCCGCCACTGTAATCGGCGTCGTGAAGTCACCAGAGTAAGCACCCACCGCCCCCGTGAATTCGGTCACACCACCCAACAAACGGAGTGCGCCATCACCCACGAAGACCGTCGGACGCGCCACGGTGAGTTTACCACCAAAGGCCTTCAAGAAGTCACCATTAAGTTCGAAGGACGAACCGCCATTCGAGGACGTTAAGTGGTAGTCAATCGTGTCATTCTTCGCATAGAAGGAATTCAACAATTGAGCATCCGTCTTCGTCCAGTCCAACGTACGCGCCGCTTCCGGAACTTCCATGCCATCCATCGGATTGAGATCCTGCAACATCACCGAGACATTCTTGTCCGTCGGCCATGCTTCAAGCTGAGGCGTGGCCGATGTGGAGTCGACCCAGAAGTCATTCAACCAGTTGCCATTGCCCGTCGAACCTTCGGTGCCATCGCCAGCCCACGTGTAGTAACCATCGTTACCACCGAAGCTCTGAAGCGTGATTTCACGGCCCGAGTCGCGCAGCGTCCAGCCACGTTCTGCCAACGTGACGAGCAAGTTACCGCCCAACTGGAAGGCTCCGCCCGAACGCTTACCGTCCGCGAAGGAAACCAAGGTGTAGCTCGAGAGCGTGAGCTTATTCAAGTCAACCGCATCAAGATTGACGATCACAACGCCCTCCACTGCGACCTCGCCATCAAAGGTGAGGGCATTCGTAACGAGCGAACCATCTGCGCCGCCGAAACGGAAGGTGACGTGATCCTCAATCGTGGTCTCACGGATGGAGAGAGTCGTAGACGTTGCACCGCATTCCAAGATCGAGTCGGAAGCGAGACGCATCGTGCTCGGCGCGTCATCCGTGCCAGTCAACGCGAATTGACCGCCACCCAAACGCAACGTAGCACCCGCATTCACCGTCCAGGCCGTCTTGGTCGCACTATTGTTATTGTTATAACCCTCGGTCGAGACCACGCCACTGTTTACACTCAGCGTACCCGCCTCAACCGTAACCGGCACATTCGCGACAAAGGAGCCTGTCAATTCCGCCACGCCCTTACCCGACTTGACGAATTCCGTTCCCTCCTGCGAGTCTTCGGCAGCCTGCCACTGGCCACCGAGTGTCAAGGTCGCCGTTGCGGGCACATTGACAGCCAAGCGGCTATCCAATGCTGCTCTGGTCGAACCGAAGGCAGCGCGAGTCGGCACCGAAGTGTCAACCGGCTCCACCTTAATTTCGCCACGAATACGAGCATCGCCCTGGGTGAGCACCTTGGCGGCAGTGTCATCATTGATCGCGGCCAAGGTCCATGTCACCTCAGTCGCGCCACCCATTGCGTTTTCGCTCAACACTTCAAGGGTAGCACCTGCGGCCACTGCCACCTCACGCTTTGCAGCGCGACGGGCAACCGTCTCCAGTTCACCCGACAAGACCAAGCGACCCGCCTGAACATCCAAGTTCAAGTCGTTGTCCGTTGTCGAAGCGAGGGTCACCACATTGTCAGCCTTCGCCACAACGATCGTACCTTCACCCGTCACTGCTCCCTCGAAGGTCTGCGTCACGGGTGTTGAGACAGTCGCATCACCCTGCTGAATCGACTGGGTTTCAAGGGCGAACTTCAGCGTGGCACCCTTTGCAATTTCCAGCGCCACGGGCAACACGGTCGGGCTCACATTAGTTGCAGGTGTTTCCACCATCAACGGATGCTGCAAGACCATCGTACCGCCCGCCACATTTAGCGTACCATTCTCGCCATTCGCACCATACGTCAACGGAGCCGACACCGTTAAGGTACCTGTGCCCAACTTCCAGAAGTCAGATGCCATCATGATGCCGTACAGTGCGGAGTACTTCCCTTCGCCATCCGGCTGTGCGCCCTGGAGAAGGTCAAGCGTCTTGTTCGCACCGGCCACCGTCACGAGCGACTTCGCCTTCCAGTCAGTACCATCGGTCGTCTCTGTACCTGCATCAAGCGTCAATGCCACATTTGCTGTGTTCGCCTCAACGCGTGCCGGCGGCACCGAGCTATTGCCAAGGTCAGTCAATTCAAGATACGATGCGTTCGTGTCTGTACCAAAGATCCACTTGGCTTCCGACCAAGCTCCATCCTGATCCTTCCACGTGTAAGCATCGTTGGCAGGGATTAACCAGAGCCCCTCTTCGCCAGCCGTGGTGCGCACTTCCAACTTCGCATTCAGTGCCACCGCTTCAGAGGAGACGAATTCCTCCGTCACGGAGGCATCCGCCGGCCAAGCAATCAACTGCTTCGCCGCGGTCAAGGTCGTCCCCATGTTCAAGAGACGAATCGTCTTTTCACCCGGGATAAAGGAGGCAGAAGTTGTAATGCGGAGCGGCTTTTCAAGCGCCAAGTCGCACTCGAAAACGACACCCTTATTAAAGGTGGCCGTATGGAGCGAGAGCTGGCTCGCCTTCACACCTGGCACACCACTGCGAACAATCGCACCATCCTCAAAGGTCACAGGCGCCTTCTCGGTAAACGTAACGTTACCCGAGAACTTCGCCCCACCCTTAATGGTCACAGGGCAGAGTGTATCATCAGTATAATGAATCGTATGCGCTTCACCGCCAATGTTATAACGCCATTCACCTGCTTCGATTACAATCTCAGAGCCGCTACTTGAGGTACCATTATTCTGGCCGTTAAACATTACCGCGCGCTGAAGCCACAAACCGGCACCACTTTTCGCAAGGACCTTATTCTTATTACGACAACTCACTGGCGCAAACGCATCCAACGTTGCCCCATCTGCCACGACAATTTTCGCACTGTCCACTAAGACAAAGGCATTACGATTTTGAACATTGTTCATCACGGTCAAGTACCCCGTGCCACGCTCCACGGTTAGATTCTTATGAATGACTAACCCTTCCGCGTTCCACGCATTTGCCCCATTATGAGCAATATACAACGTACCTGCGTTACGCAAATTCACCGAACCGCAATGAATGTGCGTACTACCACCCGTAATAGAGGCTTCATACGTACCATTTTCGGCAACAATCGCGGGAAGTGCTGCTGTGAAGCGGTTAACACCACCTGTAATAATGCGACCACCATTTTCGGCTTGCAAGATGCAACCTGCTTCAATCGCATTACCTCCCAAACCATCACCACCTGCATTAAAGTGAATGGTACCACCATCGGCAAGGAAGGTCTTACCCGAGCCAAGGCTACGCGTAAGAACATCGAAACGCAACGTACCTTCAGAGACGCGGACAGGCGTTTGAGCACCCTGAGTCATCTGACCCGTAAAGACGAGCGTGCCAGCGCCCTTCTTACCAAAGATGCCCGAATCACCAGAGACATTTCCGCTCATCCAGGCATCGACCTGATCGTCTCCTGTCGTGTCAGCCAAGTCCATCCATGCCGTGCCACTATCGATATCCAAGTTGCACGGGAGGGTGTTGTGGAAGACCAGGTCGCCATTGAGCTTCTTCTGAATCGTTGCCGACGAAGCATTGACATCATTGCCTGCGTCATCGCGCAACCACTTCCAGCGGTTCACCGTTGTTCCCGAGTCACTTTCAGGAACCGTAATCGTGACATCCGGCGCCAGGATGACATTTACAGGTTCAGCGAAGACATCCTCACCAAAGGCGAGCGACGAGCCAGGATTCAATCCCGTCAGGTCAATCGCACCTGTCGAGAGCATGCCCACATCACCAGTGATCGTCGTGGTCACCAAACCAGAAAGTGTGAGGTAAGGCACCGCCGCGGGAATATCAGCATCCAAACGCGTCAGGCTCTGAATCGTTGCAGAGCGAGGCGCATCGGTCGTAGCATCGAGCCAGCCGCCCTCTTCTTCGGTGTCACCCTGCGTGTGGATCCAGCCAGCCACATCCGACCATGCACCATCACCATTACGGACCAAGGTAGCGCCATCATCGCAGCGAACAATCTGCAAGGCGGCCAAACCGAGTACCGAGTTCGTTGACCACGGTGCGATTTCCAAGGGCTGCCCCTCGGTTGTCTTCACGCGCAGGTGAAGCACATGCTTGCCATCCACGAATTCACCCTTCACAGGTGCGCCTTCGCCAGCCCAAGTGATGCCATCAGCGGCAGGAGCCGTCCACCCATTCGCCATGGAGAAGGTGCGCCACTGCTGATCGCCCACCTTAACGCGGACTGCGGGATAGTCAATCGCACCGTCTGCTTCTGCGGCGAAAATCAAGTAAAGGTCATAGGCCTTAAACGGCACGGCATCCACACGCACCTGCCAACCGCCATTCGCGCCAGAATTCGTCATTCCACCCGCAGAACGGATGGCATCAGAGATCTGCGCATTGCCTCCCGTGAGGAAGCTTGCGGCCAACTGTGCATTTGCATCGCCATGCTGACGCGAGTCCACCACCGTTGCTTGACGGAAGGCGTAAGTCACTTCGCACGGCGTAATCTGACCATTCGGGCCAGGCTCAATGCCCACCGGCATCGCCTGCAGTGCCATCACCGTGTAGTTCGGGTCCGAACCCCGGCTTTCACCGCTCGTAGTGGAGGCATTATTCCAATAGACACCCACAAACGGCACGCGACCACAAAGGTCGGCATCGGTAGCAATCCAAGCGCCATCACCTGCCGTTGCCGCCGTGAAGTTGATGTTCAAGGCCGGCTGCGTGGCAGACGCATAGACCGTGACCGTGTTGAGATTGGTGGTGTAATCATAGCCCGTCGGGACCGTCGCCTCAAGCGTGGCCAAGCCCGAAGCCTCAGTTCCACCATCCACAACCAAGGTCGGCACCCAAGTAAAGCGCTTGGCACCATTGGTTGTCGGCATTGCTTCATTCGAGAGGTCGTAGTTGTAGACCACCGTCGGCGTCAGCGACGTCCAATCATCCGTCTCACTTGCACCCTTCGCCATAAAGCGAACATTGGCAAAGGTAACCACCTTCGTCAAGGTCAAGGTAACCTTCGGTGCGCTATTCGCGTAGCTCGACGGCAAGACAAAGACCGCCGTCACCGCTTCGCCATTCTGCGGATCGTAGTTGCGCTTGGTCTTATTCGGATCGTCCGAACGATACCACTTCTTCTCGCCATACCACGACGTCAATACCGCCACAGAGGCCACATCTTGGATGTCCATCTCGCAGATGTACTCGACATACTTCAAGAGATAGAGGCCATCCTGACGCACGGCGACATTGTAGCCCTTCTCAATTAATGCTGCATCCAGAGTGAAGGAAACGGTCTCCACCGAAGTAGCATTGTCCCAACTCATCACCTTCCGCTGCGTACCCGCCTCAGGTGCATCCGAAATCTCACCCTCTGGCAAGAGTGACACCAAATGATAGGTACCACCAGAGGTCAACATCAAGTTGTCGGCATGCAAGACCGCCTTACCCGTCGGGTCAATCGCAAAGGTGGTTCCCTTTGCGGACTGAAGCACGGGGATGGAGAGACCTGCTTCAACCGTTGTGCCCGCCGCCGTCGTCACGGTCATCTTCGGATTCGTGAAGGTGGTCGTACCGCCCAACGTACCCTCTGTGAGCAACAACTGCACATCGCTTTCAACCACATCACGCGTGAAGCGCACCGCGCCAGCACCCGTCTTATTCAAGGTGAAGCGGTCTAAGGAGTCACCGTGCGTGTAAGTGATGAGGTTTGCCGAGATGTTCAAAGCCGAACCCTCGCCCACACTCAATTCCAACGGCTTAGTCGATGCCGCGCCATTGTGTTCCCACGGGATCAGACCCGTCGTTTCACCCGAAGCGATCGTGGCCGTAATTCCTTCCAAGAGATTACCTTCTGCATCGCGTCCTGCTGCAGCGACTTCAAGCTTAGTGCCACCCGAGAGGTACATATCTCTCGTTGCAAGTAACGTTGCACCATTACCATTAAATAAGAACCCGTGCGGGAAGACCTGATAAAGCTGGGCAAAGGCAAACTCCGCCGTAGCATCCTTACCGATTGCCAACGGGGTCGCCGCCAAAAGGTTCGCATCATTACGGTTTGCCCAACCGCCGAAGATCGAACGGCAACCCGACACGCGGAAGGTCGCCCCATTCTGCACAATGATACCCGGCTCCGTCGTCCAAAGCGGAGCGCCGGCCGTGTCTTGATTGCCAGTGGTCGCCATTGCAAAGAAGGGATGATCATCACGAGGACGATTATCATTACGATTGCGAATCATGGTGATATCTAATGTCGCACCATCCTGAACATAAATCTTTCCAGTAAATGCCTTATTCTGATAGGGCACATCCGAGGCGCTCGTTTCAAGCACGCGACCTGCAAACATCACCGTACCGCCACCTGTAATGATGACATCGCTGCTACCAGAGAGGTGAGAACGCTTCGTTGTATCCGTGGTGCCCATTGCAGAAACAATCTGAACTTCACCAGGTTGCGGTGCAAGCGTTGCACCATCATTACACCACACACCATGCTTTTGGGCCTCTGCCTCTCGGTTGATAACTGCCGTAGCAGAATTATCCGTCGCGGCCATCAACGATGCCGTCTTACCGCCATTGGAGAGTTCACCAATCAGGCGATAGGTGTTGTTAATCGCACTCACCACCACGTTCTTCGCTGTGGCGACGGGGAGGTCAAAGATTTGGTCACTGCCCAAGTTCAATGCCGCATTTGCGAGCGTCAAGTAAGAGGTCGTATCATCCGCAGCGCGCTGGAAGCGATACTTATCCTTTACTTGGGTCGTATCCGTGAAGGTCAACGAAGCAGGACGGACATTACCCTGAAGGGTCACGGTTGCCTTCCCTGCCGTCGTGGCGGGGAGGTTCACTGCGGCACCATCGTAGTAAGTCTTAGCGTCAGCCCACGGGCCTGCTTCACCGTCAGCCCAGACGCCTGCTTCCACAGTAGCATCCCAAGTGACCGCCTCTGCGGTTGCCGGCGTGGTAAAGGTCACCGTGCCAGCAGCTTCATCCACAGTGATATCCGAATAACGAACACCATTCAAATAGAAGCGCATCGAGGTCAAGTCATCTGGCACATCGATCGTTCCAGCGACCTTCACCGTGGTGACACCCTCTGCGGCCGTCACCGAGAGCTCAGCACCCGCCTCAAAGACAAGGGTATTCGCCATCGTGGCATCTGCCGTGGCATTGCGCACTTCAAAGGTTGCACCCGCCTTAACAGTTGTCGCGGTCGAGGCGAGAGCCGTAGCACGCGCAATCGCCACCTTACCCTGCGTCACTTCAATCGTACCAGCACCAGTATTGTCGGCATCAAGCAACAAGGTAGAACCCACTGCAGACGACAATTCCGTCGGCGTTGCAGTACCCATAAAGGCCACAGGAATATTCAACGATGCTTCCACTTGACCTGTCGTAATGCGACCACCATTGAAGGTAATCTCCTTCGTTAGTGTATTCGCACCACCACCATAGACACTCACTGTGGGGCCCTGCAGTTCAACTGTACCAGCGTCTTCCACCGTAATTGTGGCACGACAATTGCCTGCGTTAGCTTTAATTCCCTTAACAATCGCAAAGTGACCACCCTCCTTAATCGTTAAATTAATAGCGGAGGAAGTAATCCACGTTGTCAATTCAGGAACGGCAAAATAGCCACCCGTAAGATTAATGTCTGTAGCAACAGGAACATTAGCGTTTACACCGACCAAAAGGCCATGGCTACCACTTGTCGTACCAAATGCAGCATAGCCACCTGTTTGTGTAATCGCGTAAGTCTTTTGATTCTCATTGATGTTCATCCACAGGGGGCGAGCCTCACTATTCCAAACATCACCTTCTTGAATCAAGATATCACTCGAAGCAACCCAATGATCCCCTTGGACAACCGCAAGTTGGCGATGTGCCAAGGTCAAATGCGCAAACTTAGCATCGCTCAAATCTTGAGTAATCACAACAGGATAATTACGGCGTAACACACCTGCAGAATCTGCCGCAATTTCCAACATCGGTGACGCCACATTCTCAAGATTCGTGGTAATGCCACTATTCTCACCGAGAACCAAGGTGGCATTTTCAGCAATCATGTAAGGCTGTGCGTTGTTGTTGAAGGCCTTTTCAAAGGTGGTTACACCTGCAGGCGCCGTGAAGACCACATTCACACAGGGGAAGGTAATTGTCACATTCCCCGTCAATGCGCTGGCATCGAGCGTCTTTATCACAACGTCACTTGCGACCGTTTCCTGCAAGGTCACCGAACCAGCCCCTGTAAGCGTAATTGAATCCGCCGTAAATGCTTCTGGCAGGGTTACGATCACGTCAGCATCTGTGGCGATGACGAGCTTATGCTGTGCACCATTGGTCCACACCTCTCCATTATCATCTGTCTGCGTTGCGAGATCACAATCTGCAGTCAACGTATAGGTGAAGGTCTTATCAGAAGAGGTATCCGATTCAGGCACTTCCACAATCTGCAAGGCTGCAAGACCCGCATACATGCGACCATAGACCACCGCAGGAAGCGTGAACGTAATCTCTTCATCCGTCAGGACATCGGTCACCAACGTATTCTGTCCTGCCACCACGGGCACTTCCGCTTCGGGCTGATTGGTGCTACCCCATGTTTCATCGCCAGCGATTTCAAGGGTCAAGAGTCCCGTACGATCGTTGTAGATGCGGTAAGGAGCGATGTTGCAACGCGTATACGTTGCCGAAGCCTCCGCCTCTGCGGAGTAACCCATGGTATAAACCGTTTCACCGATTTGGATTGGCGCATAGGCGGCGCCTTCCAAGTCAGACGAGAAGATTAAGACCAAACGATAGGCATCAAACGGAAGATTACGGAGCTGAACCGTCAAATCCGTGGAATCATTCAACCACGTCTTCAACATCGAAGTCGGGGCGTTCGCATCCTTCGCCACGGAAGAGGTCGGCACCACCAATTCAACCGTTGCGGTGGAGGTTGCCACGCCGGCACGATTTGCCACCTTCAATTCGGAGGCCGTGTACGTCTTATTCAAATCATTCCATGCATCCACCGGCACAGGATAAGCACCCGGCACTGCAGGCGGTGCAACAAGCGGCGTTGTCACATCGGTGAAGTTCACCGAAATCGAACGTGCCTTACGTAGCACCTGCGGCTTAAATCTCAGATAGAGACCATCGGACAGCACATCTGCCACGGGCATGATATCACTCGGCAGATTATCAGGAAGCATCAACGTGACCTTCCCCTTTTCAGACTGCGTAACGCCACCACTGACCAAGCAGAGGCTCGTTTCCAGATCGGTCAAAGCGCCCTTTGCCAGAAGGGTCAAGCGGTCGCCCCAGGCCGTCAAGTCAAAGGCAACATCCGTTGCGATTGTCATGCTGTTCACTTGCAACATTGGAGCAGTCGTCGAACTCGGCGCCAGCACCACCTGTGCGTTATCCATCCCCTCAGTGAAGGTCAAGTGCGAAACCGCAATGCCGTGTTCAGGAATCGAGACATAGGTCTTTGCTGCTTCTGCCGTGAAGTAGTGGTACGGACGAATATCGGCCGTGTTCTGACTCAAGGCATACGGCTTTGCTTGCGTTGCATTCTTTTCGTTCAACGTCACATTAAACGTCGACAAAATATCTGCGCCCACCAGGTCCACATAGAGACCCTGACCCAAATCACCCGACTTCAAGACCAACGTCGTGTCTGCGATGGCATTGTTCGTATTGTTACGCAAAGCGACACCACGCATCTGAGCCGCATCGGTTTCCCCATACGAACCCAAGGCAATCGGCAATTCCGGCAAGAGCTTTTCTGCATCCGAACGCACTGCGTCCAAGACCAAAACCAAGACTGTGTTAGAGAGGTCGGGGAGCGCCTTCCCTGCAGCCATCTGCACATAACCGCCTGCACTCAAACTCGTGCGAACCGGAATCTGAAGCACCGCTGCTTCATCAAACGCGCAAGTCTCTGCTGTCAAGATGCCACCATCAAAGGCGAGCGTCGCGCCAGTGTCCACGTCAACCGTGGTTGCCGTGACCTCACTTGCAATCGTAATCGAACCGCCCTTGGCAGTAATCTGCTCAAGCGTCACCGACGGCAACTGCAGATTACCCGCCTGGTTGACCGCCTTACCCGCAGTCAAGAAGGGGGCCTGCTGCGCCAAGGCCAAAGTTGCCCCCTCAGCAGAAGCAAACACCGGCTCACCATTCAAAGTCGCAATCGCCGCCGCGGCATCTGCACCCAAGGTTACCGTGCCTGCGAGCGCACCCAACGTGCCACCTTCGCAATTAAGCGTCATCGTGGAGGAACCATAACGAGCGATGCCCGTGTCCCCCACCAAAAGCTTACCACCCGCCAAGGTGAGCGTATTCGTACCCGAGGCAGACGCAGAGAGCTTCACGCCACGCACGCGCATTTCGCCGCCTCCCAAAACGATGGACTGCGTATTTCCTGTCTTACCCACGAGCACATCCGCCGACTCTGCAACAAACTTCGCATTATCGCGCAGCGTCAACGTAGAGGGGCCATTCCAATGGCCAATCATAATGGAGGAGGTATTCGCATCCACATTAGACGAACCTGTCACCTTCACCTGTGCGGAATCTTCTAACGTCAATGCCGCCTCATAACCGGCGGCCATTTCAGAAAGAATCAACGACTTTACAATCGCCTGCGCATTGTCCTTAAAGAGAACTTCAAAGTTACCAATAGCAAGCGTATTGTCACGTTGAGTATCAGCTTGAGCCAAGCGCGTCACAAGAACATTGTTCGAGCAAACAATCTGCCCAGTTTCTCCTTGATTAGCAATGGTAATCACCGCTTCACCACCAGAGAACTCCACTGTTGTTCCCTCAGGACGCGACACCGCGCCTGTGTAGCCCTTGGCAAATTCAACTATGCATCCCTTAATACCCGAAATATCTTCCGCTACAGGATAGTTATAACGGATGCGTGCAGGATAAGTTACAATCGTTTGTGGCAACATCGTTGCATCATCCAAACAAAGTGTCGTATTGGAATCAAAGCTCCACGGCATCGTGATGCCTTCAAGATTCGTCAAGCGGAGCGTCTGATTCTGACCAATCACCGAGACCTGAGAAGCCGTGGCTCCTGTCATATCCACTGTGACCGAAGCGCCCAAGGTAATCTCCGCGAGATCATTCGCTGTCGGCGCATCCGCGGTTGCCCCATCCGGCTTCGTCCATTCAATGTCAGCCCAAGCGACATCCGTTGTTACCGTCGCCGTATACACCTTGGGGGCGAGCGAAAGATCATATTCACCCGTCTGAACAAGCTGAACACCTGCGATACAACCACGACCATCTTCTTTTGGCGAGACCAAAGAGAAGTCTCCCTTGAGGTTTTCAATCACCATCACGTTTGTGCCCACAACCAATTGGCCACGATTTGAGGAGGAGTTACCCCACCCATTGGTGCCATTGGTCACTAAATCACCTTCTGCATTATAGGTATACTTAATGCCATTGACCGTCTTGGGCGAGAACTTCGCATCCGTACCATCGGTCATACAATAAATAATAGCCGTGTAGGTGACCCAATTGCTTGGGACCATCATCTGAATGTTCGGCGTAGTACCATCATCAAGGTAACCCTTAAAGATGTCCAGAGTCGCACCCATATCCTCACCATTCACACTATAAGGCGTAGCCGATGTTACCGATTTAAGTGCGCCAGTAAGCGTAGAGGTCGTCCCACTTGACTGATAAGCAATGACATCTACATTCGTGAGGTTTGTCCCTGTCAGTTGCGTCCAGGCGGCCGCCGGGACCACATAACCTGCATAGCCGAAGTCTGCGGTTATGTTATAAACCTGTCCACCACGCCCAGAAGCAAAGTTAACTGAAAGGATTTCTTTACCATTTACATCCACAATCATACTTTCGGGCATGACAAGCGTTGCAGAGATTTTCGACTCGGTTGTCGTCAATCGCACAAAAGCACCATACTTTGCCCCTGTGATTTGAACGCCAAGGCGATTTAAATCAATCCCTTCACGCACCTCAATCACATCAAAGGTATAGAGCGAAGAAAGATACTTTTCATCGGCCAGTTCCGACAAATCGATCTTCAACGTCAAAGAGCCCTCTCCCGTCATCGTCAACGAGTTAAGAGAAATCGGAGCTAACGTATGTGTGACAATCGTGTCCGCAGTTACATTTACCTGCACATCCGAGTGCGCAAGCGGTTCATCTACGACTTCTGCAGAATCCACAATTGCCCATGCGTCCGTCGCGATCCACGTCGTTGGCGTACCATCAAAGGTGCGCGTGTAGGTCTGCTTCATTGGCAAATAGAGACCATCCGCACGCACTTCCACTGGAATCGTCGCCACGACAACATCATCCACCACGACACTCGCCGTCGGCAGTATTGATGAAGTAATATTGGTAGCCTTCAAAATTAAGGTGTCCGCACCTGCGAGCTCTTTCAATCTCACCGTTAAGGTATCCGTAGGCAAGGTCACCGTATTCGTTACCTCAAGCACGTTGCCAGATTCCATACTAATGGTCGCACCGTTGAAGAACTCCAACGCCGAGGCAATTGACCCCGCTCCACCGATGGTGCCGTAAACACGCACTTTTCCACTGGAACCGGTAGAAGGCGTCCAAGTCGCACCTTCAGCGACATTCGCCTTGCCATCGGCCATTACGGTGATATGCGTCTTGTAGTTTGCGTGAGCATAGTCTGCAGGCTCAGTACCGATAATCAAACCGATCTGTCCACCATGCGACCCAGATTTCAAATTTACCGAACCGGTGAATTCCGAGCAATCATTGACAATGAAACCGTACTGCCAATCGCTTCCACTCGGACCGTTGAAATTGCCCGCACCCGAAAGCTTTTTGATTGTCACTTTTGCTGCAGTCGTAGTCGAGCCATTGTTTTGAGAGAACGAACCAGAAAGTTTCAAGTTCTCAACAACTGTACCATTACCGACCCATCCTGCGACATTCGCCAACTCAACGACAGAATTAGCGTTACCGTAGGCATCCAAATTCAACTCCGCTGCACCCTGCCCCGTGCCGCCTGTGAAGTCTTGTACCTTCACGGTACCCGTCCAGTTTGTAGCATCTGTTAGACCTGTCGTATTCGTGGGCAACACGCCTGTGCAAACGAGCGTACCAGCGCCTGTGATTGCGCCTGTACCAAAGATGGTATTGGTGTTGCTCACGGAGACAGTAACCCCTTCAGCAATGACCGTGCCACCAGTGTAGGTGTTGTTGGCCGTGAAGGTGACAGCCGAGGTATCAGAGATGATCACCTGGAGGTCGCCGGAAATCACACCCGAGTAGGTCGTTGCGCCATCACAAGGGTACTTCGTCGCATCTCCGAAAGAACCGCCATCTGCGAATTCCACTTTACCTGCGCCAGTGATAGCCGCAGAAACCGTTGCAGCACCGAAAGACATACCGCAGATCTTGGCAGGTGTTTCTGCCGCTTCTGCAATCGTAATCGTACCTGCAAGGCCGGAGCCATTGGCGAGCGTCAACTGTGCGCCACCTTCAAGTTTGAGGCTATTGGCACTATTGTTAAAGTTGCAGTTCCATGCTGCGAGACGGATCTCCGTACCAACCTTTGCAGCGATATTCATTGCCGTGGTTGGAGCTTCGCGCACATAGATGGCGCCTTCTTCAATAACAAGTGCAGGTTCTGCAGCCGTTGCGAAGAGACCAATGACACCAGTGCCCTTCTTCACAAGCGTACCTTCACCCGTCAGGGCCTTCAGGGCAAGCGCATGAGCACTTCCAATATTGTCAGGATCTGCGTCCGTGGTCGTGGTGGCGTAAGCCACCGTCTTGCCTTCTGCGATATCCATCGGGGCAAGGGCAAGCGTGGTTTCATCGGCTACGATATTTGCATTTGCGATGATTGCAGTTGCAGTAATCTTACCCCCCTCAATGGTGAGCGTACCTTCGCCGTTAACCATCAACACACCGACCGCGACACCTTCTGCAGGAATCGTAATGGTCGTATCCTCAGTGATAGAAATCACCGCATCTGCATTGTCCGCAGGGACACCCCATGTCCAGTTGCCCTCAGTCGCCCATGCGGAGTCTACAGTTGCCGTCCAAGTGGTTGTATCACCGATTTCATCGGTTTCTGCGTAGGCCACATACTCCACGTAATAGCCATCGGTCTTCTTTTCAAACTTGTAGTCACCCACATTGCGCAACGCAACCGCTCCAGTCGCGGCCTTACCCACCACGGATGTGGTCACAGCTCCTTCAGCCGTAGCGAAGGTCGCGTTGCTGGATGTAAATCCGATGAGTTTACGAGAGACAATCTTACGACCGCTTAAAGCGCTGTCGCCGAGGTCAAGTTCAACACCATTAATCGTAGCGGTACCGTTCAAAGCACCGACAACAACACTACCAGCAGAGTCGAGCTCATAGTTTGTTGAACCATTCAGCGTGAGGTTTGAAGCGGTGACACCGTTTTCAGATTTAACATAGAAATCTACACGATGCCCCGTGCTCAAGGTGCCGTTAAAGGTAATCTTCGAGGTTTCATCCACACGCCATTCGGCATTTGCCCCATCGCCATTCTGAATTTTTTGCAGACCTGAAATGACAAGCTGGGCTCCATTAATAACCGTATAACGAGGGTTCCATCCTTCAAGATTGGAGGTGGAAGTAATCGTCTTATAGCCATCTTCGCCGGGGGTGATTGTATCCATCATCGCACCGTCGAGCAAGATGTGTTGCCACATGGCAGAGTTAGGCATGCCGGGCGCTTTATCTCCGCTCACGGAAAGCCACTTGGTCTGCTCGCCCATCACGCGCTTGCCGATATACCAGTTGGCCGCGTCGTTATAAGTGGCATTCTTTGTGCCACGGAAGAAGTACGGGTGATTGATACCGTCCACTTCAATGCCGAGCGTTTCGGTGTATGCGGTCGTCACCGTTGCGCCAGGGAAGATGGCCTGTGCAGCGGCCTGACTGATTTCCAGATTGGTTACATTCACCGTGACATTGTTGCCCACGATTTCAATCGTGTGCCCAGTGATGTCTGAGTCCATTTCCAAGGTCGCACCTTCAGCGAGCTTGAGCTGCACAGAGACATTGGTCAATTCAGGCAATTTAGAGGTCTTCAATTGCTCTGCAGGCTGAGCGGTCCAGTCAATAAGCTGTGCGTCAGGCAAGGCCTCGCCGGTATTGATAATCTGAATGGCCGCGATACCGCCACGAGCGGTAAACTCATTCGCACCACCTGCAATCGTGAGGTCACCGGAAAGACCGTCCACGCGAAGGGCATTGGTGCCGTAAGCAGCGGTGAGCGCGTGCGAAACACCATAGCGGGCGTGTGTATTATTGTAAACCGGCAACGCATACCCAAGCGTCGTCGCACCGGGCGTCCCGATATAAGCCTGCCCATTGATGGTCACACTGCGGAACTTATAGCCGCCGGAGTCGGTCGCAGCATAAACGATAACAGAATATTCCTCGAAGGGGATTCCTGTGAGCGAAACCTGCGCATGACTGCCGCCGTCGTCAAGATAGCCCTTCAAGAAGGCATCCGTCGCGGTTGTCCATTGATAGCCGTTGTTTGAGGAATAGGTGAGTGCCATCGGATAGCTCACAGCCTTTTCACCCGTCCAAACATTTAACGCACTCTCCGAACCACTA
>JAZUPT010000048.1:0-9124 GCA_045605345.1 Candidatus Spyradenecus sp.
CCTCTTTCCCGTGGGGCTCTGTTTGTGCAAACGTACATGGCGTCTTCCTGCAAAGTTTTTCACCTCAATGGGGATGAGCCTTATCATTGCCCTCTTTATGACGGCCGTGTTTCCTGAAAAGGAGGTGTTGGGAGGGCCAGAATGGGATAACTCCTTATTGGGGCGTTCCCTTTGGAGTTTGAGTGTAATCCTCTTTCTTCAAATGACGGTGCAGTCGCCCATTTTAGCAGTGATACACTTTTTTACGTTTGAAAAGGACGCTGCTGTTGCAACGCAAAAAAGGTGGAGAAACGCGCTTCTCGCTTTTTTGGCACTTGTCATTTGGCATTTAGTTCTGTGCTTGAGCGTGTCTTATTTGGATCGGCACTTTTGTTGTTAAAGAAGTGACTTTTAAAGCGTCTCCTGCATGGTCGGCGCCCCTTGCTGCGCGTAGAGTGTGTTATACTATTCATTGTATGAAAACGAATGTGACATGTTGGGGCATCCTTGGCGCACTTGACCGCGAAGTGGCATTGTTGCGCGAGCAGATGCAGGTGGAAGCAACCGAACAATTGCTCGGTACGGAATTTCTCTCTGGCACCATCTACGGCCAGAAGGTCGTAGTGGCGTGTTGCGGTATCGGTAAGGTGAATGCCGCTGCGTGCGCGACTTATCTGCTCTTTGCGAAGGGGTGCGATGCGATTATCAATGCGGGCATCGCCGGCGGTGTGGCGCATGGCTTGCACACTTTGGACGTGGTGATTTCGCGCGAGCTCTGCTTCCATGACCAGGATGCCGTGATGCTCAAATATTTCCCCGCACGTCAATTCTTTGAGGCCGACCCCACACTTCGCAAGTGTTGCGCAGAAGTCTGCGCCCAACCCGGTTTGCTCACGGGCAAGTGGCGCGAAGGGCGCATTGCCACGGGCGATAAATTTGTGGCGGATAGCGCCACGCGTGATGCGATTATTGCCGCAGTGTCGCCCGATTGTGTGGAGATGGAGGGCGCAGCCATTGCCCATGTCGCCTTCGCGGCAGGAAAGCCGTGCCTGGTGATTCGCACGATGTCGGACTGTGCAGATGATGATGCGACCACGACTTACGATAACTTCCTTGAACGCGCCGCCGACCAATCCGCACGGATTGTGTTGGGGATGTTGAAAAATGCAGATTAAAGCGTGGCTGAAAGCTGGTGGCGTGCCACTCTGCGCAGGACTCTTTGCTGCGTTGGCATGGGGCCTTGCGCAGTGGATTCCCGCCTCGGCGCGTCAGACGCGTTGGGAAAAAGCGGCCGCCGAACTTTCAATTACCGCGCCCACCGCGGAGGTTTGCGCAGTGGCAAGGGTACACTTCGCCGTGCAACTTACCGCGGCAGATGTCGCAGTTTGGCGAGGCTTGTTGCAACAAGGCACTTCGCCTGAGACAGCGCTTCGCACGGTCGTGACCTATGCTCGTGGCCGAACAGAAATGGAAGGGTTTCGCTGATGATTAAACGTTTTGCACTCTTGGTGGCGCTTCTCTGCGCAGGAGCGTTCCCGCTTTCAGCAGTAGAAGGCCCAGGTGAATACACCTTTACGGGCGCTTCGTGGAAGACTACGTGGCGCGAAAAGGCGACGCTGCCCGCTGATGTGGTGGCAGTTACGCCCACCTGTCTCTATAGCAAAGCCGAAAAGACGGTTTATCTCCTGACCGAACTCACTGGGGTCGGGCAAGGGTATGAGACCGAATTTATCCTGTTGGGCCCTCTGAGTGACCGCGCTTACGAAGGACTCGCCATGGCATGGGATCCACCCTCGGTGGTGAGTCGCGCCGTTGAGGCACTCGGGGTCAAACCCGGTGTGGCGGCAGATCCGCTCCGTGGCTTAGCAATGGCGCAGGGAGAACGCTTTACCATCAGTGTGTGCCGTTTGGCAGATGACCCCAAAACCTATCTTCCTCTTTCAGATCTCATCACGGATGAGTGTTCTACGCCCGCGCAAAATCTGTTGGGCCGCGGTTTTCCCTTTGTTGGCGGTTCCGGCTATGACGATTTGATGCCCGCATCAATTATTGCCGCTTACACGGAAAAGGCCTCTACGTTTGGCTTACCCTATCATGCAGAAAAGGGCGCGGCGTATGGACTCTTTCGTGCGAAAACGACAGAAAAGGAGGGCGCACCTGCGGTGTTTGCCCTAAAGTGGCAGCAATTACCTGATGGCCGTTCGCGTGTTCATCACGATGAAATCTGCGTTACTGCGCAGGATTTAGCGGCGCCAGATGCCCTCTTAGAACGTCTAAAGCAACACTGTGATGACCCGCGCGACATCTTTCTTAATGTGCGCTTTGATGATTCCCTCACCCTGAAAGCCGCCAAGCCGATGGCAAAGTTGATTATGGCATTGGAGGCAAGTGGTGGGTTTACATTGGCCCCTCCAAAGGGGGATTACTTGCCCTTGCGCGCCTTTTCTCCAAATGAAGCATGGCGAGACCGCTCTTCGCGTCCCTTCCAACCCTGGGAAGTGGAGTTTGAAAAGGGCGAAAAGGATGCCCCTGCGAAGGCAACGCTTTGTCAGATTCTTGAGGATTGGACCGTTGAAGGCAATGATCCTGCGCTTACGCGTAAGTGTTATCCAGGCGTGACTCCCGAGACAATCGTCAATGTGATGAACCAAGTGGACGTGAATAATGGTAAGATTTATGTGGCCTTCTTCTACTGCCCAGAGACGGTGACCATCGGCGAGCTCATCCCTTATGCGCGCGCCCTTGCCAAGGTTTGCCCCACGCAGTGGGTCTTCCTCAATCCCTCCGAAGCAGCCGAAGCCCCCATGCCAGCCCCTGCGCAACCCTGATTTCACTTTTGATTTCTGCCCCCTTCGCTTAAAGGGTTTTAGACGGTGACACGAAAGGAGCCCTGACGAGCTTGTGAGCAACGCCAAAACACAGGAATCAAAAAGTGGAGAAAAAAGGTTTTAATCACTTTTTTAAATGTGGTATAATTCCAATTGACATTCACAAAACTGCGTAATGGAGCGGTTAACGTGAAAACTTTTCGTTCGACAAATGCTTATCCAAAAGGACTAAGAGATGAATACTGAGCTTGTAAAAGATGTGAATTGGGTCGGTTATGTGGACTGGCCTGTGCGTGATTTCCACGGTTATCAGACGAAGCGCGGTTCTTCTTACAATGCCTACTTGGTGAAGGGCGCAGAGAAGATTGCCCTCATCGACACGGTGAAGGCTCCCTATGTGGAGACCCTAAAGTCTCATGTGGCGGCACATTGCGGTTTGGACCAGGTGAATTACATCGTCTGTAACCACGCAGAACCCGACCATGCGGGCGGTTTGCCTGAGATGGTCAAGGCGTGCCCCAATGCTGTGGTCGTCTGCAATGCCAAGTGTAAAGATGCTTTGGAACACCACTTTGACACCTCCGCTTGGAATTGGCAGGTGGTGAAAGAGGGCGAAACGATTGACCTCGGTGGCCGCACGCTGCAGTTCTTCGATACGGTGATGTGCCACTGGCCCGAAAGCATGGTGACCTATTTGCCCGAAGAAGAACTCCTCTTCTCGATGGATATCTTTGGCCAACACTACGCGACCTATTGCCGTTTTGATGATGAAGCAGACCTCGCAGAGGTGATGCAAGAGGCAAAGACGTACTACGCCAACATCGTGTTGCTCTACGCTAAGCCCGTGGCCGCGGCGGCAAAGAAGTTGTTGGGCCTGAAACTCAAGATGGTGGCACCCTCGCATGGTGTGATTTGGCGCTCGCACTTTGACAAGATTCTCTCTGCTTACCTTGATTGGCACGTGAGCAAGCCCACGAAGAAGGTCGTGATCTTCTACTCGACCATGTGGCAGAGCACGCGCTTAATGGCTGAAGCTGTTGCTGAAGGCGCATTGGAATCGGATGTGACGGTAAAACTCTTCGATCTCAAAGCGGTCGGTGATACTGAATTGATTACCGAACTCATGGACTGCGCCGCCTTTGCGGTTGGTACGCCTACGCTCAATCAGTCGTTGATGCCGCGCGTGGCTGCGGCGTTGACCTACATTCGCGGTCTGAAGCCCGCAGGCAAAAAGGCCTTCTCCTTCGGCTCGTATGGTTGGGCCAGCAAGGGCGCAGAAGAGGCACAGGAATACCTGAAGGCGATGGCATGCGAATTGATTTCCGCACCAATCACCTGCCGCTTTGTGCCGAAACAAGAGACGCTCGATAAGTGCCGTGAGGCAGGTCGCGCACTTGCCGCGGCTGCCCTCGCAGTTGAATAATTCCCCATGTCGGCGCGGAAACAACCGCTGTACCGGCTCGTGTGTGCCGCAATCGTCTTGCTATCGCTGGGCGGTTGCGGCATTCGTCCACCGAAGGGTGTAGAGCCTGTCACCGAAACAATTGTGGTGACAGGTTACTGTGATTGTGGAAAGTGTTGCGGGTGGGAACGTTCTTGGTGGCGTCTCGGCATGCCAGTCTACAGTTATGGTTCACAAAAGGGCCAACGTAAACGCGTCGGCATCACCTCCACCGGCACGGAGACGCGCCACGGCACAGCCGCAGTGGATAAGAAACGTTACCCTTATGGCACCGTCTTTTATGTGCCAGGCTATGGATATGCGCGTGGAGAAGATGCCGGCGGCGCAATCAAAGATGCCCACATTGACCTTTGGTTTCCCAGTCATAATGCCGCATTAAAGTGGGGTCGACGCACCATGAAGGTAAAGGTGTGGCGACCGAAACGATAATCATGTTCCGCATGAGGATTGCTTATTTTGGCGAATAGTTGGGAGTGAGTCAGATGAAAATTGCAGTTTTAGGTGCCGGGAATATGGGTAGCGCACTCGTGAAAGGGTGGTTGCGACAGGGCATGCCTGCTGAGCAACTTGTGATGACGTGTCGCAATCCTGCGCAGCATCCCGCTCTTGGTGTCTCCCTTTTAACGTCTAATCCGGATGCAGTGCGCGAGGCAGAGGTGGTCATTGTTGCCGTTAAGCCGTGGCAGGTAGCCGATGTCTTAGCTGAGATTTGCCCCACGTTGGCTGCGGGAGCGCTTGTGATTTCCGTGGCGGCCGGCGTGACGGTGGCGCAGTTGCGCGAGCAGGTGCCGTCCTCTGTCGCTGTGGTGCGTGCTATGCCGAATACCGCTGTGGCCCTAAACGAAGGCGTGATTGCGATTGTGGCAGATGAGCAGGAGGCGGTGGAGCGTGCGCGTAAGGTCTTGGCGCCGCTTGGCTTGGTGGTGCCCACCGACGAATCGAAGATGGATGCCCTGACGGCATTGGCAGGATGTGGCATTGCACATGCATTACGTTTTTTGCGAGCTGCGCAGTGTGCGGGTGTGCAGATGGGACTAACCGCCGCTCAGAGTGCGGAGGTCTTTGCGCAGGTGATGGCAGGAGCCGTGGCGTTAATGCGCCAACCTGGCGCCTCGGCTGAGGCCGAGATTGACCGTATTTGCACGCCAGGTGGTTTGACGGTGCGCGGGTTAAATGAATTGGAACAGGCCGGCTTTTCGGCGGCCGTGGTACGCGGACTCTTGGGTTCGCTCCCGGAGGACAAGCGATGAGAATTATTGTCAAGATTGGGTCAAACGTGATTACACGTGCTGATGGCCGGTTGAGCCTGGCGCGTATGGCGGCACTGGCCGACGAAGTGACGGCATTGCATGAGCAGGGTCATCAAGTGGTCGTGGTCACCTCGGGTGCAGTGGCCGCAGGTAAAGCGCAGGTAACCTTGCCGAAGACGGTGGAACCTGTGGCACGTCGCCAGGTCTTGAGTTCCGTGGGGCAGACGGTGTTAATTGATACGTATCGCGCCCTTTTCGCTGCAAATGGCTTGAATATCGGACAGATTTTGGTCACGAAGAATGACTTTTCGTCCGCCGAGCACACCACCAATATGCGCCAATGTCTGCGGGCGCTCTTTGCGTATGGGATTCTGCCGGTGGTGAATGAAAATGATACGGTGAGCGTGGAGTCGCTGATGTTCACTGATAATGATGAGCTCGCGGGTCTCTTAGCTACCCTTTTGGAGGCGGATCTCTTGGTGATTCTCTCGTCGGTGGATGGACTTTATACGGGTGACCCTGCTGATCCAGAGGCGAAACTCATCCGCGAAGTTGCTCCAGGGGAGGACTGGACGCACTGCGTGGCAGGCGTAAAGACCTCCTCGGGTCGTGGCGGCATGGGAACAAAATTGGCCGTGGCGGGGCGCGTCGCTGAGGCAGGCGTGGCGGTGACGTTAGTGAATGGTTTGCGTGCTGGGGCGCTTACCGCCGCCGTTTCGCGCGATACGAACGTGCCAATGACCTCTTTTTTGCCCGCAAAGCGTGCGAAATAAGCGCGTTTTTGCTATGATAACACCCGTGAGACGCGGACAGACATTGGTAGAATACGTGCTCGTGTTGGTGTTGCTAATGGCTGCAGCAACGGCTACAGGTTTCATTGTCCGCGCAATCAATCGCCAACATGCACGCACGGACACGATCTTGGGATCGCATTATCCTTGAGGAAGGAACGAAAAATGAAGTTGAAGTCTCGCAAAGGTCAGACCATGGTGGAATACATCATCATCGTGGTGTTGATTGCAATCACGCTCTTGACGTTGATCGGTTTCTTTGGCAAGGCAATCGCAAAGAAGTTCTCTGGCGCCACCTCTGCAATTGATGAGGATGTGGGTGCAGAAGCTCAGGATGCCTACAATGACATCGGTGATGGCGCAGAACCCTTGAAGCGCCTCGACGAATCGGGCAATATGTAAGCGTTTTAAAGGCGGGATGCGTCGGTAGACGCGTCCCGTTTTTTCGCAATGCGCGGTAAACGCGGTCAAGCAATTTTAGAAAGTCTCATTGTGCTGCTGGTGATTTTGGCGGCATTCTTTTTCTTTTTTGACTTTGCGTATGGCATGGTGGTGCAATTACACCTTAATAATGCCGCGGCTCGTGCAGCGCGCGCCGACACGGTGGGATTTAATAGTTTCCAACGGCTTAAGGCGGTGCGCGTGGCGATGTTGCCCGTTTCGGGAAAACGATTAGTGCCCGATGGGGGACGTGTGGTTCCGACTCCCGATGAGGAATTGGCGCTCGTCCGCACAATGATGCAGTGTGAAAGTGAAGCGGAAGTGCGTGGAGTGCTCTTCTATGAGCGGTGGGAGACGTTGGGGCATAAGGTGGATCGTGATGGACTACGGACGGAGAGTGAGGTCTCCTTTGAGCTGCCGCTCTCCGCACCATCGCGCTTAACGTCTCTTTTTGGCGCCGCAATTTCGCCAACGAATACGCGCCGTTTCTCGGCAAAGTGGGCGATTGAGGACCATGCATCTTACTATCTTCAGGAGAGTTTTGAGTGAGCCGCCGCGTAAATGCTTGCCAGAGGGAGCGAGGGTTTCGTCGCACTGCGGGGCAGGCGGTGGTCTTGCTCTTGGCCTTATTGGTCGCCATGGCGGCAATGGCCTTCTGGCTCTTGGATACGCATCGGTCGGTCTTGGCTCGTTTGCGCGCACAGGATGCGGGTGACCCTGTGGCGCTTGCCGCCGCAAAGTGGCAAGCCGCAGGTTTAAATCTCATTGGCGAATTGAACCTGATTCACGCCTACATGCTTGCCGATGACGAGAAGAATGCGCCCGCCGCCCTCGCCTTACACGAACTCCAACAGCGCATCTCGTTGACCACCCCCATGCTTGCCCTTCAGGCTGCCCAACAGGTGGCGCGCCAAAATAATGCTCAGCCCATCCCCGCCGCGCGAGAATTTCTGCAAGATTGCGCCAAATTTATTCGCTTTCCTAATTTTTATGAGGGCGCGACCGAGGATTTCCACGAGATGTTGGAGGCAATCTTACGCGAGGATGAAATCTACGCTTTCCCAATTAGCCCCATCTTTTCAGATGCGAATTCAAAGTTAGGCAACCAGGATTTTTATGAGGCGGTCCTTGCCAATGACTACTGTTGGTTTTGGTTTAATGACTATAATTTTCTTGAAACGTATCGTTCGCGCCAAGATTTTGGGGCAATGCCGGAGATTTCCACGAGGGTTTTCTTCTCGTTGGGCGTAGAGACAGCGTGGGTGTCACTTGCGAGTTTGCGTGAAGATGCCCCCATGGATGGCGCTTTGCCACCGACGGTTGAACGGATGAACGAGCAAATGCGCTCCTTGGGACATCCAGACATCCCGCCACCCTCGCCGCTGGATCTCTTTGATCCCACTGCACCTGCGAATGAACAGCAGCTATTGCATCCGTGGATGGTGTACAATTCGGCTTGGAGTCCGTGGGAAGAGATGCGGAAAACCAATCTGCCAATTCGCGCAGCAGTGCGGCCTGAGTTTGACGTTTTGGGCGCATATACCGTCACGATGGTCATGCGAAATGATTACCCTTGGATGGCCGCCGCAAAGCCCTTTGGGTCGGTGGGCGGCGAACCGCCACGGGCGTCGGAGCTTTTGCTTGGTGGATTTGATGCGGTTCGTTTGGTGCCGATTGATGCCTTAGAAGCGGGGTTGCACCCCTTTGAGCCGGCGTGGCTTCGCCATATTTACTTCCATTTGCACGATTATGTCCGCGCGGGCACCTATGTGGAGGGGTGCCGTTACTGTAGAGCACTGAACAAGTGGGATTGGTCGGCCTTTCGTCCGACGGCCTCTGCATGGTTGGCAGAGTTTGGGCATACTTGTCGTCGTCCTAAACCTGGACGTGGTGACTCGGGTGGTGCGACCTATGCGCACTGAGGAAATTGCCTTCCCTTGGCGTAATCAACTTAAAGTTTTCATTTCTGATAAACGTCTGCTCGATTGAGTCAGGCGGTTTTATTTTTATTTAGAAAGAGGGAATTTGAACGTCTTAGAGGCAGGGTTTCCCCTAAAGTGGTGAATGCGTGTCATCGATGTAAAAAGGGACCACGATAACGCGCTTCGGATGAGGTTTAAGGCGGTGGTTAAATTAGAATGAAAATGACGCGAAAATGCGCGAAGATTAATCAACGCGGCTTGAGAAATGACCCAATTAACGCAAGGTGAGAGGCTCCACGACCACTTCTGTAACGATGTTGCGACCTTGGGGTAAGCTTAATAAAAAGGGCCGAAGCATACGTAGACTAAGGTCCTAAAAAAGAGAGGGGGGGGGATGGGACCCGCCGTCCTTTTGGTAAGGGAAGAAAATAGGGGTGCTTCTTTTGTTGCT
>JAZUPT010000049.1:0-13441 GCA_045605345.1 Candidatus Spyradenecus sp.
TCGTACTAAATCAACGCTAAAGCGTGATATACAGCCCATAGGGCTGATGATATCCACCACACTTCGTGCGTCAATGATATACCAAGTCTGCGACTTGGATAAAAAAAGTCGTATCCTATTGATACGACTTTTTTGGTGGAGATAGGGGGGCTCGAACCCTCGACCTCATGCATGTGAAGCATGCGCTCTAACCAACTGAGCTATGTCTCCAAAAACGATTGTATGAGTATTGTACTATTTTTTTACGTTTGTGTCAATTATTTTTGCAAAGAAAATGAGAAAAATTTTTGAATTGACAAAAAAATCCTTGACGAACGCCCCTGCTTTTTTGTATAATAGAAGAAATCTTGGGGTTATAGCGCAGTTGGTAGCGCGTTTGAATGGCATTCAAAAGGTCAGGGGTTCGACTCCCCTTACCTCCACCATAAAAAAGGAAAACGGAAGAGAGGCGAGCGTTGGCTCGTCTTTTTTTGTTTTAGGAGTGGTATGAAATTACTTCTTTTAATTGCATTGGCTGGGGCGATTGGCACCTTGACGCGCTATGGGTGCGTACGATGGTTGAGCCCGATTTCGGCAAGCTTCCCGTGGGGGACACTCATAGTCAATGTCGTGGGGGCATTGATTGCTGGATTTTGTTTTGTCCTTTGCCGCGCAAAGTTTCAGTCGTGCGACTATCTTCCAGTGCTCTTTATTGGATTTTTGGGCGCGTTTACCACGTTTAGTAGCTTTGCTTTGGAGAGTGTGCGGTTGCTTGAAGCGGCGCAGTATGGCAAATGTGCATTGAATGTGTTGTTGCAAAATGTCACGGGACTCTTGGCAGCAGGGGCAGGGATGGGTTTAGCGAAACTCCTTTTTCGTTAAGCCGTGAGACGTTTGAGTGGATTAAAGATCGGAGGCGCGTATGCTACAGGCTTTGAAGCAACATCTCTTATTGTGGAGTCTCTTTGAACGCATTTGGGTGGGGTGTTTCATTTCGATTGCCATCTTTATTTCGCTTTGGTCGGGATATGATCTCTTAGGCTTTGCGGCCTTTTTGAGTGGCGTTCTCTGTGTGGTATTGATTGCGAAGGGATTGCTCATCTCCTTTTGGGTGGGTTATGTCAACATTCTTCTCTATGCTTGGAGTGCGTGGCTTAATGGGCTTTATGGCGAAGTGGGGCTTAATCTCCTCTTCTTCCTTCCCGTGAATGTGGTGGGGCACTGCCTCTGGTATCGGAATATTCAAGCGAATGGGCAACTCGAAATTCGTCGCATGAGCCGATGGGCGGTGTTGCTTAGCGCCATTTTGTGTGCGGCGGGGACGTTTCTCTTAGGTCGGCTATTGGCCTTGATTGCGGGGCAACACACGCCGTACTTAGATGCCCTCACAAACGTCTTTTCCGTGGTTGCCTTCTCTTTACAGATGTTGCGCTATCGTGAACAGTGGCTGGTGTGGTTGGTCTTAGATGTTGTTTCGGTGGTGATGTGGAGCTTGCGTTGGTACCACGGGAGTCCGCAGGGCGCGATGATGGTTCTCATGTGGGGCGCGTATCTCGGCAATGGCATCTACGGCTGGATCAGCTGGAACAAGCGCGTGAAAGAGGCTCATACAGCGCGCTGATACGCGCTTTAAAAAGGACGCCCCCTGAGACCTTGGGCATTTTCTCTACCCGCGTGAAGGAGGTTAATGCGCGTGGGTTTCAATGAGCGATAGGAAAAATCTGCTAATTGATGAAAAAAGTGCTTGACGGGTGAAAAGGGGCCTTGCTATAATGTGCGACGTTTTCTGCTTGGCGGGTTAGCTCAGTTGGTAGAGCAGCGGAATCATAATCCGCGTGTCGGGGGATCGTGACCCTCACCCGCCACCAATTTTTTTAGAAAACGGTTCCCACGTTCCGAAGTGGCGCAGTGGTAGCGCAGGTGACTGTTAATCACTTGGTCGCAGGTTCGAATCCTGCCTTCGGAGCCAATTTTCAGACAATTTACTTTGTTCCGAAGTGGCGCAGTGGTAGCGCAGGTGACTGTTAATCACTTGGTCGCAGGTTCGAATCCTGCCTTCGGAGCCAGTTTTACGCTTGAGCAATCGCTCAAGCGTTTTTTTGTTTTAGGGAAGTGGGTTATTATCGCGCGAAAAGGGGTTAGGGCGCGAGGGTGAAGTTTTGGGGAGGTTCATCGGGGTAGTGGCCGGCGTAGGGATTGACCCAGAGGGTGATGGTGCCATGCGGGGTGTGGAGTTCGTAACGATCTAAGATGGTGCCAGGGGTGCGCTCCATGCCTAACCACGCGCGGAAGCGGTCAAGGTAGGTTTGGTGTCCGCAGGGTTCTGGATCAATCGGGGCGGGGATGTGTTCGGCGCCAACGCGGCGCCACTGCGGCGTAGAGCCGTCAAGATTACGCAATCGATCCATGTACTCTACCGAAGTCAGCACAGACGGCATGGGCAAAGGATGCTCACGTGTGTAGCCCCAAGCGATTTTTGGGGGAGGCGGCGGCACAATCGTGCGACACCCCACGAGGAGGAGCAAGGGAAAGAGAAGCGCGAGGAGCTGGTGGCGCATGGTTAGTGGATGAGGTTGTGTTGTTTCCAGTCGCCCCTAAAGAAGCGCCAAGCGAAAGTGCCCGCTGCAATAAAGACGTAGCCCGGCATCGTCCACCAGAGGGTAACAATGCCACATCCTAAGAAATAGCAGATAAAGACCGCGGGCAACCACAAGACACAAGAGATGATTCCGATAATCAACATCACAAAGCGCGTGTCGCCCGCGCCCTTGAGAGCGCCTCCTAAGATGATATTGAAGGCATCTCCTGCGGCCCAAGCGAGGAAGATGACGGTGAGCATTTTGCCAACGTGAAGGTAGTCGGTATAGGCGAAGGGGGAGTTGCTCGCATAGAAGAAGCGCAACATCTCTTCGTGGAAGGTTCCAATAATGGCAACCATTAGGAAGACGTAGCCTAAGCCAATGGTTACGCAACGTCGCCCTGCGCGCGTGGCCCCTGCGAAGTCTTTCGCGCCGATGCGTTGGCCCACCAATACAGAGGCGGCTATGGCGATGCCCATGAGCGGGGCAAAGATGAGGTGGTTGATGGAGAGGACGATATTGCTCACCGCAAAGCTCAGTGCATCGAGTTTTCCAGTGAGAAAGACGAAGACGGTAAAGGTGGAAATATCCAACAGGACATGGCTCCCGCTCGGCACTCCATAACGGATAATGCGCAGCATCATGGGAAGCTTCATCGCGAAGGCCACTTTTCGACGATGCGAGGTGGAAAAGTGCTTTTCACGCAACATCGCGATGCCGAGGATGGTGGTAATTACGATTTGGCCCAATGCCGTGGCAATACCTGCGCCGACGATGCCCAGTTCTGGAATGGGCCCCCATCCCCAAATGAAGAGCGGGTCCAGGGCGACATTTACAGCATTGCCAATGATATTGGCCAGCATCACGAGGCGTGTATAGCCGCGACCTGTAAAGAAGCCGGAGAAGGCGGCTCCAAAGGGAATGAAGAAGCTGCCGAGTGTCAACGTGAGGTAGTAACTTCGTTCGGCGTCAATCACTTCTGGTGCGTGCCCCACGACATCAAAGAGCCAGTAGCCGAGGGGAATGGAGAGCAGGAGCAGGGGAATGCAGAGAATGGCCAACCATAACCCCTGTGCGGTGGCGCGCGCACAAGCGGCGCGTGAGCCCGCGCCAGAGAATTGCGCCACGAAGGTGCCTGAATAGAGCACGATATTCTGCAAGAACGCGAGCACCATGAAGGACATCAGCCCCGCGGGCAAGGCGGCTTGGATATTGATGGCGCTATGGCGTGAGAGGAAGATGCGGTCGGCAAACATCATGAGCGCATTACCCGTCATCGCCAAGACTAACGGCCATGCGACGGAGAGACACTCACGATAGGTGGCAGTCTTCTCAGGGGGTGCAGGGAGAGTGGTCATCGTGCGTTTCGAAAAGAGGTGAAAGGGTGGGGCGCTCGGAGGCGTGCGACTACATTAGAGATCGAGCACGCGGGGGAAATCCGGGAAGGACTCATTGAGCATTTCAAAATGTTCAATTGCCACCGGAGCCTCAGCGCGAAGTGCGGCGAGCGCCATGCTCATCGCAATGCGGTGATCGCCCTGCGCATGAACGGTTACGCCGCCAGGAATTTTTCCAGTGCCCTGGATTCGGAAGCCATCGGGATACTCTTCGATTTCCACGCCGAGCGCTTGAAGATTGGCGGCCATGATGGCGATGCGGTCAGACTCCTTTGTGCGGAGTTCGGCGGCCTCACGGACGATGGTCTCGCCCGTGGCATACGCTGCGGCAATCATAAAGGCGGGGAATTCATCAATCATACGCACGACGAGATCACCCTGGATGGTGATGCCTGTGAGCGACTTTGCGGCGCGAATGCGAATGTCGGCCACGGGTTCGCCCGCCATTTCAGTCTCATTCTCAAAGGTAATCTCTGCGCCCATCGCGCGAAGCGCATCTACAATGCCAGTACGAGTGGGATTGATGCCAACCTTCTCTAAGACAAAATCACTTCCTGGCAAAAGAGTTGCCGCGACCATCAAGAATGCGGCGCTGGAGATGTCGCCGGCGAGTTCGGTATCAAGTGGCTTGAGGGGTTCGCTCTGGGGGAGCACGACAGCGCCGTAACCTTCAGAGAAATTACGAACACGTGCGCCCATCGCTGCAAGCATACGTTCGGTATGGTCGCGTGAAGGGCCAGGCTCTAAAATCGCACTGGGGGCGTTTCCCGAGAGCGCGGCAAGGAGTAAGCAACTCTTTACCTGGGCCGAGGCTACCGGTAGTACATAGTTGATGGAGCCCATCTTCGCAGGCTTAAAGGTGAGCGGCGCGCGATTGTCGGCTGATTCCACCTCTGCGCCAAGGATACGCAACGGCTCAATGATACGCGCCATCGGGCGCTTGCGGAGACCTTCAGAGCCATCTAATGTGCATTCAATGCCCGCGGCCGCGACTGCACCTGCGAGCAAACGGAAGGTGGTCGCAGAGTTACCGCAGTCCAAGGGCGCATCAGGCGTCTTAAAGCCCTTGAGGCCAACGCCCTTAACCTTGAGCACGTGCGACTCCTCATCCAACGACCATTCCACCCCCAAGGCGCGTAAGCAACGCAACATCGCCCGCGTCACGCCGCCGATTAAGAAGCGTCGAATCGTGCTTTCGCCCTCCGCTAAAGCGGCAAAGAGGAGCGCGCGGTGAGAGAGGGACTTGTCGCCTTCGGGGCGATAAGTACCGATTAAAGGACAAGAACGCGGGGAAATAGTTTGTGTCATGGGAGCGGACTCCGGTGAAAGGCGGTGGAGAAGGGGAGAATTAAGCCTCGGTGTCGGCCGGTAAATCATCGCGCGTGAAGCCGTGTTTGGTGAGCGCTTCATCAATCGTCTTAAAGTGACACTTTGCGACCTGAGGCAAAATCTCTGGTCCCTTGGCCTTCAAAAGGGTAGACAATGTTTCGGGAATCTTCGGGCCAGCGCCCTTGGGGAGTTCCACCCCGACGGCTTCGGAGAGCTTTTTCATCTCCTTGATGAAGACGTCGCGTGCGAGCACGGAGGCCGCCGCCACGGCAATATCGCGTTCGGCCTTGTGCATTTGCTCGATAATCAACTTCTTCCCGCGCGGCATGAGCGCACGGTTAATCGTGGCTTCCGTCTTGGCAAATTGGTCAATGACCGCACGTGGGCAGTCGGGACGCTGCTCAGCCAAGGTCTCAATGGCACGGGCATGGCACCACGCTAAGAGGCGATTAAGGTTGGCAATCTTGTTGTAAACGCGATTATACGTCTGCGGGCGGAGCAGGACAAAGGCGCAATTATTGCGACCGAGGATTTTGCGTGTCTCTGCGGCGAGCACGGTAATCTTGCTGTCTGCGATGGTCTTTGAGTCGCGAATGCCCAAGTCTGCGAGCTTTTTGCCCGTGGTTTCGTCAATGAAAGCGGCGACAGTAATGAGCGGACCAAAGATGTCGCCCTTGCCACTTTCGTCCGACCCCATGTGTGGCGCAAACATCTTGGGATCAAGCACCTCTTCATAACCCACCGTTGCCGCGCCAAGGACGAGCGGCTCCAACGTAAAGAGCACGAAGTCCTGCGCCTCTTTTCCCTGTACGACGAGTTTGCCAGAGGTGTAAAGATTGATGGTTAAGTGTTTACCCTTCAGGGCGAGGGAGGTGTAAGGCACTTGAACGCGTTGGAGCGAGTTCATGCCTTCTGTGACCATTTCAAGGGCCGCAGCCTGCTCAGCGGTGAGGGTGTAGGTGAAGAGATTTTTCGGTTCCATACCCGTGATCAACGGCCAAGGTGCGCGGTGTAGTAGTCATTGATGACCGCTTCGCATCCGAACGTTGCGGCAATGAGTGCGGTACGAATCCACATCCCGTTACGCATCTGACGCCAATACTTTGCGCGTGGGTCGGTATCGACATCGGTGGAAATTTCATCGCGACGCGGCAAGGGGTGTAAGATGGCTGCGCCAGGCTTCATAGTGGCGACCTGTTCTGCGCCGAGCTTGAAGGCAGAGGTGTCAATCTTCGCCGATTCGCCGTTTGCCTTGTCCCATTCATCCTGAATACGCGTCATATAGACGGCATCTGCTTCGGGCAGCCAACGCGCCAAATCGTCGGAGAGTTCGTACTTCACATTGTGCGCATCAAGAATCTTCAAGATGTCGGGCTTAATCTGCAGTTCCTTCGGGGCCACGAAGACTTGGCGCACATTCTCAAAGCGCGTCAAGAGGAAGGCGAGCGAACGCACCGTGCGCCCACGCAACAAGTCCCCCACAAAGACCACCGTCTTGCCATCAATGCCGCCCTGCGTTTCAAAGGAACGGTGCAGGGTGTAGATGTCAAGCAAGGCCTGCGTGGGGTGTTGATCCTTGCCAGAGCCCGCATTGATGAGGGGCACGTTACGTTCGGAGTTGCCCAAGACCCAGGCGACGCGTTCGGCGAGACCCTTGTCTGGCGAACGCATAATCACGAGGTCAAAGTAAGAGGAGAAGGTGCGCACTGAGTCCTCTTTACTCTCGCCCTTGAGTTCGGAGCTCGTCGCCGCGTCGCGCACAGAACCCGTGCGCATACCCAAAATCTCGCACGCAGAAAGGTGTGAGAGGAAGGTGCGGGAACTGGGTTGCGAAAAGTAGAGCATTGCACGCTTATGCGAGAGCAGCGAACTCAAGAAGAGTGCGCCTTCGCGCGTCTTCGCAATGCGGCGAATCCGTGTGGCGAAGGCGCAGAGGCGCTCAAGCAGTGGGCGATCAAACTGTTGGGCAAAGAGGGTGTGAAAGGGCATCCCATCCTTCTGCATGAGATAAGGAGCCTTCTCTTGTTTCGGGAGGGCTTCAAAGTCTTCCCATTTGATGGTGGTGATGTCTTTCACATTCATTGTTTGCCTCCGAGGGCGGGTTAAAAGGCGGCTTCTTCGCAGAGTGCGGAGACGTAAAGCGCCTTAATGGTGTGCATACGGTTTTCTGCTTCGTCGAAAACCTTGGAAAAAGTGGATTCGAAGACGTCGTCAGTGACTTCGAGTGCGCCGGTCTCACGAGAGACTTCGGTGTTGTTGTCGTGGAAAGCGGGCAAGCAGTGGAGGAAGATTAACTCGCCACCGAGGTTACCCGTTGCTTCACAGAGCGGCATATTGATTTGGTAGGGGCGCAACAAGGCGAGGCGTTCGGCCTTCTTGTCTTCTTCGCCCATGCTCACCCAAACGTCGGTGTAGAGCACATTGGCGCCCTTTACACCAATAACAGGATCGGTTTCCACGCGCACTTCGCACCCATTGCGTGCGGCGATAGCCCGTGCTTCTTCCACGAGGGCTTCGCAGGGGAAGAGTTCACGCGGGGTGACATTGACGAAATTGATGCCTGCCTTGGCGCATCCCATCATGAGGGAGTTGGCCACATTGTTGCGACCGTCGCCCACATAGGCCATGGTCTTACCCTTCACGTCGCCGAATGCTTCGCGCATGGTCATCATATCGGCCAAGAACTGCGTGGGGTGGCTTTCGTCGGTGAGACCATTCCACACCGGCACGCCAGAACGTGCAGCGAGGGTTTCCACGGTGCTCTGGGCATAGCCGCGGAAGAGAATACCATCAAAGAGACGACCCAACACGCGAGCGGAGTCGGCGACAGATTCCTTTGCGCCGAAGTGCGTAGCCTGGCCCGTCAAGAACTCCGCATGACCGCCTTCGTCACGCACGGCGATGGCCGCGGAGTTGCGGGTGCGGGTGGAGCTCTTTTCGAAGATTAACGCGATGTTTTTGCGGCGGAGTAATTCGCCACGGATACCAGCCTTACGGCGGGCTTTCAACGCGATTGCGAGATCAACCATGTAGGCTAACTCGTCGTCAGAGAGCGAACGGATGTTCAGCAACGAGCGACCGAGGAGCGCGTGGTTCAGTTTAAACATAGGATAATCACCTTTCTAAACAATGCTATTTTAGCAAAATCTGAGTCTTGTCAACCGTAATTGACAGTTACTTTGTGAGTCTGTCGTATGCCGCATTGATGGCGGCCATACGTTCGGTCGCCTCTTTGAGCATGGCTTCGGGGAGCCCTTGTGCCTGCAGACGATCGGGATGGAGTTCTTTCACCTTCTGTCGATAGGCTTTTTTAATCTCTTCGGCAGAGGCATTTTTCTTGAGCCCGAGCAACGTCAAATCTTGTTCGCGTTGCGAAGGCGAGGCGGTCCACTGTTGGCGTGAACGGTAATTACCACTCGAACCGCTTGCGCCACCAAGTGTGCGGAGCAATTCAACAATGATGTTGCGCGGGATGCCGAAAAGCAGACCTGCGTAAGCCAGCATCTGACGTTCTCGTTCGCTGAGCGCTCCATCGCTACCTGCCACGCGCACCATAAACTTAAAGGTGATTAAACGCACCTCAAAGTCATAGTTGGCTTGAGCAAAAATGCTCGCATAGGCTTCAAAGCGGCGCGCCGAGTGCTTCGCTTCGGTGAAGCGTTGTTGGGCAAAGAGCCGTTCTTCGCGCGACAGGCGCAATTCGGAGAAGATGGTTTCAATGTGCGAGATTTCGCTTTCGGTAATGCGACCATCCGCCTTGGCAATCTTTGCCAAAAGGGGCATTAAGAGCGATAAGTAGTGCTCTTTGGGAGAACGTCCACCAAAGTTGCCCCACGTGTCATCCGGCGCTTCGGGACGTTGTTGCTTGAAGAAGAGCGGCGCAATCAGGTGATTCCACACAAAGGGAGTCACGAGAAAGAAGAGGATAAATTGTCCGAGGCAACCCAAACCCATTTAGTTATTCTCCAATGCCGCCTCAAAGCGTTGCTTGACGTCAAACGCATCCATCTGCGCGAAAAGTTCATCCAATTCGCCTTCCATGACGCGGTCAAGCGAGTAAAGGGTGAGGTTAATGCGATGGTCGGTGAGGCGATTCTGTGGAAAATTGTAGGTACGAATGCGTTGCGAACGGTCTCCGCTGCCACGTAGGGTAAGGCGCGTGGCGCCTACCTTTGCCGCCTCCTCCTGACGTCGTGCGTCCAAAATGCGCGATTTGAGGACGGCTAATGCCTTTTCCTTATTGCGGTGTTGGCTGCGTTCATCCTGACATTGTGCCACGAGCCCCGTGGGCAGGTGGGTGATGCGAATGGCAGAATAGGTGGTGTTCACGCCTTGGCCACCATGGCCGCCTGCGCAGAAAATGTCCACACGCAGTTCGCTTTCAGGAATCACCAGGTCGTCCTCTTCGTCTGCTTCAGGCAGGACAATCACGGTCGCTGCGCTTGTATGGATGCGCCCTTGCGCTTCGGTGACAGGGACGCGCTGTACGCGATGTCCGCCACTTTCAAAGCGGAAGCGCCCATAGGGCGTCTCGCCCCCTGAGACCGAGAGTACAATTTCCTTGTAGCCCCCGAGTTCACTTGGCGAGGTGTCCATCACTGTAATTTTGTAACCGTGTGCTTCACACCACCGTGTATACATACGGAAGAGATCCGCGGCAAAGAGTGCCGCCTCATCGCCACCTGTACCCGCACGGATTTCAATCATTGCATTGCGACTGTCCAAGGGGTCTTCGGGGAGGAGTGCTTCGGTGAGTTTGCTCTCGGCTTCGGGGAGTTGCGCCTCTAAAAGGGGCAACTCCTCCTGCGCCATCTCTGCCATATCTGGATCAACGAGCATTTCCTTTGCTGCTTCAATTTCTGCCTGTAGACCGAAGAAGCGCGTGGCTGCCGCCTCAATTTTCTTCAGTCGCGTATGCTCACGCAAGACTTCTCCATAACGGCGACGGTCACCCGTTACAGTAGGATCAGCCATTTGCGCCTCTAGATGGGGGAGCGCAGTGAGATAACTCTGAATCAAATCGCGGTCAAGCATAGGAGGAAAGAATGGTACGTCTGGGCGTGGTGGAGTTAGCCTGAGGGCATTCCAACACGTGGAGTTCGTAAAGGTCGGCCCTGGTTGCTTCAAAACGAAACGCCGACACAGCGCGACAAGCGCGGTGCCGGCGATTTCAGACAAAGAAGCTTTCGGCTTACTTGCGGCCGTAGCGCTGCATGAACTTGTCGATGCGGCCTTCCGTGTCCATCACGGTCTTCTTGCCGGTGTAGTAAGGATGGCACGCGGAGCAGACGTTGCAGGACATGGCCTTCACGGTGGAACGCGTCTGGATCACGTTACCGCAAGCGCAGGTAATGGTTGCGTCTTCGTACTTCGGATGGATGTCTTTCTTCATTGGTTAACGCCTTTCAATCTCAAAAAATGTCTACACATAGTAACACACCTTTTACTCATGCGTCAATGATTTATTTTTGGGTGTCGCCGAAAAGGGGTCACGAAAAAGGGTGTAAGAAGGGCGAATGTGTCTCCAAACGAGTGAATTTATAGGCTTCTCTTAGGGGAGAGTTGCGTAGGGCTGGGTGAGGAAAATTAATTAAAACGTGCGATTGTAAATAACGGATGTTCTGCGTAATAATTATTAATTTTGCATTGGAGCGACAGGTGGTTTCAGTGTTTTTGGGTAAACGTGGAAGCATAAGTGCGGATTGTCGCGCTGTGCTTTGACTTTAAGGGAAAAGCGATGCTGAATGGGAATTTGTTTTACACTTTTATGAAAGAGGGTGGTGTTGCTGGATATTGGTGTATGAGAGAGGTCGATTTTACATCGGTGAGGGGGCGTTTCTAAAATCTTGAAAACTGAACGTTTGGCCTCTAATCAATCTTCGCAGGTGCCATTTCCCCTTTGAAATTAAAAGTAAAAAAGAGTTTAAGAATATGGCATAAAATGTTAAAATTTAAGGAGATAGTGGAACCTTAAGTTTTTTTAGAGCTGTACTTCACAAAAAGAGGTGACTGATGCGAAAAGTTTTGATGATGCTGATGGGATTTGGGCTGACAGCGATGGTGTTCGCACAAGATCCGGAACAAATTGTAGTGTCACCTTTGTGTAAAGCGACAGAGGCGTGGAATCAGACGGGTGCACTAAATGCGTATATCTATTTGGGCATGGGTTATCCGTGTGGATGCGATATGCTTGCCTGGGGGCAGGTGGTCACTTATCATGGGCGTGTAACAAAGTTTCCTGCGGCAGGATGGAAACCGACGCCAAAAACTGGAACGGTCGCGCTTTTCGACAAAAGTGGTAACTTAATTAATCTTGAAACGCGCACCACGCTTCCGGGTGAATATGACTGGGAAGATGCTGTGAATCAGGGCCCAACAGTGAGTCGCCTGATGCGTGATTTGGGTGCATTGGGTAACACTGCGTATAGACCTGGAATGACATCGGGTACGTTCAGCAACAAAAATGCTGTGGCATACTTTGGTTATCAAGGGGTGGGCTATAAGTATACGAAACCATTTTATTGGGACGGGGGTAATCAGGTGCTTCAAGCGGACTGGCCAGACCTGATTGAGCGTCAGATCTGCGGTTCGCTCCATGCTGGCGCACCAATGGTGTTGGCGATTAACACCAGTAACGGGGGGCACATCATTATTTGTGATGGATACGGCTATGCAAAAGATGGCACGCGGATGGCACATTTGCATTATGGATGGGGCACGGGGAGTGGCCGTTGGGTGCCGATGTCATGGTTCGGAGAAAAAACTTCATCGGGCGACACATTTATGGTCATTTATGTCAATGTACATCCCAATGAGCTCGGGTGCGTCTTGGCTGGACGTGTGGCACGTGGAGGCGTGGGGGTGGCTGACGTTACAGTGACGCTTTCAACGGGGCAGAGCACCACGACGGATGCTGCTGGTGCGTACGTCTTTACAGGCTTATCTGAGCAGACAGCGTATACAGTGACAGTGGTTGAAGGCGGCTCCACAATGGAGACGCGTACAGTCACCACGGGGCGTTTTGTGGATGATGAAGCCCGTGATGAAGCACAGAATAAGTGGGAAGATGAACATGGCAAAGAGGAAATTCATTACGTACCTTTAGAAGGTGGCAATGTGATTGCCGACTTTGATTTGCCCGTGCCCAATGTCTATATGACCGCAAACGGAATAGGTAAAGGCACCTCTTGGGAAGATGCCGCCAGCTTAACTGCCAGTATGTTGAAAGACCTGTCGGCCGGAACGAAGGTTTATGTAGCCTCTGGTGATTACACCATTGCAGAAACCTTAACAGTACCAGCGGGAGTCACCATTGAGGGGGGATATGCTGTTAGTGGAGAATCGCGAGATGTCTATGGCGCACCCTCAACGATTACGCTCGTTAAAGCAGCCAATGGGATGGTGCCATCTTATCTCTTTGTGTTAGAAGATGGTGCTGCGATTGATGGATTCGTAATGCAGAATGAGTTGGAATGGTCAAATTCAACGCTTCAAGGGGGAAATGCGAAGAACTGCATCTTCGTCGGAGAAGGAGCTCAAGGGACCATCGCTCTAAACACGACATTATCTGCATGTATCGTTCGAAATAAGGATGCCCAACAAGAAGACTGTAAATTTATCCATTGCACATTTTATGGTGATACGCCTGTTGGGAAAGAGAATGGAGAGACAGTTGGATGCCGGTTAAAGGCAACGCAAGACTTCCCTCCCGCCGATAATGTTGGGAGATGTACCTGCGGTGAATGTCCGGAACTTGGGCTAGATGGTCGTCCGCTTTTAAAAACTTGGGGTGCACTTGCGCCAGCAGCAAAAGGATTTCAAATTCGGGTGCAATAACAAGGATGCTTTATTTGCGGAACCGCGCGATATTGATGGGTAGTACGTTCACAGGGGTAAATGAGACCGTACTGTCGAGTTAAAGCGCGGCGTAATGACGAATATTTTGGTTATTTCTCAAAGTAAATGCACTTTAGTGGGTAAAAATGGGTGCATTTAAGTTGCCAAATGGTAAAAGGCAGCTACTCTGCCAAACGTCAAAAAGCGTTTACTTTGCCAAGAGGATTTACATTGGACTATGGATCGGGAACATAGCAGGTCCCTCCCCATGGGGAGGGAGGCGTTTACTTTGCCAATTCTCATTTAAACTATCGTTTGTGG
>JAZUPT010000050.1:0-24253 GCA_045605345.1 Candidatus Spyradenecus sp.
AAAGTTATCAACAATTTGCCCGTTTTTTAGGGAAGTCTAAAGAAATTCTGGGTCAATATGGGCGAAATTGAGTTGCAATATGGGCGAAATTGGGTACCCAAAACAGGCGAAATTGCGACTCAATTTCGCCTGTTTTCAAGGCCAATTCTTCAGCACTTTTTGTCATATTTCATGTCTACCTAAAATGACGATTTGACAACCTTGCTCTGTTTTGCTACACTTTTAGTGTGTGTAGAGGGAAGGCCTTCTGGATGTGTTTTAAAAGTGTCTCACCACGGCTGCGCCGATGAACGGACGGAGCGCTTTACGCTCCTTCTGACACATGCTGCGCATGAGGGATGAGGAGTGCCATGTGCGTATGCTTGGCGGCGCCTTCCGTGCATAGTGGAGATAATGGGTGAGGTGGGGGTGAAGGGACTTTGAGGTGTGTGGTGGGGCTGTGGGAGTGCGGGATGCTCGTGGAGCGGGGCGACCTCCGTCGGTGTGGAGGTCGGCTAAACAAGCGGGGTGTAGGAGTGAATTGCCGTACGGAAGGTAAGCTTGAAAGCCGCCTGCAGTCCTCTCCAGCCGGGGGGACTGTTACAGAGGTAGAAGCGGGCCGCAGGGGTGAGGGGTTATTTGGTACCCATAAATTCGGGGGCGACGGCTTCACCCCAGAGGCGATAGCCTTCTTTGTTGGGGTGGAGGAGGTCGGGCATGAGGGTGCGGGGAAGGATGCCTTCAGGGGTGAGGTAGCAGGAGGAGATGTCGCGACAAATGACAACATTTTCTTCTGCAAGGGTGGGAATGAGGAGGTTGATTTTGTCATTAATCTGACGCTTGATGTCATTTTTGTCGGCACCGCGGGGGAAGATATTGAGGACGGTGATTTTTGCTTGGGGGCAGTGTTGGCGGAGGTAGGTCACGATGGCTTTGATGCCTTCAAAAGTCTGCTCGAAGGGGGCGTTGGGGTTGTGGCCGGTGTTATTGGTGCCAATCATAAGCATGATGCGTTTGGGGGCAACAACATTCCAGTCAATACGCTGGATGCGCCAAAGGACGTCTTGGGTTCTGTCGCCACTGAAGCCGAGATTGAGGGC
This sequence comes from Candidatus Spyradenecus sp., assembly GCA_045605345.1. GTDB lineage: Bacteria > Verrucomicrobiota > Kiritimatiellia > RFP12 > DVOR01 > Spyradenecus. Next base: position 1,080 of record JAZUPT010000050.1, read on the forward strand.
GTCGCCGAAGAATTGTTTTTGCAAGTCAGGTGCGCGTTCATCCCAAAAATGGGTAATAGAGTCGCCGATAAGGACCGTGTCATGGGGGTTTTTCGCTTGGGCTTCTTTCGCTTCTAAACGCGTTTTCCACCAAGGGATGCCGAGGCGGTGGGTGGGGGTGGTGGCGGGGTTGGCAGGGGCGGCCGGTGCAACGGTTTGAGCAAAGATGGCGCAGGAGAGGGTGAGTAAGAGGGTAAGGAGGCAGGCTTTCATAACACAAAATCCTTTCTGGGTGAGTTAGATTTATCGTAGCAAATCTTTGGGGAAAGGTGATGAAAAAAAGGAGGTCATGAGGGGGTGTTTACTGGTGGATTCATTTTGGGGTGAGGAATGGGGTGCGTAATCAACTAAAAGTCACATGAGCGTGCGAAATCTGCTTGATTTTAAGGGGCTTTCTATGATAAACTTTTGTCATAGCCTTAAGGAGGTCTTTATGGACGACAAAGACGATGTTCAAGACGTTGAAATTATGCCCACCGATATTGTGTTTGATTGCCCGAACTGCAATCACAACTTAGTGGTGGATTATCGTGCTGCTGGCTTGCAGGTGCCGTGTTCTCAGTGTGGCACCATTATTCAGGTGCCGATTCCAGATGGCATGCTTCTCGAAGATTTGGATTGTGACCCCGGTGAACTGTTGCAGCAGTTGCTCCAGACGCGCCGTATGCTGGTGAAGGCAGAAAATGCCGCACAGCAGTTGGGCGAAAAGATTGCCGAAATGACGCAACAGGTGGCAGAATATCGCAAGGCATTGCAGGCTGTGAAGGCACGTATGGAAACGTTGCAAGAAGCGGCTGATTTGGCAAATGCTACGCGCCAGGATATCACCACTTTGATTGAAGCCGCGATTGCGGTCAAGTAAAGGGCGTATGAAACAAAAGGTTCGTTTCCGCCATTATCTTGAATATGGCGCGTTTCGCAGTATCCAACTGTGGATTACGTGTTTCCCCATTGTATGGACCGGAGCGTTCTTGCGTGGGGTTTTGCGTATTGTATTCCGCGTGTGTTGGCCTCTGAAGAAAGAGACGATTTCCCGCATTCGCGAAGTTTTCGGTGAGGAAACTTCAGTGGCGCGGTGTCGTGTGATTGCACGGACATCGGTGTGGAATATGATGATGAACTTCATCGAACTCTTCCACGCGAAGAAGATGGATATCGCGTACCTCCAGAAGCATTTGGAGGGAACGGAGCAGGCGGCGGCGAAGATTCGTGCGTTGATTGACAAGTATGGCGGCGTGGTGATTGCCCTGCCGCATATGGGCAACTGGGATCTCGCGGGAATTACCTGTTCTGCCTTCAACTTCCCTCTGATGGCATTGGGACGTCCGCAGAACAATCCGCTTTTTGAGGCGTGGTTGCGTCGTAGTCGTTTGAATTTCCAAACGGTTGATCGTCGTCATCCGAGTTCATTTGTGCGCGTGGCGCATCATTTGAAGAGCGGGGGCGTCTTTGCGATTTTGCCAGATGTGCGTCACAATAAACCTGCTGTCAGCACGACTGTTTTCGGGAAGCCGGAGGTGCAGCTGGGCAAAGGGCTCGCGAAGTTTGCGCGTATGGGCAATGTGCCGATTTTGCCTGTGGTGATGGAACGCAAGAGTGCAGCTTTCCATGCCGTGCATCTCTATGATCCCATCTTCCCCGATTTGGAGGCAGATGTTGCAGAAGATGCGAAGCGCATTACGCAGCAAGTTTGGGATATTATTGAGCAGAATGTGCGTGAAAAGCCCGAACAGTGGTTCTGGCATAATCGCCGCTGGATTCTGACGCCGCTCTATACGCAGACGCGTTAATCTTTTCAGTTTAGTTATTGTTAAATTTAAGGATTCATTTTTACTATGATTTCGGTCAACGAAAATTACAGCAAGTTGCAAGCTTCTTATCTCTTCTCTGAAATTGCCAAGCGCGTGAAGGCCTATCAGACGGCACACCCCGAAGCGGCAGTGATTCGTTTGGGCATCGGTGACGTGACGCTTCCCCTCGCACCTGCTTGCCGTGAGGCAATGCACAAGGCTGTGGATGAATTGGGCGAAGAGGCGACCTTCCGCGGTTATGGCCCTGAACAGGGTTATGACTTCTTGCGTGAAGCAATTGCGGTGAATGACTATCAGTCGCGCGGTTGCGACATCAAGGCTTCCGAAATTTTTGTGAGCGATGGCTCCAAGTGTGACTGCGCAAACATCCAGGAACTCTTCGCAGACGAACTGCGCATCGCCATTCCTGACCCCGTTTATCCCGTGTATGTGGATACCAACGTGATGGCTGGTCGCACGGGTGCTGCGGCAGATGGTCGCTATCAGGGGCTCTGCTATTTGGAAAGCACGGCGGCAAATAACTTCGTGCCGGCACCGCCTGCTGAAGCCGTGGATTTGATTTACCTCTGCTTCCCGAACAACCCCACGGGCGCTGTGGCCACGAAGGAACAGCTGAAGGCATGGGTTGATTACGCCAAGGCCAATAAGGCCCTCATTCTCTTTGATGCCGCTTACGAAGCCTTTATTCGCGATCCTGAAATCCCTCACTCGATTTATGAAATCGAAGGTGCAAAGGATGTGGCGATTGAATTCCGCTCCTTCTCCAAGAAGGCAGGCTTCACGGGGGTGCGTTGCGCCTTTACGGTGGTGCCCGAAGGCTTGAAGGCTTACACGAAGGCGGGCGAAGAAGTGGGTCTCCATGCGATGTGGAATCGCCGCCACACGACGAAGTTTAATGGTGTGTCCTATCCTGTGCAGCGTGCTGCAGAAGCCGTCTACTCGGCAGAAGGTGCACGTCAGACGACCGAACAGGTAGACTACTATCTCGGTAATGCGAAGTTGATTCGCGAAGGCGTGAAGGCGCTGGGCTTTGACTGCGTGGGCGGTGACAATTCGCCTTACGTGTGGGTGAACGTGAAGGGTGACTCGTGGGAGTTCTTTGATCGTTTGCTGAATGAAGCACAAGTGGTGACGACGCCGGGCGCAGGGTTTGGCCGTTGCGGTCAGGGTTACATCCGTATTTCCGCTTTCAATAACCGCGAAAAGGTGATTGAAGCGATGGGACGTATTGCGAAGGCGCTCGCGAACTAATTGATGTTTGGACACATGTCGGAGACTGCTCTGGCATGTGTTTTACATTTTTATAAAAGGAATTCGGCAATGATCGGTAACATGCTTATCGCCCAGAGTGGCGGCCCCTCAATGGTGATTAACCAGAGTTTGATCGGTGCAGTGTTGACTGCGAAGACGTCCGGTAAGATTGTTGAAATCTATGGCGCACTCCACGGGATCCAGGGCATTTTTGATGAAGATTTCATCGATTTGCGTGCAGAACCCGAAGAGGTGCTGTTGCGCGTGGCACAGACGCCGAGTTCCGCATTGGGGTCGGTTCGCCGTAAGCCGACGCCTGAGGATTGCAAGGCAATCTTTGAGATTTTGGCACGTCGTAATATCCGTTATTTCTTCTACATCGGCGGAAATGACTCGGCAGAAACGGCAAACATCATTGCCCAGGAGGCGGAACGTCAGGGATATGACATGTGCTGCTTCCACATTCCGAAGACAATTGATAACGATTTGTTGTGCAATGACCACACGCCTGGATATGGTTCTGCAGGGCGCTTTGTGGCCTGTGCCGTGCGCGGCGATGACTTGGATAATCGCGCCTTGGGCGGCGTGAAGATTGATGTGATTATGGGCCGCAATGCAGGCTTCTTGACTGCGGCAGCGGCACTCGCTAAGCAGGACGAAGATGATGGTCCGCACTTGGTTTATGTGCCAGAGCGTTCCTTCACGGTGGACCGTTTTGTGGCAGATGTCGCACAGTGCATGGAAACGTATGGCCGCTGTGTCGTGGCCGTGAGTGAAGGTATTCGTGGGCCTGATGGAAAGGCCATCGCGGAGAGCTTCTCCACGGAAACGGATGCGCATGGCAATGTGCAGCTGACCTCGGGTGCTTTGGGAGAAAACTTGGCAGCAGTTATCCGTGAACGCTTGAAGATTAAGCGCGTGCGTGCCGATACCTTTGGCTTCATTCAGCGTTGCTTTGTCGGGATCACCTCCGAGACGGATGCAACTGAAGCACGTCAGGCGGGTGAAGAAGCCGTGAAGGCGGCAACCAGTGGTGAACATCGTAGCGGGACGATCACGATTAATCGTCAGCCTGGCGAAGCCTATCAAGTGGTTTATGCCGTGGCGCCTTTGGCTTCGGTGGCTAAGCACACGCGCGAATTGCCCGCAGAATACATCAATGAAGCAGGCAATAATGTGACGGATGCCTTCGTGGCGTATGCCCGTCCTATCGTGGGTGAACTGCCGGTGACGGCACGTTTTGTGCAGTTGAAGGGGCGTTCGTAAACGAGCGCCTTCTCGCAAAGCGTACACGAAGATGCGGACTAGAATAGCAGGGCGCGTCGTTTTATGGTAAACTACGCGCTTTTACGAACAAGCAGGAAGTATTTGAAAAAGATGGCATTGAAGAAGTTGATTTGCGGATTGTGTTTGGTTGCGATGGGCTCCATTGCAATGGCGCAGTCTGTCTTTGATATGCCTAAACTCTTCCCGCAACATCGCCAGTATCTGGTGCAGTTTGTGACTGCGTTGCAACGCGGTGACCTGTTGTCTGCTGAAACGGCGGCACGCGCTGCGGTAAAGATTTTCCCAAATGATGCCAATTGGCACTACAATGTAGGCTGTATTTGCTCCCGCGATAATCGTGTGGAGGAGGCCTTAGAGTGGATCGGGAAGGCGATTGAACTCGGCTATTCCGATGTGCGCCAATTGAATGAAGATGCCGATTTAAAGGTCGTGCGTCAGTCGCCTGAGTTTGCGAAGTTGGTGCAGCGCGCGCAAGAGTTGCAACGCACCTCGAAGTGGAATGCAAACCTCAACAAGGCCTACACCGACACAGTTCCATTAGGTACTGATGCAAAAGTCACCGAGACGAATACGAAGTGGAATTGGGATCCTGCGCAAGGCGGATACATGATCACGATGTTTGCATTGGCGGGGGATCGCAAGCCCAATGCAGAACAGTATAATGGTCCCTACGCAGAGCAGATTCGTGCTTGGATGCGTGAAGGGACTGCCGCAGGCAATGCGGGTGACCTTTATGTGAATCGCGATGAAGATCGCACGCAAATTGTAGAAGAAAAATTTCCGCAGCTCACCTCTGTGGTGTACAGTGATGAAGCGCAGTATGCTCGCGCACATGTGGGGGCGGCAAATGGGATTTTCTCTTCTGGATTGGTGACGCATCCAGTGGTGGGGACGAGCATGTTATCGCTCGCGAGCACTCCCTTTTGGCGTTCGTTACCGCGCTTGATTGCTACTGAAACCAGCGCAGATCAATTGGCATTTCGTTTGGCGCTGATGAATCAACTTTACATTTATGATGTGACGATTGACTACTCGGCACAACTGAAGGGTGATTTATTAACGGCGGCAATGCCGCAGGTGTTGATGACCTATGGCACAAGCACGCAACCAGCGGAGGTGAAGGCGGCACCTGAGCAATTGGCTGAGTTGATTTTTGCGGGATTGGCGGCGATGCACCCTGAGACCAAGGGGGAGATGTTGCGTCGTGGATTGCTCGTGCCAACGATGCAGATGCTGTTGCGTCAAAGTGTTAAGGGGGCGCCTGCGTATTGTTCGGCGGCGGCACATCCGGTGGCCTTTAATCCAAATCAGATTGATGGTGAAGCCTTTGTGACGGCGGCACATGCTTTGAAGACTGAAGATCTTCCGGCGCTATTCCAATTGGTTGTCCGTCGTGAGACGATGCCGCGTCAGTACATTGATTACTTTGACCAGCCTGCGAGTGAACGCATTTCCGACACACCGTGGTCCATTAAGCGTGTGATTCGTGGATTGGAAAAGACGCGTAAGTTGACGGTGGGCGTGGCCTCGATGGAGTCGGGGCTGACCTATCAGTGGTTTGTTTCAAATGGTGATCCGCAGAAGGTGCGCATTCGTCCGTTGACGAAGGATGCGTCCTTGGTGACGGTAGAGGTGGATTATCACGGCGTCTTTGAACAGGATGGGCGCCCATCGCGTCATGTGGATATCGCTTGTGTGGCGATGCGGAAGGGGAAGCCCGCCTCCGCGCCTGCATTTGTCTCCTTCCGTTATTTGGCGAATGAACGACGCGTTTACGATGAACGCGGTAAGTTGGTTCAGGTGGATTACACCGCACCTGAAAGCGGATTCGTGTATGAAGATCCCGTTCTTACCGCTTTTAAAAATTGGAAAGATGACTATCTCTACGACGCAAAGGGGCGTTTGCAGGGATGGACGCGAACACGACCTGATGGAAGTGTGCAACAATTTGATGCCCGCGGGCGACAAATCGTGGAAAAGAATCCAGATGGAAGCGCCAAGCGTGTCATGGAAGTAAACTACCTTTCTCGGAAAGATGCCCAAAGTGACGCCGTGTCGTCACCAGCAATGGAGCTGTTGCAAAACGACACCAACCGTGTCTTAACTCTTTAAACAAGGTAAAAGGTGATTATGAAATTCTTCAACCTCTCTCCCTTAACGCAGAAGCGACTGGAACGTTTTCGTCGGAGTCGCATCGCATTTTGGTCGCTTCGTTTGCTGATTGCACTTTATGTGGTTAGCCTTGGCGCAGAGTTTATTTGTAACGGCGAACCGCTCTTAATGCGTTTCCAAGGGGAGTGGTCGTGCCCCTTCTTGTTGACGCAACCGCCGGAAAATGTTCGCGCCGCAACGGGTGAAACGACGCATGTGGACTATCGTCTTTTCACAAAGAGCGAGGTCTTCAAGAAGGATGCGAAAAACTTTGCACTCTTTGCGCCGGTGCGTTATTCGCCTGGCGAGACCTTGGATACCGCCGACTTGGAAGACGATAAGGTGGTCACGGTGTCTTTGATTCCGAAGCAGCCTGTGGGTCGTTTTAATCTCACGCAGGATCTCGCAATTGTGCGTCAGGACAACTGTACGCAGTTCTTCCCGAGTATGAATCTTCGTGATGGATGCACCAATTTGGCTGAAGTGATTGAAATCACACCGGAATTGCGTAAGCAGATTACGCGCCGTTTGGCGGGTGAAGCATGCGATGCGTATGAGACGATGGTCGCGCCCTCCTCGCAGCGTGCGGTTTCGTGGGAACAGATGCGTTTGGTGCTTTCCCCCTCCGCAGGTGGTGTGTTGCCTCAGACGGTGCGTGTGAATCTTCGTGCGGTTCTGCCGAATAACCAACGCTTCTTGCAGAAGTTGACCTATGATTTCGTTCGTGAAGCGGATGAAAATGGTGAACTGACGAAGGTCGTCTTGAAGTCGAATAAGCACACGGTTCTGCCGTCGGACGCTCTGATGGGGCAGTTGATGGAATGGGCAACGGCTGGCTTTAAGAAGGATATCACCGCAGCAGATGCTATCTTCTACACGGATCCTGAAACGAAGACGGATTATGCAGTTTACTCTGCAAACAACATCCGCTTCCCCTTCCACCCGACGGCGCGTCACATCTTCGGCTTAGATGGTTCGGGTCGTGATGTCTTCTCGCGCATTGTGTATGCTACGCGCATTGCGATGAGCTTCGGTTTGCTTTTGGCAGTGACGGCAACGGTGCTCGGCATGATTATCGGCTCCATCCAAGGTTACTTTGGTGGTAAGGTGGATATCTGCGTGCAGCGTTTCACCGAAATTTGGGCGGCGATGCCCTTCCTCTACATCATGGTGCTCGTGGGTGCGGTCTTCGGCCGTAGCTTCTGGTTGCTCCTCTTGGTGTATGGTCTCTTCTGCTGGCTTGGTCTTTCGTACTACATGCGTGCAGAATTCCTCCGTTTGCGTAATCGTCCCTTCGTGGCGGCGGCACGTTGCCAGGGGCTCACGAATGCGCGCATTATCTTCCGCCACATTCTGCCCAACGCCTTGACGCCGATTATTACCCTCTTCCCCTTCTTGTTGGTGGGCGCGATTGGCTCCTTGGTATCGTTGGACTTCCTCGGCTTCGGTTTGCCTCCTTTGACGCCGAGCTGGGGTGAATTGCTCAACCAAGCACAGACGTATCGTTGGGCATGGTGGTTGATCCTCTTCCCGTCCTTGGCAATTTTCACAGTGATGTTCCTTACGGTTATGGTGGGTGAAGGCGTGCGTAACGCATTTGACCCGAAACCGTTCAGCAAGCTTCAGTAAAGGAGTGACGTAATGTCTAATTCCGAACAACCTCTTCTTCAGGTACGCAATCTCACGATTGCTTTCGAAAACGATGAGACGCGTAAGGCCGTGACGACGGTGGAAAATGTCTCATTCGATGTGCATCGTGGTGAAATTCTCTGCATTGTGGGTGAATCCGGTTGCGGTAAGTCGGTGAGCTCGATGTGCATTCCGCGCCTCTTGCCTTCGCCGCCTTCGCGCATCCTCAATGGTGAAATCCTCTTTGAAGGCGAAGATTTGCTGAAGTTGCCGATTGATAAAATGCGCAAGTATCGCGGTAAGAAAATTGGTGTGATCTTCCAGGACCCGATGACGGCCCTGTCGCCGTTGGTGCGTATCGGCGATCAGATTATTGAAGCGGTGTTGATTCACGAACCTGAATTGACCCGTGATCGCGCTCGTGAACGCGCCTTGCTTTGGCTTGAAAAGGTCGGCATTCAGAATCCTGAATTGGCATTGCGTTGCTATCCGTATGAATTGTCTGGCGGTATGCAGCAGCGTGTGATGATTGCGATGTGCCTCATCCTTGAGCCGCAGCTGGTCATCGCTGACGAACCTACGACTGCTTTGGACGTGACGATTCAGGCGCAGGTCTTGGATTTGATGTTGCAGTTGCACCGTAAAGACTCTGGTATGATTTTCATTACGCACGATATGGGCGTGGTTTATCGCATGGCTCATCGCGTGGCGGTGATGTATGCTGGTCAAGTGGTGGAGCAAGCCGCCGCGAAGGACTTCTTTGCGGGTCCGAAGCATCCGTATGCTCGTGCCCTTTTGGAGGCATTGCCTTCGCATGCTACGCGTGGCAAGACGCTTCGTGCGATTCCGGGTCAGGTGCCGAGCCCTGGCAACTATGCGCCGGGTTGCCGTTTCGCTGAACGTTGCGATTGCGCACGTCCGGAGTGCGCTCAAACACCTTGTGACTTACTTCCTGTTGGCTCGCACCTCGTGCGGTGCCCTTATGCACAATGAGTGAGCCCATCGAACAACGGACGTCTGACGCAGTTCAGGCGTCCGCTTTTTTAATGCGAACTTCTGCTTTATTGGGTGAAGGCACCCTTGTGGCTTTGCAATCCAAACGCATTTTGATTGTTGGCGTCGGGGCAGTGGGGGGCATGTGTGCCGAGGCTTTGGCGCGTAGCGGTGCAGGGCAGCTTATCCTTGTGGACGGTGATTGCTTTGAAGCATCCAATCTGAATCGCCAACCCTTTTCAGCGCAGTCCGTTGTGGGGCGCTCAAAGGTGGAGGTGACACGTGAACGCCTTGCAGATATTGCGCCGAATTGCCACGCCGAAGGGATTCATCTTTTCCTTCGCCCTGACGCTGTAGCGGATTTATTAGATCAGGTGCGCCCCGATTTAGTGGTTGATGCGATAGACGATGCACCTGCAAAGGTCGCCCTTTTGGAAGCGTGTGTGCAACGTCACTTGCCAACCTGGTCTGCAATGGGCGCGGCGCGGAAGTTGGATCCGCTTGCCTTGCGCGTGACTGATATCTCCAAAACGCAAATCTGTCCGCTCGCACGAAATGTTCGCCAACAGCTTCGTCGTAAGGGGATCGAGAAGGGAATCCGCTGTGTGTGGTCTACAGAGCCAGCGCTCTCCTTGCCAGATGGTGTCTTGGGCTCGTATATGCCTGTGACGGCCACTGCAGGGCTCGTGCTTGCAGCAGATGTGATTGCCGCCTTGCGTGTGTCCGACTAAATGACAGTGTTGACTGAAACAAAAAAAGGACGGCCGATGAGCCGTCCTTTTTGTTTGATTATTTGAGCAACCGCTTTCGCGCGAAGGTGGCGAAAAGTGCGCCAGAAAGGTTGTGCCAAATACTGAAGATGGCGCCAGGTAAGGCACTTGCGATGCCGAAGAATTGCGTTGAAAGCGCAGAGGCTAATCCAGAATTTTGCATACCCACTTCAACCGCGATGGTGACCGCGGTGCGTTGGTCACACTTGCAAATGCGCGCCAATCCATATCCAGAGAGCATCCCGCAGAGGTTGTGTAAGATGACGGCACAGAGCACAAGAATGCCGCAATTGCGCAGGTGTTCAACGTTTAATGAGACGATAATTCCAATCACAAAGACAATCCCAATGACCGATGCCACTGGCGCAATCTGATTTAAAAGCACCTGTCGCGCTCGGAAGAGTCGATTGATGAGCAGACCTAACCCAACAGGGAGCGCGACCATATACACGATACTTTCAAACATCTCTAAGATCGGGACCTCAATGGTTGCGCCAAGATAGAGCGAGGAGAGGAGGGGTGTAAGGAGAATGCCTGCAATTGTTGAACACGCAGTCATTGTGATAGAGAGTGCCACGTCACCTTTGGCAAGGTAGGCGATAACATTTGATGCCGTCCCGCCAGCCACCGTGCCGACCATCACTAAGCCCACGTATTGTGCTTGAGGAAGCGTTAAGAGTTTGCCAATCCCGCAGGCAAGTAGCGGCATAACAATGAATTGCAAGCAGATGCCAATCACAACCGCGCGCGGACGCTTAATCGCTTGGATAAAGTCGGAGACGGAGAGCGTAGCTCCCATGCACAACATAATGAAGCCCAATAATGGCACGATGAGAAAGGAGAGGCCATTTAATGTCGTAGGGAAAAAGCAGGCAAATGCCGAAAACAGAACCGCACATATGGGAAAGATTTTGATGGTGAGATCAATCATCGGCCCATTTCCTTTTCAATTGACTTAGAAACAAAAAAACCACAGCCATGGACTCTGGTCTAAAAGAGAGGAATGGTCGGACCGTCGGGATTTGTTGGTCTGTAAGACCGCTCCGCGTTAGCGGTCACCTCGGGTTCAAATCCCCGACGTCCATTCATTTCTTCCCCCCCCCTCCCTTAGAAACAAAAAAACCACAGCCATAGGCTCTGGTCTAAAAGAAAGGAATGGTCGGACCGTCGGGATTTGAACCCGAGACCTTTTGCACCCCAAGCAAACGCGCTACCAGGCTGCGCTACGGTCCGTATTTGGTGGGAGATACTGGACTCGAACCAGTGACCTTCTGCATGTCAAGCAGACGCTCTAACCAACTGAGCTAATCCCCCAGAGTGGGTTGAAAACGGAGCGTATTGTAGCAAAAGCTTCTACTGAAAAGCAAGTACTTTTTCAAAATAATTTTGCATTATTATGTTGGCGGTATTTGTGGAGAGGAAAAGGTGATGTTACGGGTGTTGTTTGTTAGTATGTGCGGTGGTGGGGTGATGAGTTTAAAAGGGGCGGTGAGATAGTGAGGGAATAAATGAGGTAGAAGAGGCGGCTTTGAGGTGGTGGTATCAGCGATGAGTTTTTCAAGATCAAAGGGTGTAGGGGGGAGGCTTAGGGGCGAGCCCTGCGGTATTGAGTTTATGGCGGGTTCTTAACAAATTTCTAACGTGTCATATCAGTGGTTTTATAGTATTATGGTAGGCAAGTAAAAGGAAACATTATGAGCCAAGCATTGATTTTAGTTGTTGAGGATGAAGAACCGATTCGTCTTTTAATTACAATGAATCTTGAGTCTGCGGGCTTTCGTGTGGCAAAGGCTAAGGATGGGCTTCAAGCATTGGAAGCAATCCGTGCGCAACGTCCCGATTTGGTCTTATTGGACTGGATGCTTCCGGGGATAAATGGGCTGGATGTACTTCGGAAGATGCAGCAAGAACCTCAGTTGGCCTCAATTCCTGTCATTATGTTGACGGCGAAGAGCGAGGAGAGTGATATCGTCCTCGGTCTTGAGATGGGGGCGGTGGATTACATTACAAAACCATTTAGCAATAAGGTGTTGGTGGCGCGTATTCGTGCCCATTTGCGTTGGGAAGACGAGACGGTGGCAAACGGGGTAATTACGTATAAGCAACTTCGCTTGGACGTGAACCAACATTGTGCGTGGTTGGGCGAGGAGTTGCTCTCCTTAACGGCGGGAGATTTTGAGTTGCTTCGTTTGTTCTGCGAGTCCCCAGGGCATGTGTATACGCGGAGTCAGATTATTACGCGTACGAAGGGGGACGACTATCCCGTTACCGATCGCGCGGTGGATGTCCAGATTGTGAGCTTACGTAAAAAGTTGGGCGAATTTGGACGTAATCTTGAAACAGTGCGTGGCATTGGCTACCGCATGAGCGTGTGAAGCTTCACGAATGGAATTCTGTGAAGTCAGCTAAGCGACGGCGAATCGGTGGAGTGAATCAGTTATGAAACGGCGCGACTTTCTACTTTCCGTGCTTCCTGCGACTGCGGGTGTCTTGGTTATTCTGACCGTTATTCTGCTCTTTTTCCAATATCACTCCTTTCGGCGCAACTACATTGCAGATATCCAACACAGCCTTGGCACGCATGCGACCTTAGTTACGTTACTGTTGCAGGATGACATCGCCCGTAGAGACGTTGCGACGATTGCCGAGAAGATTCGTCCATTTCACAAAGAGCCTTTGCGCATTACGGTGATTGACGAATTGGGCGCGGTCGTGATTGACTCAGATCTTTCGGCGCTCTCTCGTGTCAGCCACATCGAACGACCCGAGATTCAGCGCGCCTCCGCTGAGACTGATAACTTTACCATTCGTTACTCCACGAGTATGCACGCGACGTTGATTTACAATGCCCGTCGCTTACCCAATGATTGGATCCTGCGCGTTTCACTTCCCGTGAATGCTTTTGATGATGCATTTACGGAAGCCGTCGCGGCCATTCTCTTGGCGTTGGTACTTGGGATTGCCTTGGTCCTTGCGTTAATTTTCTACATCTTTAGACGGATTCGTCCGGGCTTTATCTCACTCCAACGTGCCGCACAGGCCATCGCCGAAGGTCAACTCAATACGCCGATTGTCTTGCCCCATTCGGGCCTCTTGCGCGAGTTGTCACAGTCGATTGCCACGATGGCGGCGCAGTTAAAGGGTCACATTGCCACGTTGCAACACGAGAAGGACGAATTCAATACACTCTTTAATACATTGCGTGAACCGCTTCTTTACATCGGGAATAAAGGCGAAATCCTGCATGCAAACCACGCCGCAGTCCAACGCTTTGGCGAGTCCCTCCGCCACCCGAACGCAACCATTGAGACGATTGGCCTTGCGACCTTAAGTTCTCTTGTGGAGGCCGCCTTAGAAGAACTTCCTCTGGAGGCGCAGGAGATTTCTTACAATGATCACGGGGTCTCCTATGTCTTCCTAACGCACATCGCGCGGTTAGTCCATGAGAATAAGCCGAATCTTCTCCTGCTCTTGACCGATGTGACGGATTTGCGTCGCTTAGAAGGTATGCGCACGGACTTTATTGCCAATGTCTCCCATGAGATTAAGACGCCCCTAACGGCCATCCTCTCCACGGTTGAGACTCTGACTGAGATGCAACTCGACCCCGCGAATCAGGCGCGTTGCTTTGACATCCTCACACGTCAGACTACCCGTTTAAATAATCTCGTGCAAGATATCCTCTCCCTTGCGACGATTGAACGTCGCCAAGCGAATGCCGTGCAAGATTTCCGTCGCATTGATTTAGTACACATCATTGAAGATGCGCTCGCCGACTACCATGATGAGATTATGGCGCAGAAGGTGGCCGTCTCCTTCGTGCCTGACCCGCCACCAGAAGCTTGGATTATGGGCGACGAACGCTTACTTGAGCATCTCTTCGGCAATCTCATTAATAATGCATTGCGCTATGCTAATGCCACGCGCTACACCGTAAGCTTTACGGAAACGGCGCGCCACATCACCGTTCATTTTAGCGACAATGGGGTGGGCATCGCCGCAGAACACCTCCCGCGCCTCTTCGAACGCTTCTATCGTGTGCAGAAGGAACGCTCCCGCGCCACGGGTGGGACGGGCTTGGGGCTCGCCATTGTGAAGCATATTGCGATCCTTCATCGCGGCAAGGTCTCGGTCACGTCCGAGTGTAACGTTGGGACGACCTTCTCCATTCGCTTTCGCCGTCCCTAAAGACGCGACTTCATGCTAATCATTACGAAACAAATTGCCGAAGGAGTTCAGCCTTCGGCAATTTGTTTACCAATTCATAACATTGCCCTAATCAAATCCTAACAGAGTTTTGCGATAGTAATGCATATCAATTGAAAGGAAAAGCATGAATACAGAACAACTCAGTTTAGAGCATCGACTCTTGTTGCTCCGTGATGAAATTAAAGCGCTCGAGGTTTCGGGCCTTTCGCCTGACATTTTAAAGGAGAAGCTAAAGCAGTTAATGAAAGAGCGTGCTGCGCTTGAGGATGAACTTATCAACTGTGTTGTTGATCCTGCGAATGACTATCATGTAGAGTCTTGGAATGGACTTCGTGATGGCTTACTTGCCGCGGTGGAATCGCTTCATGCGAATTTAGATAAAAAGCGAGAAGCCCCTGCGCCTAAAGAGGGTGTGATTACGCGAACATTTAAAGCCATCACCGCCCGTCCTTGGCTTGCGTGGATAACCACGTTCTGCTTTGTCTACTTACTTTTGGTGGCCGTCTCTTCCTTAGGGGAAAGTTTCAAACTACTCTTTGGTGGCGCAGAAAGTGCAAAGTCGCTCTTTGCCTTTGCGACAAATCCCTTCATGGGTTTAATCATGGGCATTTTGGCAACTGCGATTATTCAATCGAGCTCCACGACCACCTCAATCTGCGTGGCCCTCTGTGCTGCTGGCTTGCCTATCCAAACAGCCGTCCCAATGATTATGGGTGCGAATATTGGTACTTCAATTACCAATACACTGGTCTCACTCGGTCACATCGGGCATCGCAGAGAGTTTAGAAGAGCCTTTGCGGCGGCTACGGTTCATGACTTCTTCAACCTCACTGCGGTGTTAATCTTCTTCCCGCTTGAGATGACTTTTGGCCTCCTTGAAAAGTGTTCGAAGGGCTTGACCACGCTTTGCTTCGGTTCGGGTGGATTTAAC
The DNA here is from genome assembly GCA_045605345.1 of Candidatus Spyradenecus sp. Taxonomy (GTDB): domain Bacteria; phylum Verrucomicrobiota; class Kiritimatiellia; order RFP12; family DVOR01; genus Spyradenecus. Next base: position 16,151 of record JAZUPT010000050.1, read on the forward strand.
CTTGATTCGTTCAACTTTATGAATGTGATTACGCGTCCCACGACCAGTGCCTTCAAGCAACTCTTCGTCGCGACACCTGGTCCAGAATGGATTGGCGCTTTGTTGTACACGCTATTTGGGTTGGCCCTCATCTTCTGTTCGATTCTCCTCCTTGGGAAGTTGCTTCGCATCCTCTTAACGGGACGTGCCGAACAGATTTTCCGCGCTGCGGTGGGTAAAAGTCCCCTTGCCGCAATTGGAAGTGGCGCGTTGATTACCACCCTCGTGCAGTCGAGTTCTACCACGACCTCTTTGATTGTTCCCCTCGCAGGCGCAGGCTTGATGAAGTTGCGTCAAGTCTTCCCCTTCACCTTGGGTGCGAATATTGGTACGTGCGTAACCGCACTCCTTGCCGCACTTGCGCTTTCGGGAGAGGGTGCTGACCTTGGACTTCAAATTGCCTTCGTCCACTTCTTCTTTAATATCTTTGGTGTCATCATCATCTTTGGGATTCCCTTCTTGCGCCGTCTCCCAATGGTGGCCGCCTCAAGCCTTGCTCAGTTGGCTAGTAAGAAACGTTTGGTCGCGCTCTTCTATGTTGTGGGCGTCTTCTTTGTACTCCCGCTCATTTGCTTGGGTATCTACCAACTCTTTCGTTAAGCGCTGACGGAAAGAAACAAAGCGACGGTCGCTGTTTGCGGTCGTCGCTTCATTTTGGAAATAGAAATAAAAGGGATGCCGGCGAGTGAGGCCGTCACTTATCGCGTAAGGAAGGCACCTCGACGGGGCGCGGAGGGATTGATTTGACCTCCCATGAAGACGGGCGCGCCATTGACCATCACCGTGTCCACCCCCGTGGCGAAGGCATGCGAACAGTGATAGTCGGCGGTGTCACGCCAGGTGTTGGGATTGAGGAGCACAAGGTCTGCATAAAATCCCTCTCGAATCTCGCCTCGTTCGCGAATGCCGAAGGCTTTCGCTGGCAACGAGGTCATGCGTCGGATGGTCTCCTCGGGGGTGAAGCCAAGTTGTTCGGTGAGCGTGCGATAGTACTTTGGGTGAGTGCCATAAGCACGCGGGTGAGGCGTATCCCTGCCCAATGCCCCCCACGGCGCTCGCAATGATGCATCTGAGCCCGGCATTACCCAGGGTTGCTTCAAAATGGTGTGCAGATTCTCTTCGCACATACTAAAGAAGAAGGCACCCGTGCGACTCCGATCCATACGGAGAATCCAAGTGATGACGGCTCCCATTGTGCGACAGGTCGCGCGCATGATTTCCCCCACCGTTTTACCCGAACAGGGACGCGTCTCTGCAGTCCAAGTGCCGCCAATCATAATGGCATCAGGGTCACGGCCAGAGGCATCAATCTCTGCGGCAATCTGTCCACAGGTACGCACGTCATCCAATCGTTTGAGAATCTCAGCATTCCCGCCCGCTGCTGCCCAATCGGGCAATACGATGTCTAAGTCTGTGCCAGAGGAGAGGTAGGGATAACGGTCCGAGTGGAGGTGGAGCCCTTCAGCACGCGCCGCTTCAATCTTTTCCAAAGCCGCAGGAAGCTTGTGCCAATTGTCCCGTCCGCCTGTCTTCAGGTGGGAGATTTGGGTGCGAATGCCCGTGGCACGGGAGAGGGCGAGAACTTCATCAATCGCTTCTAAGAGTTGGTCTCCTTCACTGCGCATATGGGTGGCATACATGCCGCCTTTTTTGGCGCAGGCTTCGGCCAGGCGCAACACCTCTTCTGGGCGGCTATGGACGCCAGGGTGGTAGATGAGTCCCGTGGTCATGCCCCACGCACCTTCCTCTAAGGCTTGTTCCAAATTATGAATCATCCCATCGATTTCGGCGGGTTCTGCAGCACGCGGCGCATCACCCATCACCCCTTTGCGCAACGTATTGTGCCCCGCGAAAAGGATAAAGTTGGTGGCAGGGCGCGCCGCTTCAAAGCAGGTGCGATAATCGGCCACGGTGGTCCAATTCGGCCCCACGCAGGGGGCCTGACCCGGACGGGCAGGGTAGGTTTGCGCTTCCCAATCGGAGGGGAGACGTGCATTGTTGAGGCGGGGTGCCGCACTTCCTCCGCATTGTCCGCCGATTTCGGTGGTAACGCCTTGCGTGAGTTTACTGGGTGAATAGGGTTCAATGAGCAGAAAGGCATCAGAGTGCGTGTGCGCATCAATGAAGCCTGGTGTCAACCACAGCCCCTTCGCATTCCGTTCTTCGGGGGCTTGCGTGGCACTGAGATCGCCCACGGCTATAATCTTTTCACCTTGGATCCCTACGTCTTTAATCGTTGGTTTGGCGCCTGTGCCGTCAAAGACTGTGGCATTACGAAAGATAAAATCAAATTGCATGATGTGATGACCTTTTGCGAATAATGGCCGTGGGGTGTTCGGAGTTCTGAGTTCGGAGTTCTGGGTTCTGAGTTCGGGGTTTTGGGTTTGGAGGTCAGAACGTCCGAGGGGGCGAGGCTTAGAAGAGTCCTTCAGTGATGATATTGGCAATCACTGGCCCTAACAACACAATGAGGGTGGCCGGGAAGATGAAGAGTAATAGCGGGAAGAGCATCTTTGTGGGGGCTTCATGGGCCAGTTTTTCTGCGCGTTCAAAACGTTCGCGACGGAGTTGTTCTGCTTGAATCCGCAGAATTGACCCGAGGCTAACGCCAAGTTCGTCGGCTTGAATGAGTGCTGAGCAGAGGGTTCTCAATTGCGGGAGGCGTACGCGCTCAGAGAGGTTGCGGAAGGCGACCTTTCGGGTGGTGCCGATTTGAATCTCGCGTTGCATCCGTAAAAGTTCTTCATTGAGCGGATCTAAGGCGCGCTTTTCGCAATTTCTGCGAACTGCGCCCATAAAATCCATGCCCGCTTCGACCGAGAGGGTGAGCAGGTCTAAGACGAAGGGCAACGCGCGTAAAATGCTCTTCGCACGGCGTTCGCGCATAGTGCGGAGCCAATGTAACGGCCAACACCATGCGAGCAAGGTGCCGACCAACCATATTGGGAATGCATTCGCGCCCAAGGGGATAAAGAAGAGTAGGAGGAATAATCCCACAATGAGGGGCACAAGCATGCGCAGACCCGTGAATTCGCGCCCCGTAAGGAGCCCCTCATAACCCGCTGCCATAAGTTGCCACGTCGCAGTATTAATCGTGGCGCGGAGGCTTTGGCGACGCAAAATTGTCTCCAAATTAGGCACAAAGGGGAGTAGCAGACGGAAAAGGAGGGGGAGCTTCCGTTCTTGTTGGCGTCCATCCGCGAGTGTTACGTAGGTGATTTGCAATGCAAAACTCATGACATACCACGTCAATGCCGCGATGCAAATGGCCCAGAAGAGAATTGAAAACCAATAGAGAAAAACCATCACTTGCCTTCGCCTTTCGTGTGTTAGACGTCAATCGTGACGATTTTACGGATGAGTAGTCCGCCGACGGCTACCAATGCCGTTACGGCGAATAGGGTGACACCTCCCATTAATGAACACACAAAGGGCATCATGAGGGAGGGCTTGAAAATCAACATGCCAATGCCGAGCAGGAAGGGCATCGCGCCAATGATAATCCCTTGGAGGCGACCTTGTGCCGTGAGGGTGCGAACGTGTTGGTGAATGCGTAAGCGCGCACGGATGGTTTCGGCAATGGTGTCAAAGATTTCGGTGAGGTTACCACCTGATTTGCGCGAGATATCAATCGCCGTGCAGACGAGCGTTAAGTCCTCACTTCCCACACGTTGCTCTAAAGCGTTGAGCGCATCGGAGAAGGAGACGCCCACGCGAAGTTGTTGTAAGAGAAGGGCGACTTCCTGTTTGATGGGATTTTCTGACCCCTCAACAACAGACTCGAAGGCTTGGTTGATTGAAAACCCCGCACGCAGTGCATTGGACATCATCGGGAGTGTGTCTTGGAGTTGGAGATTAAAGCGTTCAAGACGGCGCGCCTTGAGGTGACTGACAATCCATTTGGGGAGATAGAATGCCGCAGTCGCAGGGAGTGTGGCAATGATAATCCCGAGCAGGAGAATCCAGGGTGGTTCAATTCTGCAGAAGGGCAACATCACCAAAAGGAAGACCGTGGCAGCAGAGAGGATGCCGATGTCCACCAATTTCCTCGCCGGGATGAAGAGGAAGAGTGATTCTAATGACTGTGAGATTTCGTCTTCATAGACAGAGGTAGCCTCACGGGCACTTTCGGAGAAGGCTGAGGCGAAGGCCCAGACGAGTCCTGCCGCCGCGATTCCCGCGAGTGTCAGTGCACTGATGACCCACACGTTCATTCTGCCTCCGGACGGAAGAGGGCGGGATCTAACGTGATCCCACGCACGGAGAGGGAGTCAAAGAAGGTCGGCATTGCACCCGTGGCGGTGAGTTTTCCTTGAATGCGTCCATTGGCATCAAGCCCGGTCTGACGGAAGACAAAGAGGTCTTGCATCACGATTTGCTGACCTTCCATGCCGGTGATCTCTGAAATCGCCACAATCTTACGCGAACCATCACTGAGGCGTGCCTCTTGGACGATGATTTGTACTGCGCTGGCGACCTGTTCACGGATGGCTCGACTGGGCAGATCTACGCCAGACATCAGTACCATTGTTTCCAAACGGCTAATCACGTCGCGTGGACTATTGGCGTGGACTGTGGTGAGTGAACCATCATGGCCGGTGTTCATCGCTTGGAGCATATCGAGTGTTTCTCCACCACGACATTCGCCCACGATAATACGATCTGGACGCATACGCAGGGCATTGCGAACGAGATCACGAATGGTCACCGCGCCTTTACCTTCAATGTTGGGTGGGCGGGCTTCCAAGCGCACCACGTGGGGTTGCACCAAACGAAGTTCTGCCGCATCTTCAATGGTGAGAATGCGGTCGGAGGTGGGGATAAATCCTGAGAGGACGTTGAGTAAGGTTGTCTTACCAGAGCCTGTGCCACCTGCTACGATGATGTTTTTGCGCAGTTTAACGCACGCTTCCAAAAAGGCGGCAATGGCGGGTGTCCAGGTGCCGTAGCGAACAAAGTCTTCGGTGGTTAGGACGCGCTTGGCGAATTTACGAATGGTGATGCAGGGGCCGATAAGGGAGAGCGGAGGGATAATCGCATTCACACGCGAACCATCCGCAAGGCGTGCATCCACATAGGGTTGGCTTTCGTCAATGCGGCGACCTAAGGGCGCTACGATACGTTCAATCACCGCTAAGACGCTCGCGTCATCCATAAAGGTCTGATCGGTGAGCACGAGGCGGCCGTTGCGTTCCACATACACTTGTTCGGGGCCATTAATCATGACTTCGGTCACGGAGTCGTCGGCCAAAAAGCGTTCCACAGGGCCTAAGCGGACGGATTCATCGTAAATTTCATTGACCAAATCGTCTGGGTCTATACTCGCTGGCAGTGCACCGCGGTTGGAGACTTCGTCCAGGATCGCTTGTAGGGTCTCACGAACGCGTTTGGCCAGTTCATCTGCCGAGATGGAGCCCGCCGTTAAGCGTTTGAGGTCGAGTCGTCTCACTAATTCGTCATGAATTTGGGATTTTACGGTTTGACGAAGGGCGCGCGCCTTGTAATTCACGGGGGGCGGGGCGGGTTCTGAGACGGGGGGTGGCATCGCAGGGGCGGTCGCTACGGATGGCGATGGGGGTGGGGCGGGGGACTGTGGAGCGGGTTGCTTGGGCTGCACACGAAAGACGGTGTTGCCCACCGAAACAATCGTGGAGGCGTCTAATTTGGCCGACGTTGTCACTGGCACTGAATTCACAATGGTGCCATTGGAGGAGCCCAAATCTTCAATCCACGCCTCCGTGGGAGAGAGGATTAACTTCGCATGCAGTTCGCTGACGCTCGAGTCTTCCAAATGAATCGGACACTCAGTCCCGCGGCCAACGATATACGCGCCGCAGGGCAGGGTGATTTGCTGGGCCGATTGACTGGGAAGGGCGATCGTAATCAGATAGTCCACGGCAGCTCTCCGACTATTTCTTGCGCAGAAGTTCTTTCTGGCGATGCTGGTTTAATTCTTCCAAAGAGGTGCGAATCTGATCAAAATTGATCTGCTGCAAATCCTTTTCGTAGTGTAAATCTTCGGGATTACGCAGGGCAAGTGTTAGGCGACCGCGCATCTGTTCGGCAAAGGTAAGCACTTCAGCTTCGTGAGGGGAGACTTGCAGCGTGACCAAAGAGTAGTTGAGATCGCCCCCACGATAGGTGGTAGCGGTCTCTTTACCAGTGGCCAAAACCAAGACATCCTGCAAAATCGTCATCGTAACCAATTCGGTCGCGCCTTCCACCGTCTTGCTGGGGAGGGTGAAGGTGCCCAAAACATCTACGTGGTCCGTGGGACGAACCATGTGACTGACACTTGCCGCCGCCGAAACTGAGATGGAGATCGCACGCATCTTCGGCGGGAGGAGGGTGGAGAGCCCACCTGCGCCAGGTGCGCCGCCTTCAATGTCGCTCCACAAGAGGGGTTGACGGCCACTGACCCCCACGGCTAACTTGCGCCCGACCAATCGCATGGCAGTATTGCCATCGGGACGGATGGTCTGCTCGCGCAGCGCACGTTCGGGGAAGGTCAAAATGCCGAGGTCGGCCATCGTTAAGGTGGTTCCCGCAGGTAGGGATTTTACTAGGACGACCACATCAATGCTGCGGTTCCTTCGGTCAAAAGCCGCCTTTTCTCGTTCAAGCGCTTGCTTCTGTGCAGCAATGTAAGAACCCGTCAAAAAAGCGGCCACAAGTCCTGCGACAACGGAAATGATGAGGATAATCTTCTGTTTCATTGGATTTCCTTCTGAACGGCGAGCATCACATGGGTGTCAGGGTCGCCCTCTGTGGCATGAACAAAGAGGGTGAGATTCTCTTTTTGCCATAAAGTGCTATTGAGCGGTGTCCATCCATCTGCCGTGGCAGTTGCGGCGAACGCGGCCAAAAGCGCTTCTGGTGATTGTGTGGAAGAACCACTGATAAAGCGTGAGTGGGTCGCATCAATGACATAGTTGCATGAAATATCCCATGCTGGCAAATCAGAAGGATACGTGCATTGACCGCGAATAGAGGTAAAATCATCGTGAAAAACGTACACAATTTTACCCACTGTAATCACCTTCGCCTTGAGCTTGCGTAAAGGTGCCGAAGAGGAAAACTCGGGCAACCGCCATACATCGGCCAAAACAGACTTTCCATTAACGATCATCGTCTGCGACATGACCTGTTGCGCCTTTAACATCACTAAGACATCTTCAGGTGTCTGCATGGTGACCTGTTGGTAGACATCTGCCACCAATAACGCCGCCACTGCAATAAACGGCAAAACAATCAATTTACGTAAAAAAGGATTCTTTGGCAATTTCATAGAAATAGTATAACACATTGGCACCCCCGCCACTACATTAATAAATAAAAAGGAGCACCTGCGGTACGTGGTTAAGGGCGGCAGAGTCGCAGGTTAGTGGCTTCGCCACGGTAGGGGCGGCGATAAATGCCGTCTTCTAACTAGCCGCTATCCAGTGTGGTACCAAACGACGGGGATGCTGCGCTCCCCGAACCCCTCGTACCCTCGCCTTTCTTCCTCTCTTTTTCTCCTTGTGAGCACCAGTAAAAGCATCTGTCAGGATGCGTAGCGTGCAGGACTCAGTCCTGCCGCAGGGGTGTGGGGGCGGCGTCGCCCCCACATCATCACTTCTATCCCTTTTATCTCTTCAAAATCCCTTTAAAATCTCTTACGCAGGTTTGTCACTTTTTCGAAAATTTTGGCGATTTTTCGGCTGTTGAAAACTTTTTTGAGTTATCAACAAGTTATCAACAATTCACGTTTTTCGACGCAGTTTTTTGAAAATCCTTCGGCGGATTGGCGGTTTTTTAGCACTTTTGCTCAACTTTGTTAAAACTGCATAACCTCTTGAGAAATAAAGAGATAAAGCGAAAATAGGGTGAAATCAACTCCGCTACAGCGGCTTCCTTGCGAAAAAATGGTCCCGAAGGGGAGGGAAAGTTATCAACAATTTGCCCGTTTTTTAGGGAAGTCTAAAGAAATTCTGGGTCAATATGGGCGAAATTGAGTTGCAATATGGGCGAAATTGGGTACCCAAAACAGGCGAAATTGCGACTCAATTTCGCCTGTTTTCAAGG
>JAZUPT010000051.1:0-32541 GCA_045605345.1 Candidatus Spyradenecus sp.
TGGGGTGCAATATGAGAGTGCGAACAAGGTTGTTTTGATTAAAGTGCCAGAGTCGTTAATAGGCAACTTTGTAATTCCCACGAGTGTACGTTTTATTCATTCAGGCGCGTTTTATGGGTGCGAACGTTTGACCTCGGTGACATTTGAAGGTGTGCCACCAAGCGTTGGCGTGTATGCGTTTAACTCGCCTTATCCTATGGGCTATTACTTGCCAGAGCATGCTGCGGTGTGGGAGGCTGAGATGGATGAAGATGGCAGGTGGCATGGCTTGAAGATGGAGCAACGCTGATACTAAAATCTTTTGTATAGCATTTGTCTTATTAATGTAAGCAATGCATCCATGTGGGTGCATTGCTTTTTTTACCACCAAATGAAATTACAGACAATATGATACACTACCTGATACTGATTGATTGGTTTTAAAAAGTCACTGATTTCACTTCTTCAATACTTCGTACTATTTTCTAGAATTTCCTAGAAAGGGCTAAAAAGTCCTCGGTTAAAAATTGTACTATTTAAGATTTCTTCCCGAGAGAAAATTTCCCCTTAAAATAATTGGCGCCCCAAAAAATTGTACTGTTTAAATTTTGCATGAATAGTACAAATTGTACTGATTTTAAGCTTAAAATTGCCTGCCATAAAATATTCAAGATAAGTTATTGTAAATGAATAAGTTACGGCCTGGCAAATTTAGTACAAAGTATTGAAGAAATGAAATGAGTGAAATTCTATATGAATTTGACTGAAATTCTTTTTGTGTTTCAGCCAAATACTCAATACGATGCGCTGAAACTGTGATGCGAAAAGGGCGCTTGGGAAGGTTAGAACTGTCTTCAAGCCCACTTCTCCTCTGAAATCACTTTACAGAAAGAAGGATTCCTTGAGTTGTAAGAGAAAAGGGGGGATAAATTTTTGTGTGGCTAAGTGGACGGGTAATTCTGTCCCTCCTATCCATTTCCTTTTTCAATCAATATAAAGAAATACGCGCGCGAGAAAAGTGTTAGACAAGACTAAAAAATGCTTGACAAGAGTTGTTAGCCTATGCTAATATTCGCGCCATTCAAAGACAAACCTGCCGTCTGAGTGAGGCGGAAGAGTGATTTTTAAAGAGGTCCAACGATGGATATTACAGAGATGAAGATTGGCGATCGCGCGGAGATTACCGGCTATACGGAGACGGCCGCGGGCTACCGTGCCAAGTTGTTGGCGCTGGGTTTGACGCGTGGCGCCACGATTGAATTGATTGGTGTGGCACCGATGGGAGATCCATTACGTTTGAAAGTGCGTGGATTTGAATTGTCTTTGCGTCGGTCTGAAGCAACGATTCTGCAGTTGAAGGCGGTGGAATAATGGCGAAGCGTACGATTACGGCGGCATTGGTTGGCGATCCGAACACGGGTAAGTCGACCTTTTTTAATGCTTGGACGGGCATGCATCAGGTGACGGGTAACTGGCCTGGTGTGACGGTTGAGAAGCTATTAGGTGAGATTAAGCTCCCAGGTGGCGAGATGATGACCTTGGTGGATTTGCCAGGCATTTACTCGTTGCATGCGGTTTCTGAAGATGAACGCGTGGCTTCTGAGTATGCTCGGAGTGGTGAACCAGACCTTATTATTAACATTGTAGACGCGGTCAATTTGGAACGTAATCTCTATTTGACCTTGGCTTTGATGGAACTTGGCATCCCGATGGTCATGGTGCTCTCGATGACCGACATTTTGGAGCGTCAGGGCTTTAAGGTGAATATGGCCGCCCTTTCGGAGCGCTTGGGCATTCCGGTGGTCTCTGCTAATATTGCACGTCGTTCGAATCGTCAGGCGTTGGAGCGAGCCATCCAAGAGGCGTTGGCCACGAAGCAACGTCAAGCGCAGGTCGTTTATCCTGAGTCTTTGAATCAGGCCTTTATTAAGGCGCATCGTGAGGGTGAACCCGAATATTTCGCAGTGCATCGTTTGGAGGGGATTATCCCTGGCGCTGAGGAGATTATTGATTCGGTAGAGGCGGTGCTGGGCACGACGCCTGACGTTTTGATTGCCGATGCGCGTTACGATAAGATCGCGGAAATTACCCGTGGAATCGTGCGACAGGTGGCGCGTGCGCGGACGGAGTTCGGGCGCACGTTGGACCGGTTCGCGTTGAATCGGTGGTTGGGCATTCCGATTTTCTTGGGAATTATGTATCTCCTCTTCTGGGTGACCCAGGTGGTGGGCGGGTGCTTCATTGACTTCTTTGATGTCTTGGGCGACGCCATTTTCGTGACGGGCTTGGGCAATGTCTTGACGCTTTGCCACGCGCCGCAGTGGTTGATTACGCTCTTGGCTGATGGTCTTGGGACGGGCATTCAGACGGTGATGACCTTCATTCCGCCCGTCTTCTTCATCTTCATGGGCTTGTCCGTCTTAGAGGACTCGGGCTATATGGCACGAGCCGCCTATGTAGTGGACCGTTTAATGCGCTTTTTGGGGTTGCCTGGGAGTGCATTTGTACCGATGTTGGTGGGATTTGGGTGCACTGTGCCGGCGATTATGGCCACGCGTACACTCTCGAACCGTCGCGATCGTTTGTTGACCATCTTCATGACGCCGTTCATGAGCTGCGGTGCGCGTTTGCCAGTGTATGCGCTCTTTGGTGCCGCCTTTTTTGGCTTGGGTTCGGGTACGATGGTCTTCGCGATTTACTTGAGTGGAATCTTGTTGGCGATTCTCACTGGTGTTCTCCTTAAACATACCCTCTTCACGGGCGAACCAGCCCCCTTTGTTCTGGAATTACCGCTTTATCACATCCCGCGCTTCAGCACGGTGCTAAAGCAGGCATGGGAACGTTTGCGCCACTTTGTCTTCCGTGCAGGTCAGGTGATGGCGTTGATGGTGCTCTTGTTGAATCTGTGCGATAAGATTACGGTGCCGAATATCTATGCCTCAAAGGGCGAATCGAATCGTCCCATCTCCGTGGTGGAGTGGGCAGGCCGCGCAATGGTGCCCGTATTCCAACCCATGGGGGTGACGGCCGACAACTGGCAAGGGTCGGTGGCGTTGATTATCGGCTTGTTTGCGAAGGAGCAGGTGGTTTCTGCACTGAACACGCTCTATGCGATTGAAGCCCCCGTCGCAACGGCAGATGCCGAAGCGCCTGCACCCGAGGGTGAAGCCGAGTTGACTTGGGGCAGCATGGGGACGACCTTGCGTGATGGCGTGGTCGAAGCATTCTGCACGATTCCCGAAGCTTTGGGTGGACTCTTGGGGACGCTCTTGGATCCCTTGGGCGTAACGATGTTCACTTCTGAGTATGAACAGGCCACGCACTTGATTAAGCAGATGGCTGAACCCGATCTGTCGCCAGCGCGACGCTTGAAGTTGCAGCAGGCTTTGGAGTCGGTCTTGGATTTGGACACCCTGCACTCAGACTTGGCGAAAGCAACGATGATGCGCGATGCTATCGCCGCACAGGTAGCGCAGAATGCGACCTTGCAACCCTCCTTGGAAGCGGCAGAGGCCACCCTCTCTGAGGTGGTGGATCGCTTGGAGAAGGCGAATACCCTGCGGACGTTGGCTCTCTCGGTGACGCAACCCGGCGCAGATGTGGCAACTGGTGTGGCAGCCTTCAATGACCAGGTGGAGGCATATTATCGTGATTCTATCTCGGGTGAACTTGAAAGTGACGCCTCGTTGATGGAGACGTTAAAACAGAAGTTTTCGAATGATAAGAATCGCGCCTTTGCTTATCTGCTCTTCGTCTTGCTCTATGTGCCCTGTTTGGCGGCGATGGCAACCGTGGTGCGCGAGATTGGTTGGGGCTACAGCACGATTCTCTTCACGTATCTTACGGTGTTGGGATGGTGCGTTGCTACGCTGTACTTCCAGATTACGACGGGGCACCAACCCCTCTGGGTGATTACGCCGTGTGCAATCTTGTCTGCCGTTGCTGCCGCCTTTTATGCAATTGGCCGCAAGACAAAGGTGAAATTGGTGATTTAAAGAAGAACATAGCGCCCATTGAATGGGATCGCTATTGATTGAAGACGCTGAAGAAAGGAAAGACGATGAAGAAATGTGCGAATCTGGTGGCAATGCTTGCCCTGTTTGGATGGGCGTTGCCGATGATGGCGGCACCTGTTGAAGTGGTCGTGGATGATCAACCTGTAATCGGTGGCGAAACCGATGCTGATGAAGCCGTTGCGCTTGAGGAAGAAGAGGCAGGTTGGGAATTTGGTGGCAGCGTATGGGCAAATTTCAGCTCAAAGAATGTCTGCTATGGCTTGGTGGATAATCCGCATGCGATTATTGTGCCAGGCGCAGAGGTGACCTTTGGCCATGAAGATTACTTTACTCTCGCAGTCGGCGTAGAGGCTATTTTTGATACCACGAATTATGGTGCGAAGGATGGCGGATACAATGATCGCCGTTGGAAGTACATGGAATTGGATCCTTATGTGACGCTGTCGCGTTCGTGGGATACAAAGGAGTGGCTGGGTGGCAACCTGAACACCTCACTTACCTATGCTTATGAATACCACCCGCGTTCGTGCAAGAAGCCGTCCGAAGGATTTGACTATCCGAATGCACAGTGGTTGACCTTTGAAGTCGGGTTGGAAGATGAGTTCTTAAATCCCACCTTGTCCGTGGAGTATCAATTGACCACCCAAGGCGAGGGGGATGGTAAGGGTGGCATTTATGCAACCTTCTCGCTGTCGCATGAGTTTGATATTGGAGCGAAGTTGGGAATGGAAGAAGGTACACTCTGCCTTACGCCGTCCATCGGTATCGCCGCTGCGAATAAGGATCGTAACCTCTGCGACTTTGAAGTGGATAGCGCAGTGATGTTCCGCGATGCATTTGCCCGTTTGGACCTCTCCTACACGCCCTTCGAGGGTCTCAGCATTGCTCCGTACATCGCCTGCCACCAACAGATCGGCCCTGCTGCACGTGAAGCCACGGAGGATGATCAATTCATCGCCTACGCGGGCATTGGCATCTCTTACGAATTTTAACCTGCATCACCCGATGCCATCAAGACAGAGGGTGATAAGCGTAGTTTAGATGAACTTAGTGTTAATGGTTTAAAAGAATTTCGGACGAAACAAAGATATACCTGCCGGATGCGGTTCTCTCTCCCCGCATCCGGCTTTTTTGTGGAGAGAAGGGCAGGATGGCCTAAAAAGAACGTAGCGGCCTAAGAAGAAAGCCATTAAGCGCAGAGAAGGTGGGGTATGGAGGGTGAAGCGTGGCGTGTGCCCCTTCGGGTGCGTTGTGTGGAGCATTTTCGAAGGCTTTGGGTTCTGCGGTCGGTGCTCCGCGCCGACAAGTGTTTCTTGGCTCTTTTACACCGCATATAGTGAGGTTTGTGCTATGATACTCGTGAAGGAGGTGGCAGATGAGCGGGCGATTGAAACAGTTTAAGTATTCGATGCCGTATTTTTACATGGTGACGCTAAAACGTTCAAAGTCACTGGATGCCTCCCTGCCACTCTTCTCGTGCCTTTCTGCAGAGGGAATCGTTGAGAATCCCATCACTGTGGCATTTAATCAGATTTTACGTACCTTTCACGTGACGTGGTTCTGTATTGAGCCGATTCAATATGCAGTGGTGATGCCCGATCATTTGCATCTGATTATTAAGCTTCGCGTCATTGAAGAGCGTGTTGCTGTAACGGTTGTGGTGCGTCAGTTGATAAAGGCACTGAATGCGGCCTATTGGCAGTGTGTGGGAGGGACCGCTTTAGCAGTGCACGATACAGACTCCCCTTTAGAGGTCTTAGCGGCTGAGTGGCATGACTGGATTGTGAAAAAGGAGAGCCAACTCAAAACCTTCATCCGTTATATTCGTGAAAATCCTGCGCGTGCATGGCAACGGAGCCAAAATCGACAGTTTTTCAATTGTTTGGGGCGGGTGAATGCCTTCGGGCGGGAGTGGTTCGCCTATGGGAATGTGGAGCTTTTGAATTACCCAGTCCTTTATCCCTTTCAATGTTCGCGGCGCTGGAAGGAAGAGGGGGTGGAATGGCAACGTGCCACTGCGCTCGCGAAAAGATTGGGGCCAGGGTGCGTCGGCATCTCTACCTTTATGAGCCCCTGTGAAAAGGCGTGTGGGAATCTAATTTTCAAGTCGGGCGGCGGGATGATTATGCTTTGTCCAGAAGGGTTTGATGAACGCTGGCATCCTACGCGGAATAAAGAGCGCCTCTGCTCTGAGGGAAAGATGCTCTTTCTCTCCCTCTATCCTGCGATGACGACGAAGCCTGATAAGGCGACGCTTTACACGCGCTGCCACGAGATGGGAGACATCGTCTGCGAGGCATTCGCCAAACAATGAAAAGTCGCGACGGAGCCGCGACCGCAGAACCATTTACCTTCGCATTTTTACGCCCCATAAGGGGGCGCCATTCTCTGCGTACCTTTCATATGGGCTAAGTGACCTCTTATTCGCGTGTCTTTTGACTACACTTGGCATCGCCCATTGCCCATTCTCCACTTATTCGCACGCTTCCCATGCACCTTTTGACTGCGGAGGCTTTACTGACCTGCGGAGATATCCACTTATTCGCGCATATTTCGGTACCTCTTTTGAGTGCGGTGGTTTTACTGACCTGCGTATTTTTTTATCTCTCACCGCGCGGAGGAGAGAGGTGTGGATGCGTGGCGTGTGCTCCTTCGGGTGCGTCGTGTGGAGCCTTTTCAAAGTCTTTGGGTTCTGCGGTCGGTGCTCCGCGCCGACAGTGCGCGATTAAGCGCACCTTAGCACTCTAAAAACAAAAGCGACACCGTATGAGGGTGTCGCTTTTTGCTTTTAGAGCTTGAGCTCTTATTCTTCGCAGACGAGGCGGATGCCGACGTTTGCTACGCGCTGCCACTGCGGGTAGTGCACGCGCAGGGAGACGCGGCTGAAGCGCGGGAGGAGGTCCCATGCGCCACCACGTGCCACCACTTCCGCATCCTTCGCGGGCGTATTACGGCCATCATCAGCGTAAGGATAGGGAGCATAGGCGGACTGTGTCCATTCGGCAGCGTTACCAATCATATCCTTCAAGCCGAAGGCGTTGGCGCGGCTCTTGCCCGTGATGGAGAGGGCAATCTTTCCATCATTATAGCGCATGTCGCGGAGGTAGTAGTTGAGCGTCTGACGCTGATTGGGCAGCTTGTCCAGAGCCTTATCTGCGAGGTTGGCGTAGGGCGCAAAGTTGGCATTTTCATCACCCCAGAAGAAGGGTGTAGCCGTGCCACCGCGAGCGGCCCATTCCCATTCTGCTTCGGTGGGCAGACGGAACTTGCGACCGGTCTGTTCAGAAAGCCACTTGCAGTAATCCTGAGCTTCCTGCCAAGAGACACGCACAGCAGGCCACCATTCATTGTCCATGAGGCTGATGCCAGGGGTCGTGTGGTCTTTACCGAGTTCATCAATAAAGCCATTGTAGTGGTTGGGCTTCCATTTACGGAAGTTGCGCAACGGCACTTCGATGTCTGCCATGAGGAAGGGCTTCTTAATTTCCACCACGTGCGGAGTTTCGTCGCAGTAACCCTTTGCGTCACCCATGATGAACTTACCTGCGGGAATGCGCAAGAAGGTGAGCGAACCGCCAGGCATCCCAATTTGGACATGCTGCGCTTTGACATTGGTGAGCGGCCATCCTTCGAGGGTGGGGGTGGCGGGACGTTCACACTTATCATTGGGTTTTTCAGGGGTGATGGTCGCAAGATCCTTCTGCGCCATCGCGAAGTCATAGCGGTCCGCTTCCAAGATGGCATCCATATTGGAGACCTGGTACTGCTGATTCCACTTTTCACGACGCGCACGCGATTCATTCATACGCTGCAACTGCATTTCGGGGCCACGGATACCGATCCAATTGCGGTGGAATTCATTTGCCCAGAAGAGTGCGAAGTCGGTCCACGTGCCCCAGAATGGCACATTGAGATCAATCCATGTGTAGAGTTTCTTGTATTCCTCTTCGGTTAATTGCACCCCGTGGTGGCCACGCTTGAGCATTTGGATGAGCACGGAGGTGTTGGCAGAATATTCGCCGGGGTTCAAGAGACGGTTGTCGCTTTCAGGACCGGGACGACGCACATAGGGATTGAGGTCGTGGTAAGAACGCGTGAAGGCGCCTGCGCCACCCGGACGGAGACCATCGCGATAGGGGAGCACCACGGGGGAGGTGTTGGCGAGGTTCGGGCGACGACCGATGAGCGACTGCTTACCGTAAGGACCATCCATGGTCATATCGGTGTCCGTGGTGGAGTCGTTGTGGCAGGCGGCGCACTTGCGGGTCAAGATGGGCTGAATGTCGCGCATAAAGCTCCACGTGAGGCTCTTACCACCCCAAGGGGTAAGTTCGGGCGCAGTGCTGTTCAACATCGGCGGCACGTTGTAGATGGAGTTGGCACTTTCGTGGCAACCGATACAAGTGACCTTTTCACCCGGCATCCCCACGAACCAAGAACGCATCAACTGAATCGACTGACCATTCTCATCCAAAGGTTGGATGGAAATGGGTGTGTGTGCAGGTGCCTTGAAGTAGACCGAGCCATCGGGATTGACGGGTGCAGTGCCGAGCACATACTTCATGTCCCAGCTGGATTCGGTACCCACGCCTTCGTGCGAACCTGCCTTCACATAGGCATAGTGATAGGCGAAGACGCGCACAGACTTGACCGTGCCACGCGGCACGCCACGAAGCCCAGGTCCCTTATAGATGTCGGCTACGTGCACCGTGCAGGTCTTTTCGCCAGGGATGTAGCTATCGGGATAGATTGGCGGCGTGACGCGCTTGGTCAGACGGATCGGGTCGGTGAGCGAAGCACCTTCAATCTGGCAGAGCAGGGTCATATTATCAAAGACGTCCACGAGGTAGATGCCCCAGAGGTCTTCATTGCTGGCACGCATCGCGGCTAAGAAATACTTTCCTGCGCCATCCTTGGTTGGATTGGTGCCGAGCGGGTAGGGTGTGAGGAAGCGCGGCCAATCACCCGAGTAGAGATAGTCTTCGATGCGCACAGGAATTGGCTGATTCCAACCCGGCAGCATTTGTTCGCATCCCGCTTCTTCAGCGCGGCCCTTTGCCACATTGAAGAGTGCGAGACGCCCCGACTTGCTCGCGTGGTGGCCTGTTGCCACGCAGATGAAGCGACCATTTGCGCCAGGAATTGGTAAGGGGTCACCGTAGTGGTTCGGCCAGAACCCATTGGAGCCGAAGTAGGCGAGCTGACGGGTGCCGTCAGGACGCATGGTCATCACGATACGCGTAAAGAAGTGTGTTTGGTCGCAGTATTCCCAACGCACAAACATCACGCGACCATCTTCCATCACGCAGGGAGACCAGTTGGAGTCTTGGTCAAAGGTCAGACGCTCCATTTTACCCGTTTTGGCATCGTAACGATAGGTATTGGTCATTGCCATACGGCCCGATTCGCAGGGGAGACCCTGTTCCGCGGCGGTGGCTGTGACGATATACTTGCCATCGGGCAGGAAGCAACCGTCACCAATATCATAGTCTACACCTGCGGGAGTGACTGCCTTCGGTGCGCTACCATCGAGTTTGAGTTCCCATAGCTTGATGCGATTGCCGTCGGCGGGGTCCTTCTTGATGAAGCAGACCTTGTCGGCATCCCAGTGGAGGTCCACGCAGGAGAGCGTTGCACGTGGCGAATCATAAATGGTCTCAACCTTCGGCGTTTCGGCGGTAAGGTCGGAGATTTTCACCAACTGCGAATTGAGGCCTTGGTTCGCCTCAACCATGTTGTAGCACGCCATGCTCGGTTGTCCAGGTGCACCCTGACGACGAGCATTGACACCATAGTCATATTTCGTGGAGAGAATCTCCATGTCCTTGAAGAGCGGTTGAGCCAGAATAACGCGCTTCACTTCCAAGGTCAATGCTTTGGCCGCGCTATCGTCATTCTGCACGCGAATCGCAGTCAATGCATTCTGTTTCTTCGTAGGAAGGGCTTGGATGAGCTCGCGCAAATCTGCCAACTCCTTAGATTCGCCGTAGGTTTCTTCCCAATCGTCAGCGAAACGGGTCAGCGCGGCGGGATTCATGCGTTCAAGTTCACGCACGAGGCAACGCTGCTGCACAGTAAGTTCTGCGGCTGAGAGCACCGTGGCTCCAAGCAGCACTGAAAGAAAAAGGGGCAAACGCATAATGGTTCTCCGAGTATTTAAGATACACTAATAGTATACACGTTTTTAAGGACGCTGTCACTTGATATTTTGTAGAAGTCTATTTTTCAGAGGAGGAGGAGTGAGTGTGGCGCACATGAGGATAAAAAAGAAGCGCCGAGCGGTTGCTCGGCGCGTTTCTTTTGAGGAAGTCGAGGATTAGTCGAGATAGAAGACTTCGTCGCCCTTCTTGATTTCGCCCTGCTTCCAATCCACGAGGATGTCGCAGATTACGACACCTGCGTCCTTGGTGAGCGTGCGGAGACGAATCTTACCGACCACGGCATCTTCAGCGCCACCAGCGTGACGGACGTAGTAGTCGATTTCAGGAAGTTCCTTGTCGCCTTCTTCGCCGATGAGTTCGGCCATCGAAGCTTCATCGAGTTCCACGATGCAGTAGTTGTAGTTGTTATCCACGCGGACGACCTTACCCTTGACACCTGCATAGAGGTTGGCAACCACGGCATCAGAGTTCACGCCACGTGTGCCCTGCTGAGCAATCTTGTCGAGGGTTTGTTTGTAGGTGTCGCGTTCAGCCTTGACGGTTTCAAGTTCTTCAGCGAGCTTGTCCAAGTCACCCTGCATAGCGACCTTGTCATCTTCAAGGGTCTGCACCTGATCCTTGAGTTCAGTGACCTGACCTTCGAGTTGAGATTTTTCACCTTCGAGGGTTGCGATTTGTTCTTCCTTTGCGGCGATGGTCTTGAGGGACTCGCGACCCTGCTTCTTCACATCGTTGAGTTCAACCACGGTGTCTTCGTATTCTTCGCGGATGTTGGTCAACTGTGCACGGATGTTGTTCATGCGAGCGCGCTGATCCATTGCCTTCTTGAGCACTTCCTTGAGCGTGACATCCATCGGAGCACCATCGGTGACGGGATTACCCTGGAAGTCCTTTTCAGGCTTACCTTCGGCATTGAGGATATAGACTTCATTGAGGTCGTCAGGATTGGCGATCTGATAACTCTTGTTATCAATCTTTTCATATCCTTCCTTATAGCTTTCCCAGTAGTCGGAGCGGTCCGGCGTGATGTCAGCATTAGCGAGGGTGACGGGCGAAATATCGCGAGCAGTGTGGTTGGCTGCGGTATTTTCAACTACGGGCTCTTCCGCTTCAAATGTCTTTGCCACTTGAATCGTGAAGTCGCGGAACTTGACATTACGGTCAATCAAGAGGTTGCGCTGACCGTAAAGAGCCATAGCAAACCAAAGTGCGACGCCGTTCAGGACGAGGGTCAAAATGACCAAGATACGCAAAACAATGTTCATGATGTTTCCTCAAGTGTTGTAGGTACTAATCTCTCACAACAATTAATAGTTTAGCGGAATGTCTCGTTACTTGCAAGCAGTTTTAGAGTCTTTACAAAGATTTTCTCTAATTTCTGCATCTGCTTTCTTTTACAGGAGGATGTTGTCAATGAGGCGAATCCCTTCGCAACGACAGGCTAAAAGGATTGCGGAGGTGCCAGGAAGGACTTCCTGTAAAGGCGTAAGTGTTTCAGTATCAATGACATTTACGTAATCAGGAATCCATCCTTCAGCGGTGACCGTTTCGCGAATCGTTGCTTCAATGGCTGCGGCATTGCGTTCGCCTGCGTCTACGGCCGCTTTGGCGGCGAAGAGGGCGCGGCTCAGGCTTAATGCGCGTTTGCGCATATCTGCGGTGAGGTAGGTATTGCGCGAAGATTTCGCCAAACCGTCTTCATCGCGAATAATGGGGGCGCGGATAATTTCAATGGGGAAGTTGAGATCGCGCACCATGCGGCGAATAACGGCGACTTGCTGGAAGTCTTTTTGACCGAAGACTGCCACATCGGGCGCGGCAATATTGAAGAGTTTTGCCACGACGGTGCAGACGCCGCGGAAGTGAATCGGACGTTGCGCACCGCAATAGCCCTTCGCAAGGACGGTTTCTTCCACCCAAGTGCTCGCATCGCGCGGATACATTTCATCGGCATTCGGTAAAAAGACTGCCGCTGCGCCTTCTGCCTCGCAGAGGGCGATGTCATCGTCTTCCTTGTGCGGATAGGCGTCGTAGTCCTCATTGGGGGCGAACTGTGTGGGGTTCACAAAGATGCTCACAATGACGCAATCGCAGTGTTTGCGGGCTTCATGAATGAGTGAGAGGTGACCTTCATGCAGATAACCCATCGTTGGCACGAGCGCCACGGTTCGTCCGGCGCGCTTTTGCGCGATGCTCCATGCGTGGACTTCTGCGGAGGTGGTAAAGACGTTCATGGTCTATTGCTCCTATGAGGTGCGAACTGTGGTAAAGCCTTAGTGCAGACGGGCGCCTGGGGCGGTCGGCGTGAGCGGCTGCATCACGCGGAAGGAACCATCCGGGTCGGTGCTGGCGAGGACCATGCCTTCCGAGATGCCGAAGCGCATCTTGCGCGGGGCGAGGTTGGCAATCATCACAACCTGCTTGCCGAGCAAATCTTCGGGCTTGTAGCTGGCGCGAATCCCAGCAAAGACATTTCGGGGCTTTTCTTCACCGATGTCGAGCGTCAGGCGCAACAACTTATCGCTGCCTTCCACCACTTCTGCGCCCACCACGCTTGCTACGCGCAGGTCTGCCTTTGCGAAGTCATTGAAGGTGATTTCAGGTGCAATGGGTTCAGGGAAGACGGTTTCAGCGGGCTTGGTGGCCAATTGCTTCACGGCCTTCTTCACATCCTTTTCGCTAATCGTCTTCGTGGTCGCCTTCAGGTCTTCCTTAGAGGCTTCGACCATAGCTGCCACGGCCTTGGGGTCCACGCGTGCGGCGAGGTGTTCGTAAGCGCCGATGGTGATGTTTTCCACATCCTTAGCGGTATCTGCGAAGGTGTAACTCATCTCACCGAAGAGGGCTTCCACCTTTTCAGCATAGGTGGGCAAGATGGGCTTCAAGCAGATGGCCATCACGCGGAAGAGATTGAGCGTACCGGTGAGCACGGCGCGCGTGGCTTCCACGTCTTCCTTGACGAGCTTCCACGGCATCTTGCTGTCGAAGAGTTGGTTGGCCTTGTCAGCCATTTCGCGTACGAGCACCATCACGCGACAGAAGTCGCGCTTTTCATAGGCCGCCAAGACGTCGGCCACTTTTGCGCGACATTCTGCGAGTAGGGCACGGCTCTCTTTATCCATGGTGCCGAGCTGCCCACCGCAACTCTTATTAATCATTTGTGCGCCACGCGAGGCGAGGTTGGTAATTTTGCCTACGAGGTCAGAATTGACACGGTTGACAAAGTCGTCAAGATTGAGGTCCATGTCATCCACGGTGCCATTGAGCTTGCAAGCGTAGTAGAAACGCAATGCCTGCGCGGGCAGGTGCTGCAAGTAGGTCGCCGCAGAGATGAAGGTGCCCTTGCTCTTACTCATCTTTTCGCCATTGACCGAGAGGAAGCCGTGTACGAAGACTTCAGTCGGGGTGCGATAGCCAGAGTATTCCAAGAGAGCGGGCCAGAAGAGGCAGTGGAAACGTGCAATGTCCTTACCGATGAAGTGATAGACTTCCGTTTCGGGATTCTGCCACCAATCAGCGAGGGTTTCGCCGCGCGCCTTCGCCCACTGCTCGAGCGTCGCCATGTAACCCACTGGAGCGTCGAGCCACACGTAAAAATACTTATCCTTTTCGCCGGGAATTTCAAAGCCGAAGTAGGGCTTATCACGAGAGATGTTCCACCCGCGCAAGGGTTCATTAAACCACTCAAGGAGCTTGCCTGCCGTAGCGGGGTCGGTGTGCGCAGGAATCCACTTTGCGAGGAAGTCGCGGAAGGGCTCCAATTCAAAGAAGAGCTGTTCGCTGTCGCGCATCACAGGCTTTTCGCCACAGACGGCGCAGTAGGGGGCTTCGAGTTCGCCCGCATTGTAGGTCGCGCCGCAGACTTCGCACCCGTCACCATACTGATCCTTCGCGTGGCACTTGGGGCATTCGCCCTTCACGAAACGCCCCGGCAGGAACATCCCGCAGTGGTCGCAGTAGAGTTGCGCCACGCTTCGACGGGAGATGTGGCCTGCGTCATTGAGCTTCGTGTAGATGCCCTGCGCTAATGCGCGGTTTTCATCGCAGTTGGTCGAGCCATAACGGTCAAAGCCCATTTCAAAGGCCCCAAATTCTTTCACGCGAGCTTCATAGCTGCGTGCAATAAGGGCTTCGGGGGTGATGCCTTCCTTACGCGCACGAATCATAATCGGTGTGCCGTGCGTATCGTCGGCGCAGACGTAGATACACTGATTGCCCATCATCTTCTGGTAACGCACCCAGAAGTCGGTCTGGAGATACTCCACCAAATGGCCGAGGTGCAGGGCACCATTGGCATAGGGCAATGCGCTGGTAACGATAAGTTTGCGTTGTTTCATAGGTTAAAGGTGCTTTCTGTTCAAAGATTAGTAAAAGGTTAGTCGGCCAACATCAAGGTGCCGCCCGCCTTACGGCTCGCTTCTGCCGCGAAGGCAATGCGATGGCTTTCAAGGGAGACATCAAAGATGTCGGTGTAGTGCGCAGGGTCGCCCTGGGTGAGCTGCTTGACCAATTCATCCATCAAGCCATAGTCACCACCGCCGTGGCCCGAACCCTGAACGGCGCCCGCTTCTAAGACACTATCCCACACTTCTGTGGTGCGCGTATCGAAGTGGTAGATGGTGAGTTTGCGGCCGTCGCCCACGATTTCACCCCGCGTCCCAAAGACCTTGGTTTCGCGTCCGCCCGTGTAGGTGTAGCTCTCCATCTGGTGGGCCACGGTAACGCCGCCCTCAAAGCGCAGATTCACCACTTGGTGATCCACCGCATCGTTGTCACACGCATAGACACAGCGACCATAAGGGCCGTCCTGCAACATCGCCTTCATCGCCGCATCACTCTTGTCAACGAAGGGATAGCGGTAGTCTTGGCGTTCCAAATAAATCTTACGCGCCGAGTAGGGGCAGGCACGCTCCACCGCCGCAGGGCAGTCTAAGCAACGCTCCGCCGCGCCCGTCGGCTTGTGCGCCGCATTGAAGTGGAAGGTATTGCCGAAAGAGGACACCCCTGTGCAGCGCTTGCCCAACCACCAAACAAACTGGTCAAAGTCGTGGCAACACTTCTGTAAAATCATCGGCGAGGCGCGTTCGGTATTACCCCAGTTGCCGCGACAGAAACTGTGCGCTGCGTGCATGTAGGCCACCGGCTCAAGGTGTTGGATGCTGACCGTCTCGCCAATGGCGCGGTTATCCAAGAGTTCCTTCAACTTCTTAAAGTAGACCGTATAACGCAAAACGTGCCCCAGAATTACCAAGCGATCCTGCTTTTCATGCACCTTTTTGGCCAACCGTTCACACTCTTCCCACGAGCGCCCCATCGGCTTTTCGAGCAAGAGGTGATACCCCGCGTCCAAACACGCAATCGCAGGCTCAATGTGCAAGGCATCCGGCATCGTCACCGTCATTACATCACAGTCAGGCTTTGCGGCGACCGCTTCAGACCAGTCCCCCCAAACCGCCTCTGCGGGTAAATTGTAAGCCTTTGCCACTGCCTGTGCGGCGGCAGGATTAATATCTGCCACCCCCACAATTTTGACCTTGTCTGGGTGTGCCGCTGCATAAGAGGCATACGTTCTGCCGCGATCACCGGCACCTAAAATCACGATACGAATCGGCTGTTGCATTGCATGCTCCGTTTACTTTTAACCCATAAAGTATACCATAAATAAAAGAAAACGTGGGGAAAACAAAAGCGACGCACCTTCGTGCGCCGCTCTTTTTGAAGGGGAATCAACTCCCTTAAGCAACCTTACGCTTTAACGCCAAACCCGCCACGCCAAGCGCCAAGAGCGCCAAAGCCGTCGGTTCAGGAACGGGGACACTTTCCCCCGTGACACGCATTGCGGCCAACCACGTATCGGAAGTTGTTTCTCGCACCACGCTGGCACCGATATCCATCGCGTTGCCCTCAGCATCGTATCCCTTTAAGGTGTAGGTCTTTGCAACATCAACTTCAACATCAAACATCATATGAATGGTATTGCGTGTATAGAATTCATTACCTTCAAGGGTGATTCTATCGTCTTTTGTGCCACTTGTAACCGTTGCAGTTGCGATTTCGGTGCTGCCATCAAAAAGCTTCACCGTGGCAGGGACGTTTGTGCCATTACTGCGTTTGATAATCGTAATTTCTTTCAGAATTGCGTTCCCAGTGGCTGCGAATGTGCTGGACATTGCGTCATTGGTGGCCTGAAAAATGATTGAGATTCCATTGGCTGCGCGGAAGGAGAAGGCTTCATCCTTGATTTTTGCAGTGCCGTCAATCGTGGACCAAGAGTAGGTCACGGCTTGGGCGACAGAGACGCAGAGGGCTGCGAGGGCGAAAAGAAATGCTTTTTTCATCGGTGTTTCCTAATTAATGAGGTTGCATCGATTTGTCTAAAGAGAACAAATGACTACAATAAAATAGCATAAGTCACGGGGGGGGGCAAGACTTATTTGAAATGGTCTTACATTAATGTAAAGGAATTACACCCCTTACGAGCTAATGTCCCACCGCCGCAGTGGGCGGTGGCCACGATAATACCACACCCTTGAAGTGTCTCCTGTCATCGTCCTTTCCCTCGGCGACTCACTTCTGCCCTTGTGACAGTCAAGCGTGGGCTGGCTACGCACCTCATCACCTCAGGAGGGCCGCGCGCTGCGCGGCTTTGCGGCGCAGCCGCTCACCTATCTGATCGGCAGGCCGAGCCTGCCATCCCCACCTCTCCCCAGAGCCGCTGGGGGAGCGCTTAGAGTGGTTTTTTGCAGGGTTTAGGGGCGGGGTGTAAGGAATTGTTTGACGTTTTGGGGAATCTTCGGTATACTGTTGCGGTTTATTTTATTAATAGAAGAACGAAGGAATACACGATGTACACCGCTTCTGACTTGAAAAAAGGTCTCAAGATTATGTTTGAAGACCAACCCTGGATTATCACGGACTTCGATTTCTCCAAGCCGGGCAAGGGACAGGCTATCTATAACTGCAAGCTTCGTAATATGTTGAATGGTTCGGGCAAGAGCTGCTCTTTCCGTTCAAACGATCGCTTTGAAAAGCCTGACTTGGCTCAGACTCCCCTTGTTTTCTCCTACGAAGACGCTGGCGTGTACATCTTCAACGATGCTGATTACAACGAAATTCGCGTTTCCAAGGAAGTGCTCGGCGACAAGGTTTACTTCTTGACTGACGGTCTCGAAGTCGATGCGCTTCTCTATCAGGACAACGTCATTGACGTGGATTTGCCCTCCTTCATTGAACGTCGCGTGATCAAGTGCGATCCTGGTGTGCGTGGCAACACGGCCGCTGGCAAGGTGACGAAGCCCGGCACCGTGGAAGGTGGCTATGAATTGCCTGTGCCGCTCTTCATCAACGAAGGCGATTTGATTCGCATTGATACGCGCACCGGCGAATACGCTGACCGCGTGAAGGAATAAGTCTTTTATTCAAGAGGATACGTTCATGTCCAATAAAATTCTTCCGAACCTGAAGGACGTCTCTCGCGTGCCTGAAGAACTGTTGCCCGTGCTTCACTGGTGGCAGGATCGCGGTCCTAAGACCTTGGCTTATGTCGGTGCGGCAGTGGCTGTGGTGATCGCGGGATACCTTTGGGTGGAGAGCGCACGCACGAAGCGTGAGGCGGCCATTGAGGCAATCTCTTCGGCGGCAACGGTTGAAGATTACGAAGCAGTCGTGGCAAGCAATGCACCTGTCGCGCCGTTGGCAAAGTTGAACTTGGCTCGCGAACTCTACGCAGCGGGTGAGCCCGAAGGTGCCTTGGCGGTGTACGACGAGGTGCTCTCCGACATGGATGAGCCTGCTCTGCGCGATATCGCAGTGGTCGGTCGTATCTGCTCGCTCGAAGCATTGGGTCGCGTGGATGAAGCACTCGCCGCTGTGGCAGAGGCAGAACCCGCCATCGTGAATGCAGAAAAGCCGCACTACCTCGCAGGGGACTTAATCTTGGCGAAGGCGCGTTTGACCTGCCAGAAGGGTGACAAGGTTGCAGCGAAGGCTGTCCTGGCACCGATTTTGACGGCCGCTGATGATGCGCCGCTCGCAACGTATAAGCCTCAGGCTGAGCTCACCCAGTCGATGATTGACGCGTACACGCCGAAATCCCTCTTCGACAAGGCTGCAGAAGCCACCGCTCAATAAGCGAAGGAGCTTTGCATAAAAAAGAACCGACATCCCGCGGGGGTGTCGGTTTTATTTTGTGATGGAGGTGAGCGAATGTCGCGTGGGTGCATTTGTGGGGTGGAGGCTTGAAGGAAAACGTGTAATGGTGGGCGAAGTGGCTTAGGCTGTGGTATAATACTTGCATTATGACTAAACGAATCGGCATTATCGGATCGGGGCGCTTCGGTGAAGCGTTGATCCAAGCACTTGCGGCGCAGGGCGCGGAAGTGTTGTTGATGGATACAGACCGTCGTAAAATTCAGGAACTCTCCGAGTACGTCACAAAGGCGATCGAAGGGGATGCTACCAATATCCATGCGTTGGAAGAGGCGGGCTTTGGGCTCTGCGATACCGTGGTGGTGGCAATCGGTGAAAACATCGAAGGCAGTGTGATGGCGACGGTCAACTGCAAGGACCTCGGGGTGCGAACGGTGGTGGCGAAGGCGGCTACCGAAGTGCACGGCCGTGTCTTACGTCGCGTAGGGGCGGATGTGGTGATTTTCCCCAACCGTGATCGCGCCGTGCGTTTGGCGCGCAGTTTGATGACGGCGAGTCAGGCAGACCTCTTTGAAATCGCTGATGGTCTCTGCGCGGCAGAGGTTTCTGTGCCAGAGGCATTGGTCGATCAGTCCCTTGCGGAGGCAAATATCCGCAGTGAGTATGACATCACCGTTTTGGCAATTCGCCGTTTGGACGATGTGGATCCCGCGGCACCGCGTCATTTGATTATCCCGAAGGGGGACACGGTCATTCGCAGAGATGACCGCTTGTTGGTCTTCGGTACGGCTGAAAAGATTGATGATTTCTCGCAGGCATAAGCGTGACTGCTGATTGAAAGGGTAGATCTGATGGATTCAAACATCGTCATTCGTCGTGCAACCTTGGCCGATGTGATGCCCATTCACACGTTGATTCAATCCTATCCGGATGAGTTAATCCTGCGTCCTCTAAACAACATCGTCGAAAACATTGACCGCTTTACGGTGGCGGTGGAGGGGGAACAGATTATCGCGTGTGCGTGTTGGCAGATTTTGCCTGAAGTGGGCAATCCCGAGGGCGCAACGGTTGAATTGCAATCGGTCGCCGTGAATAAGGCCTATCGCGGAAAGGGCGTGGGCACGAAACTGGTGAAGTTTTTGTTGCAACGCATTGAAGGCTTCCATCCAGTGCAGGCGATTGTGCTCACCTTTGAACCCGAGTTCTTTGGGAAGTTGGGCTTTAAGAAGATTGAGAAGACCCAAATTATCCATAAGATTTATCGCGGGTGCATCTACTGCACGAAGCACACGAATCCTTTTACCTGTCCAGAAATCGCGATGGCGCTCCAACTCCGCACCTAAGTCGCGTACTTCACCTTTTTAAAAAACAAAATGGACGACCGAAAAGATCGTCCATTTTTGTTTGTTTTTGGGGAAATCCGCGTCGCTTAGTGGATTTGAAGCAGGTCACGATACTTGGGCAATGGCCAGCGTGCATCGTCGGACATCGTTTCAAGGGCGTCTGCAGCGGCACGCAGGGCGGCCATCGCGCGGAGGATTTCCTGTTCATCTGCCGCAAGGGCACGTTCCAATGCTTCGCATCCCTTATGCAGAGCATCCAAGCCACGACCGATGCAGTCAGCCTTTTCCGTGAGGCTCTGGAGGCCCGCTGTCAGGCCGGCCTGCTTGGCATCGCAGAGAATCTTGGCGAGGGAGCCGAGTTCATTCATGACGGCGGGCTCAAGGATGTTGCGTGCGGTTTCGAGGGCAACTTTACCCTCTAAGCGCACCTTGCGTGCGTATTCTGCACAGAAGACATCATAACGCGAACGCATTTCCGTGGGGTGGAGCACGCCACGCTTGGCGAAGAGGTCGAGATTCTTCTCTTCCAAGAGGACGGCAAGCGCTTCAGGCACCGTGCGCAGGTTGGGCAAGCCACGCTTCTTCGCTTCATCAACCCATGCCGCAGAGTAGCCATCGCCATTGAAAATCACGCGGCCATGTTCGCGGATGATGCGTTGGATAATCGCTTCCAAGCCTTCGTGGAAGGAGGCATCGGTGGGTAATTTGGCGATTTCGTCTGCGAGGAAGTCGATGGATTCCGAGACAATGGTGTTCAGGGCCATGCACACGCCAGAGCAGTTCTGCGAGGAACCCGGCGTACGGAATTCAAACTTATTTCCCGTGAAGGCGAAGGGCGAGGTGCGGTTGCGGTCAGAAGTGTCGCGCGGAATGGGCGGTAAGGTGTCTACGCCCACGCGCAGCTTGCCGACCTTGCCATTGGCAGAAGCGGCGCTTTCGCCCTGCTCAATGCGGTTGATCACTTCGGTGAGTTCATCGCCGAGGAAGATGGAGATAATCGCAGGCGGTGCTTCCAAGGCACCCAAGCGGTGGTCGTTACCAAAGTGCGCGGTGGAGGCACGGAGCATATCAGCGTGCAGGTCGATGGCGCGAATGACCGAGGCCAGCACCGAAAGGAAGATGGCGTTGTCCTGGGGATTCTTGCCGGGGTCAAGCAGGTTCTTGCCGTTGTAGGCAACGGACCAGTTATTGTGCTTGCCCGAACCATTTACGCCCGCGAAGGGTTTTTCGTGCAATAAGCAGACGAGCCCATGGCGGTCGGCCACATTGCGCAACGTCTCCATGACGAGCATGTTGTGGTCCACGGCCAGATTCAGCTCTTCAAACATGGGGGCCAACTCAAACTGCGCGGGTGCCGCTTCGTTGTGACGCGTCTTAGCAGGGATGCCGAGACGCCACAATTCGCGTTCGACCTCTTCCATAAAGGTGAGGACGCGCGGCTTGATGGAGCCGAAGTAGTGGTCTTCGAGTTGCTGATTGCGAGCAGGAGGTGCGCCGAAGAGCGTGCGACCGCACTGCATCAAATCGGGGCGCTTGAGGTAGAGGGATTTGTCGACTAAGAAGTATTCTTGTTCGGCACCGAGGGTGATGACGGCGTGGCTTTCGGGTTCGCCAAAGCAGTTCATCAACTTGCGGACCGCCTTGTCCATCGCCTGCATGGAGCGCAAAAGGGGTGTCTTCTTGTCTAAAACTTCGCCCGTGTAGGAACAGAATACCGTGGGAATGCACAGCGTGGCGCCTTTCGGATGGCGCTTGACGAAGGCGGGCGAGGTGACATCCCATGCCGTGTAACCGCGTGCTTCAAAGGTGCAACGCAAGCCTCCGGAGGGGAAGCTGGAGGCATCGGGTTCGCCCATAATCAAATTCTTGCCGGAGAAGCGCGCAATGGTCTCCGCTGTACCCACGGGTTCAAAGAAGGCATCGTGCTTCTCTGCAGTCGTGCCAGTGAGGGGTTGGAACCAGTGGGTAAAGTGTGTCGCACCGCGCATCATCGCCCACTGCTTCAAAGCATGGGCAACTTCATTGGCGATTGAGGGATCCAACGGCGCACGATCGTTCATGGTATGCAGCAATGCTTCAACCGTATCTTTCGCCAGATACTCGCGCATCGCCTTCTCATTGAAGACATCTTCGCCGTAAGCAATATCCTGTAGGGAGGATTCCATCGGTCTATCTCCGTGTTCAATTACGTCAATTCCATACAGTATAACATATTTTTTTGGGGGTAAAACGGCATAAAGCGTTGGAATTCCCACCGATTGAGCAGAAAATAAGGGATTTTTAGGGGTAGGCACAGCGAGGGAGAAAGAAAGGAGAAAAGCGGGAGGGTGCGGGAGATGGGAGCGGGTGGGAGCAGGCCTCTGGGGGAGGGCCTCTGAGGGGAGGGAGGATTTGTCGGATGTGTGGGAGTCTGTTATAATGGAAAGGTCTTATGGAACGCGCCATTTTACACATTGATATGGATGCCTTTTTTGCTGCGATTGAACAACGGGATCACCCGGAGTGGCGCGGTAAGCCGGTGATTGTGGGTTCGCCCCCTGATCGTCGTGGGGTGGTATCGACGTGTTCTTATGAGGCGCGGCGCTTTGGGGTGCATTCGGCGATGTCCTCAAGGGAGGCGTATGAACGGTGTCCAGAGGGGATTTTTGTAAAACCTCGCATGGCGCATTACGCGGCGGTGAGTCGTGCGGTGTTTGAGATTTTTAACTCCTTTACGCCACTCGTGGAGGGGGTAAGCGTTGATGAAGCCTTTTTGGATGTTACTGGGGTGCGGCGACTCTTTGGAGCGCCGGTGGAGATTGCGCGACAGATTAAGGCGCGGATTGCGGATGAACTTGGACTAACGTGTAGCGTTGGGGTTGCCACCAATAAATCCCTTGCGAAGATTGCCAGTGAAGAGAAGAAGCCGAATGGGCTCTTTGAAGTACCGCGAGAGACGCAGACGATGTTGAGTTGGTTAGGGCAGAAGTCAATTAAAGTGCTCTGGGGCGTGGGTCCCAAATGTGCCGCGATTCTGGCTCAGGCGGGGATTACGACGGTGCGCGATTTGCAGTCGGCCAATCCACGGACGTTGGGTGAACTTCTCACACCTACGCTCGCCGAACACCTTTTGGCGCTTGCCTTTGGTAAAGATGTGCGTCCGGTGCAGACGGAGCAGGTGGATAAGAGTTACTCACGCGAGCACACCTATCCAGAAGATACGCTTGATATTGAAGCTTTGCGTCGCCAACTGCTCTTCATTGCGCAAGATGTGGGGGTGCGCCTGCGTGAGGCGGGGGTGTGGGCACGTACGGCGCGGCTTAAGATTCGTTACGTAGGGTTTCGCACGGTAACGCGTCAACTCACCTTTTCAGCCCCCGTATGCGATGACTTTGCCTTACGCGATGCGGCGTGGAAACTCTTAGATGCGCACCTTGAAGCGGGCATTCCTGTGCGGTTGATTGGTTTTGGCGCGGATAATCTGACGTCCTCTCCCTCTCCCTATGACGAAGATGACCTCTTTGCCAACCTCGCGAGTGAAGCCCATCCTCGCGCCAAAGAGGAACGCCTCTCTCGCACACTTGATACCCTGCGCGCCCGCTTTGGCACAACCATTACTGATGCATTAAATCTCCCACCGCCAGAGAAGCCGGGTCACAACTAAAGCTCCTCTCTTTAAACAACAAATAGAACCGCCCGGCAGAATCGGGCGTTTCTATTCGTCAGTGAACGCGGAGGCGTCTTACTGTTGGGTTGCGAAGGCGTAGGCATTCTTGAAGAGCTGCATCCAAGGACCTTCCTCGCCGCCAGCGAAGGTGCCGTCATCGTAGGAGAGTTGGATGGAGCGGAAGCTACGTTCGGGGTGCGGCATCAGGATGGTGGCGCGACCATCTTCAGAGGTGAAGCCGCAGAGACCGCCCTTAGAGCCATTGGGGTTCCAGGGGTATGTCTCGGTGGGCTGGCCCTTACCATCCACGAAGCGCAGGGCTTGAGTAGCCTTGGCGGCATCGGCTTCATTTTCGAATGCCACGCGACCTTCACCGTGAGCCACTGCGATCGGCAAGCGACTGCCCGCCATGCCCTTGAGCAGGACGCTGGGCGATTCCATCACTTCGAGGGTGCAGAAGCGACCTTCAAACTGTTCAGAATTGTTGCGCACGAAGCGCGGCCAGTGTTGGGCACCAGGGATGATATCCTTGAGCTGGGAGACCATCTGGCAACCATTACAGACGCCGAGCGTGAAGGTGTCGGGACGTTCGAAGAACTTGCGGAACATTTCCTTGAGCTCTGCATTGAAGAGAATGCTGCGAGCCCAACCCGAACCTGCGCCGAGCACGTCACCGTAGGAGAAGCCACCGCAAGCGACCAAGCCCTTAAAATCATCCAAGTTGACGCGGCCTTCGAGGAGGTCGGTCATGTGGACGTCAATCGCTTCAAAGCCAGCGAGGGTGAATGCAGCCGCCATTTCGATGTGACCATTCACACCTTCTTCACGGAGGATGGCCATCTTCGGTGCGGGCTTATTCGTTGCGGGAGCGGCAGGAGCATTCAAGGGGTAGGTGACCTTGAAGTTCATGCCGGGGTCATCGGTGAGACCTGCCACATCAAATTCCATCTTTGCGCAAGCGGGATTATCGCGGAGCGCCTGCATCTGGTAGGTCGTTTCAGACCAAGCCTTACGCACTTCGGCGAGGGTTTCATCCAATGCAGGTTCATCATTGACCGTGACCTGCAGGACGGGTTCATCCTGCACGAGGCCAATCCAAGCACCCGTGACGCCATGCTTTGTCAAAACGGCTTCCACTTCGGCGGCATTCTCTTCAAGCACCTGCAAGACTGCGCCGAGTTCTTCATTGTAGAGCGCAGAGAGGGCATCCTTACCCGTGAGGTTGACCGCCACGCCGCGGCCACCTGCCATCGCCATTTCGGCGAGGGTTACGGCGACACCACCGTCAGAGCGGTCATGGTAAGCGGCGACGAGGCCACGTTCCACGAGTTCCTGCATGGCTTCATAGAAGGCGCGAACTGCTTCAGCGCTTTCCATGTCCGGCACGGAATCACCAATCTGGTTGTAGACCTGTGCGAGCGTGGAAGCACCGAGGCGATCCTTACCATTGCCCAAGTCCACGAGCATTAAACGGGAGAAGCCGGGCTTCAAGTCAGGCGTGACATCCTTACGGGCATCCGTCACGGTGGCGAAGGAGGAGACAATCAAGGAGAGCGGGCCCACCTGCTTGTGTTCCTGACCCTTCGAGTCAGTCCATACGGTGCGCATGGAGAGCGAGTCCTTACCCACGGGGATGCAGACGCCGAGACGCGGGCAGATATCCATGCCAACGGTTTCCACGGTGTCAAAGAGACGTGCATCTTCACCCTCTTCACCGCAAGCGGCCATCCAGTTGGCCGAGAGCTTGATGGTGCCGATGGGGCCAATGGGAGCAGAAGCGAGCTGAAGGATTGCTTCACCCACCGCCATGCGACCCGAAGCAGGCGCATCAACGATTGCGATCGGGGTGCGTTCGCCCGTGGCCATCACTTCACCCGTGGTGGTCTGGTAGCCAGTCACGGTGAGTGCATGGTCAGCCACAGGGAGCTGATACTTACCACACATCTGGTCACGGTGGACCATGCCTGTAATCGTGCGGTCGGTAATCGTCACAAGGAAGGTCTTATTGGCCACTGCGGGGAAGCGCAACACACGCTGCAAGGCTTCCGCAGGGGTAATGCCATCAAGGGCGAGCGGTTGCACCGGGAGGGTGACATGCTTGACGTCACGCACCATGCGCGGCGGCTTGCCGAGAAGGGTGGAGATGTCCATGTCAATGGGATTGTCATCAAAGTGTTCATCGTGCAACACCATACGGCCGTCATCACGCGTTTCACCGATGAAGGCGACCGGGCAACGTTCACGTTCGCAGAAGCTTTCGAAGAGGAGCTTATCTTCAGCGCGGATAGCCAAAACGTAGCGTTCCTGCGCTTCGCAGCACCAGATTTCCATTGGGCTCATGGAGATTTCTTCGTTGTGCACCTTGCGCAATTCGAAGTCAGCACCCGTGGCTTCCACGAGTTCGGGGCAACCATTCGAGAGGCCGCCTGCGCCGATATCGTGCAACGAAAGAATGGGGTTGGAGGCGCCGAGTGCCACGCAAGCATCAATCACGCCCTGAGCACGACGCTGCATTTCGGCGTTGCCACGCTGCACGGAGTCAAAGTCAAGCTTGGCTTCGTTCTGACCCGAGGCCATGGAGCTTGCCGCACCGCCACCGAGACCGATGCGCATCGCGGGGCCACCAATCTGCACCACGAGCACATGCGGCGGGACTTCCTTTTTCAAAACCTGATCGTGACGGATGTTACCCATGCCGCCAGCGAGCATGATGGGCTTGTGATAACCCCAGTACTTGCCGCAAGCTTCTTCTTCCAACGTACGGAAGAAACCGCACAACTGCGGACGACCGAATTCGTTACCGAATGCAGCACCACCGATGGGCCCTTCCATCATGATGTTGAGGGCGGGGGAGAGACGTTCGGGACGTTCTGCGTAGTCCTTTTCCCAGGGCTGCTTGAAGCCAGGAATGCGCAAATCGCTCACGCAGAAACCGCAGATGCCTGCCTTGGTGCGTGAACCGATACCCGTCGCGCTTTCGTCACGGATTTCACCGCCCACGCCCGTGGCAGCGCCAGGATAGGGGGAGATGGCCGTCGGGTGGTTGTGGGTTTCCACCTTCATCAACATTTCAATCTGGTCTTCGGCGAACTTGTACGTATTGTCCTTCGGGTCCGCTTGGAAGGCCATCGTACGGAAGCCATCAATTACGCCGGAGTTGTCCTTATAGGCGACCTGTGTGCCTTCCGGGTGAAGCTTGTGGGTATTCTTAATCATGCCGAAGAGCGACACGTCGCGTTCTTGGCCATCAATAATCCACTTGGCATTGAAAATCTTGTGGCGGCAGTGTTCAGAGTTGACCTGACCGAACATGGTGAGTTCCGTGTCGGTGGGATTGCGCTGCGCCTTGGTGTAAGCGGTGTAGAGATAGTCGATTTCAGGATCGCTCATGGCCAAACCGATTTCACGGTTGGCACGTACGAGCGCATCGCGCCCTTCGCCCAGGACGTCAAAGGACTTGCCCATGGCAGGTCGGGCGTTGACGAAGAAGGTGGGCAATTCATCAGCGGTGAAAACGCCTTCGATCATGCGGTCATGGAGAATATTGAGCGCGTCGGTGCCGAGGGCTTCACGCGCCACCACTTCGCCACCACGCGTCACGGTCATGTGCATCGCATGTTCCACGCGACGGACACCGCGTACACCGCAGTAACGGAAGATATCAGAAGCCTTCGAGCTCCACGGGGAAATCGTGCCCAAGCGCGGGGCAACGAAAATGCCTGTCGTGGGCAAGGGAGCCTTTGCATCTGCATCCAACAGCGTGCAAGCCTTTGCGAGCGCCTCTTCCGTTAAGGTAGAGGAGGTTTGCAACAAAAAGACCCACTTTGTGTCAATTTCGCAATCGCCGAAACCAATCTCCGAAAGGCGCTTCTTCAAAGCATCCACGCGAAACGCCGAAAGTGCAGTCTGTCCGACCAAAAATTCAGTTGCCATAACCTAATCCTTAAATAACGTAAGGTGTTTAATAAAAGTCGTATCTATTCTATCATAAATTCGCGCGTGACGGCACTTCTTTCCTTATAAATGCCATATCGGAAGCGCATTCTCACGGGCTGAAGCCCGATGAATAGGGGTGAGCATACACAAATGACGGGGGATATCCCGCAAATGAGCCTCTATCGAAGGCGCGGGAATGCCTTCGACCCTCACCCATTGGAGGCGAACACCGTAGGGGAGGAGAAAAGTAAATGCTCGAATTAAAGGGGTGGCGGTCAGGGGGAGCATTCTCTTGAGCGCAACTATTTTTTCTTGTGGTGTGCATTAATCTTTGGAAGTAGATGTGGTATAATGTCGGTCCATTTGCGTTGATTTGAAAGCTCTCCGGCTTGCGGACGCAGGTGGTTGAAAACTGTACGCTAAAATGGAGGCACTCGGATTTCCGACTTCAGGCGGCAGTGCAGGGATGTACTGCTGTTTTGTTTTTCGGGGAACGAGTCCGGAAAGGAACTTATGAGTAAATTGAATGCCCGTCATATCTACACTTCTGAATCGGTCTCAGAAGGACATCCTGACAAGGTGGCGGATGCGATTTCTGATGCGGTTTTGGATGCTTGCTTGGCGCTGGATGATCGCGCTCGCGTGGCTTGTGAAACGGCTTGTGGTACGAATTTGGTCGTGAATTTGGGTGAAATCACCTGCCGTGGGTTTGAGACGCTGAATACAAAGGCAATCGCCGCGGATGTCATCAAGCGCATCGGTTATGATGACCCGACGGAAGGCTTTAGCTATCACGATTTTGCTTACGTAAATAACCTGCATGCACAGTCGCCCGATATCAATCGTGGCGTGGATCGTGCAGACCCTGAAGATCAGGGCGCTGGCGACCAGGGTATGATGTTTGGTTATGCCACGAATGAAACCCCCGAATTTCTGCCGTTGCCTTTGGTGGCATCGCATCGCATTTTGAGTGACTTGGCAGCATTGCGTCATCAGGGCGCGATTGATTACTTGCGCCCCGATGCGAAGGCTCAGGTATCGGTGCTTTATGATGGTGGTAAGCCTGTGGCAATCACAGATGTGGTCTGCTCTCACCAGACGCGTGATGTACCTGAAACGCAGATTCATACCGACCTTGAAGCCGTTATTCGCGCGACGCTCGCACCGACGGGTCTCTTGACGAATGAGACGCGCTTCCACATCAATCCTACGGGCCGTTTTGTGATTGGTGGTCCAGCGGGTGACTCGGGTGTGACGGGGCGTAAGATTATCGTGGACACCTATGGTGGCGTGGGCGCACATGGTGGCGGCGCTTTCTCGGGTAAGGACCCATCCAAGGTGGACCGTTCGGCAGCCTACTATGCACGTTACGCAGCGAAGAATATCGTTGCGGCGGGGCTTGCAGAGAAGTGCGAGATTCAGGTGGCTTACGCAATTGGCGTGGCGCGCCCGATGAGCATTAACATCGCAACCTATGGCACGGGCAAGGTGGCCGAAGAAAAGATTGCCGACCTGTTGCTCTCAGGTAAAATCTTTGACTTCCGTCCTGCTGCCTTGATTCGTGACTTGGATCTGACGCATCCGAAGGGATGGAGTTACTCTGGCAGCTGCATCTATGGTCACTTTGGCCGTGCGGACGTGCCGTGGGAACGCATTGATCGCGTGGATGCCTTGAAGGCGGCACTGCTGTAAGGTGGTCTAAACGACCGTCGCCCACCGACGAAATGGACGCTTCTATCCTGCGGGATGGAGGCGTTCTTTTCTGTATTCTCTCCCCTGCGTTCAGGATTCATAAGGGAGAAGTCTCTGAAGAAAGTGTGGGGATTGAGGGTGAAATCGTGTTATAGTGTTTGTGTTGTTCGTGAGTATTCCCTGATGGAAAGGAATTCATAATGCGTTATTTCTTAACTTTTTTCGGACTTTTGGGTGCCTTGACGGCCTTTGCGCAACCCACCATTGATTTGGCAGGTCGCGCGTGGCAGGTCGCGCTTTCAGATGGTACGGAGGCGAAAATCACTCTTCCTGCGACCTTAGGGGATGCCCAGCTTGGCCCCAAGGCTGAGGAAGCTGTCTATGGTGCGCTTACGTTGAAGCATCAATATGTGGGCGCGGCGGTGTATACGACCACCTTTGAAGTAACGGACGCAACCAGTGGCCGCTACGAACTCT
The DNA here is from genome assembly GCA_045605345.1 of Candidatus Spyradenecus sp. Classification (GTDB taxonomy): domain Bacteria; phylum Verrucomicrobiota; class Kiritimatiellia; order RFP12; family DVOR01; genus Spyradenecus. Next base: position 29,399 of record JAZUPT010000051.1, read on the forward strand.
TCTTGGAGCGCGTGCTGTGGAAGAGTACGGTGGCATTAGATGGGAAGCCCGTGGGCAGTTGCGATTCCTTGGCAACGCCACATCGATATCCCCTGACGCTTACGCCTGGTCGTCACACCCTTACGGTGACGGTGGACAATCGCTTGATTCATCCGATTGGTGAGAAAGCGCACAGTTATGGCGATGCGATGCAGACGCGGTGGAATGGTATCTTGGGCAAGATTGAACTGCGCCCTTTTAATCCGCTCTCGGCAGCTCGCATTGATGCGCCGTTTGGAGACACCTTTACTGTGACGCTGCCGCAGGCGGCGCCGTGTCTGAATGGAAAGACGTTGGAAATCGCGGTGGAGGGGGCGCCCTTGGAGGTAATCTCGCGGGATGACCGTCGCATTGTTGCGCGTATTCCAGGCGCGAAAGCATGGACACCCGAGTCGCCGACGCTTTATACGGTGACGTTGCGCCATCCGGAATGTCCCAATGGAGTGCACTGTTCGGGCGTAGTTCACAAACCCTTTAAGCACGCCTTCCGTTTTGGCTTCCGTACTTTTACGCGCGAGGGAAATCGTTTATTCATCAATGGTTCGCCGCTCTTTGTGCGTGGTAATCTTGAGAACTGCCACTTCCCGTTGACGGGTTACCCCAATACCGACAAGGAGAGTTGGCTCAAGATCTTGAAGGCGCAGAAGGACCAGGGCGCCAATCAAATCCGTTTTCACACGTGGTGTCCGCCGCAGGCCGCCTTTGATGCGGCAGATGAACTCGGCATTTTGCTCTCGCCTGAGGCGGGAATTTGGATTGATGGGTGGATGACGAGCACCTTCCCTTACTTGAAGGGCCTGGGTAAGGGACCTGAAAGTGTGGACCAATTCGTGCGTAATGAGTTGCGTCGGATTCTGGACACTTATGGCAATTCGCCCTCCTTCTTCTCGCTTTCGATTGGCAATGAACTCGGTTCGTCGGACTTTGCGAAGTTGGGCGAATGGATGGAAGCGTGCAAACAGTATGACAATCGTCGCCTCTATGCCGCCTCAACGGCACGCCAAATCACGGCGGCGGATGATTTTATCGTGACGCATGCTTATCCTGGCGTGGGCATGATTCGCGAACGGCTTCACCCTGGTACTGATTGGGATTATGAAGGCAGCTATCGTCGCACGGCTTTGCCAACGATTGCACACGAAATTGGTCAGTGGCCCGTCTATCCTGACTTTGACCGAGAAATCCCGAAGTATACGGGCATTTTGCGTCCGTGGAATCTTGAAATCTTGCGCCAACAGAGTGCAGACGCAGGTGTCTTGCGCTTTGTGCCTGAATTCAGCAAGGCCTCTTTGAAGACTAATCGCCTTATGTACAAGGCAGAGATTGAGAGCTTTTTGCGTACGCCTTCTTGTGCGGGTGTTTCACTCTTGGGCATCCAAGACTACTCGGGGCAGGGCGAGGCGCTGATTGGTTGGTTGGATAGTTTCTATGATGTGAAGCCGGGTGCAGAGACGATGGTGCCGGCGTCGGTCTTCTTTGCCGATACGGTGCCACTCGCGCGCTTTGCAAAGGATACATGGACGACGGCAGAGACCCTGCGTGTCAAACTCCTCATTCATCACTATGGTGCCCAACCCTTCACTGCGGAGGTGCCGTGGACCTTTGCAGACCAGCGTGGGGTAGTCACCTGCCAGGTGCCTTCTGGCTCTGTGACTGAGGTCGCAACGCTTGACCTTCCGCTCGCTGCAGTGACTGCGCCTGCACGTCATACGCTCACCTTCGGGGAGAATCGTTGGAGCATTTGGGTCTATCCCGCGACGATTGATGAGTCTATCCCTGATGCGATTACCGTGACGGATGATTACGATACCGCACTCGCCACGGCAAAGGCGGGTGGCAAAGTGCTCTTTGATGCAAGCCAATCGGGTAATCCCGCCAATGTGCTTCCGTCGGCCTTCAAGCCGGTTTACTGGAGCACAACGTGGTTCCCTGGTCAGCGTGCGATTTCGTTGGGCATGGTGGTTGACCAAGCCTCTCCCGCCTTTGCGACCTTCCCCACGGAAGATTGGCAGGATTGGCAGTGGTATCATCTGGTGAATTCGGCGAAGACTTTTAAGTTGAATGGGATGTCCGAACGCTTTAAGCCATTGGCAATGCCGGTGATTGACTTCCATAAGCCCGCCCTTGCAGGGATGATTTTTGAGGTGGCGTGTGGTAAAGGCAAGGTGCTTGTCTCTGGTATTGACCTCTCGGCCAATCGTCCTGAAGCGCGCCAATTGCGTCGTTCGTTGATGGATTACGTGGCATCGCCCGCCTTTAATCCTACCGAAACCGTCACGGAACAGTGGTTCGCCGAGACCCTTATGCCACCGAAACGTGAAGTGCCTCCGCGTCCAGAAGCCTACAAAACGGCCACTGCTTACATTGAATGTGCCGCCTTCCGTGAGGCTCAATCCGGTGACGTGCCTTGGAAAAAACGCCTTGATCGTGCAGAATTGACCTCTGGCTCCTACGAGTTATTTGGGGCAAATCTGCGCACGTGGGCAGACCAGAAGGGAAAATATTGGGTGGCCGATAGCTTGACCGTGGTCTTTAAGGGTGCGACCAATATCCGTGGTAAACTCTTGGTGCGCTTCCGTGATCCCGATAGCGGGGGCAAGCGCACGGCAGAGGGTTCCTTTGATGGCGCACGCTCCTTTACGATTCCTGCGCATGGCGTCTCGCCAGAGAATCCAGAAGGCGCCTATTGGTTGGAACTGCCCGTAGATATGGAAGACTTCTTGGATGGCGAATTGCGCCTCGATATCCGTCGCACGGGCGGCCCGAACATTATGCTTGACCGTGTGATTCTCATGCCAAATGCCGCCTAATTACCGCGACATTCAAACGAAACCGCCGAAGGAAATGGACCCTTCGGCGGTTTTGTTTTAGATGAAGCGCATAGTCGCTTAAGACGAAACAGCTTCATGAACTTCCCATAAAAGTGTAAGGCTCAAGTCCCATGTGTGTGGGTAAAATTCAAGGTACGGGGAGTTCTTCCTTTACTTTTGCATAGCTTTGGTTGAGGAAAAGGGCGAAATCAGCGTTGAGTTTGTAACAAACTGGATTTGAGTTTGTAACAAACTGGATTTGAATTTGTAACAAACTGAGATCGAACTCCTCCC